>NZ_CP039740.1:3995000-4295000 GCF_005153485.1 Pseudolabrys sp. FHR47
ATCGTCCGCGAAAGCGGACGGTCCAGCACTTGTCTTCGCAAAGTGCTGGATGCCCCGCCTTCGCGGGGCATGACAGCTTCAGTTAAATCTTCACGTCCGGCACGTCGAGCCAGCGGCGTTCCTTCCAGCTCTTCAAGCCCAGCTCAGCGAGCTGCACGCCCTTGATGCCTTCAATGAGACCGTGGTGCCACGGCGTATCGGCGCAGACGTGACGGATGAAATCTTCCCACTGGATCTTGAACCCATTCTCGTAAACGAGATTGTCCGGCACCTCTTCCCACTGGGCGAAGAAGTTCATGGTCTGCGGCACGTCGGGATTCCAGACCGGACGCGGCGTGTTGACGCGGTGCTGCGTGAAGCACTTGGTGAGTCCGGCGACGGCCGAGCCGTGTGTCCCGTCCACCTGGAAGGTTACGAGATCGTCGCGCCGCACGCGCACATCCCACGACGAGTTCATGTGCGCGACAACACCGCCAGCCAATTGGAACGTGGCATAGGCCGCATCGTCGGCATCGGCCTTGTAGGTCTTGCCGTTTTCATCGACGCGTTCCGGAATATGCGTCGCGCCCAGACAGCTCACCGCCTCGACATTGCCGAACAGGTTGTCGAGCACGTAGCGCCAGTGGCACAGCATATCGAGAATGATGCCGCCGCCTTCGGCGAGCTTGTAGTTCCAGCTCGGCCGCTGCGCCGGCTGGCCCCAGTCGCCTTCGAACACCCAGTAGCCGAATTCACCGCGCACCGAGAGGATGCGGCCGAAGAAGCCGCTATCGCGCAGCATCTTGACCTTGCGCAGGCCGGGCAGGAACAGCTTGTCCTGCACCACGCCGTTCTTGATGCCCTTGGCCTTGGCGGCCTTGGCGGCGGCCTTCGCCTTCTCCATCGTGTCGGCGATCGGCTTTTCGCAATAGACGTGCTTGCCGGCATCGATCGCCTGCATCAGCAGGTCGGCGCGCATCTGAGTGGTCGCGGCGTCGAAGAACACTTCGTCCTTCGGGTCCTTCAGCGCGGCGGAAAGGTCGGTGGTGTAGCGTTCGATGCCGTACTGCTTGGCGAGCGCGGCGATCTTCTCGGCGTTGCGGCCGATCAGGATCGGGTCCGGCATGACACGATCGCCATTGGGCAGCACAACACCACCCTGCTGCCGGATGGCCACGATCGAGCGCACCAGGTGCTGATTGAGCCCCATGCGTCCCGTGACGCCGTTCATAACGATGCCGAGCCTGCGGGTCGCCACGCGCATTTCCTCCGAAATGTTTTTGCCGGCATCCGATGGCGCCGGCCCTTAAGTAACCAGACGGTTACTATCGGGCCGAAACCGGTCCCTCGTCAAGAGGCTCGGAATATCATTTCTTTTCGGGAGGCTTCAGGTAGGCGAGGACGACCTCGACGATGTGCTCGCCGCGCCTGTCCAAACGCTTGGGCGCACTCAGGTCTTCGCCGAAGATCACCGACAGGGTGTACCGGTTCTGCATGTAGAAAAAGCCGAGACCGGCGATGGTGATGTAAAGCTCCGCCGGATCGACGCCCTTGCGGAACAGACCCTGCTTCACCCCGCGCTGCAGCAGCTCCTCGATCATGCCGGTCAGCGGCCGGTGTAACGGCCGGATGCTTTGCGACTGCTTCAGATTTTCCGCCCGATTCATGTTCTCCGTGGCGAGCAGGCTCAAGAACTCCGGGTGATCGATGAAATACTGCCAAGTGAACAGCACCAGCTTGCGCATGCCAGCGACCGGATCGAGCTCCGTCAGGTTCAGCCCGATTTCGGCGGCGCGGATCGCCGAATAGGTTTCCTCGAGAACGGCGAGGTAGAGCCCCTGCTTGTCGCCGAAGTAATGGTACAGCATGCGCTTGTTGATGCCGGCGCGCTCCGCGATGGCATCGACCCGGGCGCCGGTGAGCCCTTTGGCTGTTATCTCTTCGGTGGCGGCACGCAGGATCGCCGCACGCGTGCGCTCGGGATCGCGCGTTGTCGCGTTCGTGCGCAGGCTAGCCCGGCTTTTCGGCGTTGAGCCTTCCATCGTCCCCTCGGTCGCCGGCACGGCTTCCCTATCTAGCGTAACGCCGGGGGAAGTCCTAGCGCGGCCTAAAACGCGGGAAAATGCCAGCGCCAGCCCAAAAGTGCCGCCAGCGGCGCGGGGAGCGGCAACATCTCGGCCAGCCCGTCGACACTGACCGACAGGGCAACCGCGCCGAGCAACGAAATCACCGTGCCGGCGATGATCCGGCCGCCGAAGACCTCGTGGTGCGGATTGAGGATGGCGCCGAAATAGATGCGGAAGATCATCGACAGGCGCTGGATCGGCGACACGACCGAGACGGGCGCGACGGCAAGCGCCATGTAGCGGGTCATCTGCGAGATCGCGACCGCGATGCCGGAGATGATGAACCATCGGGCCGTTGCGGGATCGACGGAGCGGAAGCTCCTCCACTGGCCGGGCAGCAGCAGCGGCAACGCGATGGCGACCGTTGCCGCCAGATAGGAGATGAAGCCCCCGGCAATGCCGGCGGCGAGGCCCTTGTTGACGAAGGCCATGCCGATCAGGATCGGGCTGATGCCGAAGCCGATCGCCGACAGCAGAGCGAAAAGATAGCCTTCGCCATAGGCCGGTTCGAACGCTGCGGGCGCGGCGGCCGGCTTCTTGTCGGGCCCCAGAGTCACCGCCGGCCCGGCCACGACGCAGATGATGCCGAGGATGCGCAGCACCGTCAGCGCCTCGCCGAGCCAGACGATCGCCAGCACCAGCGTAATGATGAGACTGTATTGCTGGATCGGCGCCACCAGATTGGCGCCCATGGCCTTGGTCGCCCGATAATTGCAGTAGCGCGCCAGCGCGAAATGGATGACGCCGGCGACGACCAGCAGCAGCACGGCGCGGGTATCGAATTCGGCCAAGGCCGCAAAGCCACCGGTCGGCCACATTGCCAGCAGGAAAAACGGCAGCCCGATCGGCAGACTGATGGCCACGGCCTGCAACACGGTGCCGGTGAGGACCCCGCGCCGCACCGTAGCGTTGGCATAGGCGAAGGTGACTGCGGAAAGAAGTGCGAGAAGGCCGCCTATCATGGGGCGATCTCTTTACCTCTCCCATAGGGAGAGGTCGACGCACGAAGTGCGTCGGGTGAGGGGTTACGACCTATGGAATTCACTTGCCCCCTCACCCCAACCCTCTCCCCAGAGGTGAGAGGGAGCGCGCCTGCGAATGGTGCATACTACGAACAACACCGGCAGTTCATGGCAAACACCATCCGCTCCTCTTCCGTCAGCTTCTCCGGAATTTCGTTGCGCTGCGGCTGCTCGAACACCATCTGGCTGGGGAACACCGGCGTCGGCGCGATTGGCTCATCGACCGGAAGGCCGGCTTTCTTCATTTCCGCCCGACGCTTTGCTGTGGCGCCCGGATCAATCGCGCCATCGGCCTTGAACACGGCGCCATAGCTCTTCTCCGCTTCCTCGCGGGTGACATAACCGCACCGCACGTCGTGACCGAGACTGTCGAGATCGCGCTCCAGCGGCGAACCGTAACCGCCGCCGCCGCCCGAGCGAAGAATGTAGGCGTCGCCGGGCTTGATCACCTGATTGATCGCCTTCCCGTTCGGGAACAGCGTCTCTTCAGTTGCGCCACCGCGGCTCACCGCCACCGAATTGCCGAAGCCGGACAGGCCACCGAACAGGCCCCACGGCTTGCAGACCACCCGGTCCATCTGGGAGGAGAAGTTGATTTGGTTGATGGCCTGCATCACCTGTTCGGTACCGAGCCCGCCGCGATATTTGCCTGCGCCGCCGGAATCCGGCCGCAGGCAATAGCGCTCCACAAGCAGCGGATATTTGGCTTCGACCTGTTCGGACGGACCGTTATGCGTATCGCCGTCGTTCATGGCGATGGTCGCGTTCATGCCATCGCTGTTGTGCTTGGCGCCCCAGCCGCCGCCGATGAGACCGCCGAGATAGATGTAGAACGAATTGTCCTTGGCCTTGCGGCCATTGACGCGGCCGACAACGAGATCGGCATGATGACCAGCCGCAACCTGATCGGGCATCGCCGGCGCGACCGCCTTGAAGATCGTGTCGACCACCGTCATCGGATAGGTCATCCACATGCGCATCGCGGCCGGCTTCACCGCCGACACGACGCTGCCGGGCGGCAGGATAATGTCGAGCGCGCGGAACTGGCCTTCGTTGATCGGCATATCCAGCGGCGACGTCAGACACTTGAACGCCACCTGGCAGCAGGACATGCCCGCCGTCGCGCCGGAGTTGTAGAAGCCGCCGACCTGCTTCGAGACTTCCGACAGATCGACCGACATGCGGTCGCCCTTGATCTCGACCTTGACGCGGATCGGCACGCGCACGCCGACCGATACGCCGTCATCGTCCATGAACGACTCGGCCTCGTAGACGCCGTCCGGCATCGCCGCGACGCGCTCGCGCGCAAGGCGTTCGCTCTGATCCATGATGGCGTCGATGGCGCCGAGCACGTCGTCGCGGCCGTATTTGCGCAGCATTTCGAGGAAGCGCTTCTCACCGGTCTTCACCGCGGCGACCTGGGCGCGGAAATCGCCCATAGCGCGGTCGGCCAGACGCACATTGGTCTTGATGATCGAGACAAGCTCGTCGCTGATCACACCCTTGCGGTAGATCTTGACGATCGGCATCTGCAGACCTTCGGAATAGATATCCGTGGTCGAGCCCGACAGAGTGCCGCCGACATCAGGCCAGTGCGCCATACAGCAGGAGAAACCGACCAGATCGCCGTCGTGGAAGATCGGCACCGTGAAGGTCATGTGGTTGAGATGCGAGCCGGTGATATAGGCATCGTTGGTCAGCAGGATGTCGCCCGGCTCGATATCGCCCTTGAAATGCGCGATCTTGGCCTTGACCGTCTCGCTCATGCCGCGAATGAACATCGGCAGGCCGAGGCCGATCGACACCGTATTGCCCTCGGCGTCGAACAGGCCGACCGTGAAGTCGAGCGCCTCGTAGATGATCATGTTGTAGGCGGTGCGCATCAGGTTGGTCTTCATCTCCTCCGTGGTGGCGATGAGACCGTTGCGCACGATTTCGGTAACGACCGGGTCGACGGTGGTGCGGGCCGCGCCCTTCTTGGTGATGGCGTCCATGATCAGGCCCTTCCGATTTCGATATGCAGATTGCCGAAGGCATCGACTTCGACCTTATCCTGCGGATGCACGACAGTGGTCGAGGCATGCTCTTCGATCAGTGCCGGACCGTTGATGCGGTTGCCGGCGGCCAGTTTGGCGCGGTCATAGGTCGGCGTATCGACCATGCCGACGCCCGAATAATAGACCGGGCGATTGCCGCGGAACGCGGCCTCTGGCGAAGCGCCGCCATCGGCGAGCGTCTCGCGCTCCGGCTTCTTCATCAGGCCGACGGTGGCCGAGCGCAGCGAGACGATCTCAGCCTTTTCCTCGGCATTGTGATAGCCGTAACGGGTTTCGTGCACGGCATCGAACATCTTCTTGATGCCGTCACGATCCTTGTTGCGGAACAGCTCCATCGGGATATCGACGGTGACCGCATGTTCCTGCCCGACATAACGCATGTCGGCGCCGCGCAGCGAGACGGTGTCCACAGTCATGCCACGGCTGCGTTCGAGATCCTCCGCACCCGCCTTCTCCATCGCCTGATAAAGCGCTTCCATCTCGTCGAAGGAAACGTCGGCAAAAGGTTTGAACCAGGTATTGACGAGATCGCGGCGCAGATCGGCGAATAGCATGCCGTAGGCCGAGAAGTGGCCCGGCGCGAACGGAATGATGAGTCTGCCGATGCGCAATTCGCGCGCGATCATGGCGGCGTGCAGCGGACCGGCACCGCCATAGGCGATCATCGCGAAGTCGGCGGCATCGAGGCCACGTTCCGTCGTGACCCAACGCACCATGTGCGACATCTTGGTCACAGCCACGCGTAGAATGCCGTCGGCGGCCTCCAGCGTGCCGAGACCGAGCGGCTTGCCGATCTTCTGTTCGATCGCCCTCTTCGCGCCGCCGAGATCGAGCTTCATCTCGCCGCCGAGGAAACGGTCCGGCGCCAGGCGGCCGAGCGCGAGATTGCAATCGGTCACGGTCGGCTCGGTGCCGCCGAGGCCGTAACACACCGGGCCGGGCGATGAGCCGGCGCTCTCCGGCCCGACGCGTAGGGCGCCGGCTTCGATCCGCGCGATCGAACCGCCGCCGGTGCCGACTTCCTGAATGTCGATCATGGGAATCTGCAAGGGCAGGCCCGAGGCGTAACCGCCGACGATCTGGCCGCCAGTCATCAGCACGTCGCCCTGATAGATGACGCCGGCTTTTGCCGTGGTACCGCCCATGTCGAAGGCAATGGCGTTCTTCATGCCGATCTGGTCGCACAGCACCTTGGAGCCGATGACGCCTGCCGCCGGACCGGATTCCAGCATGCGGATGCAGGACTGCTGAGCCTCTTCGATATCAAAGAGCCCGCCGGTCGATTGCACCACCAGGAAGGTGCCGGTGAAACCGGTTTCGCCGAGATGCTTGTCCATCTCGCCGAGATACGTGCGCACCCGCGGGCCGACATAGGCATTGGCCGCCGTGGTGGAGGTGCGCTCATACTCGCGATATTCCTGCGACAGTTCGTGCGAGGCCGTGACGAACAGATCGGGGAACGCCTTCTCGACAATCTCTTTGGCACGCTTTTCGTGCGCCGAGTTGCGATAGGAGTGCAGGAACAGGATGGCGACCGCCTTGATGCCTTTCTTCACGGCTTCCGCCACCGTATCGAGCACCTGTTGCTCGTCGAGCGGGATGAGCACGCGGCCCTGCGCATCGCAGCGCTCGCGGATGTCGAAACGCAAGTCGCGGTCGATCAACGGCTTGTGCTTCTGGAAGAACAGGTTGTAGGCCTCGGGGCGATTGACGCGGCCGATTTCGTAAATGTCGCGGAAGCCCTGCGTGGTCAGCAGCGCACATTCCGCGCCGGTGCGCTCGAGAATGGTGTTGATCGCCACCGTGGTACCGTGAAGGAACAATTGCGCCTGCGGGAACGACGCGCCCGCCTTCTCGACACCTGTCTCGATGCCGGTCACCAGACGCTGATGCGTGGTCAGCGTCTTGCCGAGCATCAGCTTGCCGGTCGGCTCATCGAAGGCCGCAACGTCGGTGAAGGTCCCGCCGACGTCGGCGGACAGTCGCAAGCGATTTTGAACTAACTTCGCATCCACGTTTAGCTACTCCACTTCGGTCTTATGGCGTCATCAGGCTTTCGGCCCGAAGATCGGTGATGAAACTGTGCGCGGCGGCATGCACGATGAAGAGCGGCAGCTTGGCTGCCTCCGCCGCCGATTGCGGCGTCACACCGCAAGCCCAGAACAGCGCGGTCTTGTCCTTCGGCATCGGTCCGACCGGACCGCCGAATATGGGATTGTCGATATCGGCGCCGATGCCGGCCGGATCGCCGATATGGATTGGGGCGCCGTGATTGAAGGGAAAGCGCGCCGAGACCTGCGTCGCGACGATGGCCTGCTGCGGCGTCAGCCAGCGCATGGTGACGAACAGATCGCCCTTGAAGGGACCGGCCGGCTCGGTCGGCTGGTTGGTGCGCAGCACCCAGCGGTCCCTGTCGGTCGGCACGCCCGCGCGCTCGAAGGCGTCATCGAAGGTGATGCCGGAGCCGATCAGGAACGACACCAGGTCGTCCCGCCACAGGTCCGAGATGTCGGTGCGGTCACCCTGGCGTTCGCCGTCGACGAAAATTGTGTAGCGCGCGCAATCGGTTCGCAGGTCCGCGGTCGGCGCCAGCCTGCGCGGCACCGGATCGCCGGCCTCCAGCACCTCCAGGACCGGACAGGCGCGCTGGTTGCGCTGGCAATAGAGCATGAAGTCGAAGGCATAGGCCTTCGGCATGATGGCGAGATTGCACTGGACGAAGCCATGCGCCATGCCGCGGCTCGAGCCCGTATAGCGGCCGGCGCGAATGTCGGCACGCACGCGCTGGCTTTCGAGGAGTGCGTCGGTCTTCATAACGCGCCTCCCTCGAGTTCGACCTCGTAGAGCTGCGCGAAGCCGGTCCTGTCGGACGTAAAGACCACGCGCGTGCCATCCGGCGAGAAACGCGGATGCGGATGGGTATGCTGACGCGCTTCGACCGCGACCGGGCCGTCATTGTATGGAAACGGATGCGCCCAGTGCGCGCCCTCAGAGGTCGCCTCGCTAACGCACAGGAACTGCGGATCGCCGTCGAGCGGGATGATGTGCAATCCCTTGTCGGGGAAGTTCGTGTCGCAAACAAAGCGCGTGCCGCTCGAATCCGGCGCCGCATGCCAGGCCGGGAAATGGTTGAGCCAGTGCGCTTCGCCGGTGCCGATATCGATGAGGCGCATGCCGCGCGGCCAGTCGATGAAAGCAATCGCCTTCTTGCCCGGCAGCCAGACCTCGTGTGTCACCCATTGCATCCGATCTTCGCGGCTATAGACGCGCTTGTTGACGCCGTCGCGGGTAACGGTCCAGACGCGGTCGGTCAGCGGGCCGGCATAGAGAATGAGGTTGTCATCGTCCGGACAGAATTGCGGATGGCCGATGGTGTCCCGTTCCAGGATGACATCGCTCTTGCCGGTCTCGGTATCGATGCAGATGAAGCGCGACACCTTTCCCGATTTCACCGGGATTGCCCACCAGCGGCCGTTCGCCGAGAGCGCCGTGGTGCCCATGGCGGCGCCGACCATGCCCTTCTCGCGCATTTCGATGGCGCCGAAATCGGCGAGCTGCGTTTCGCTGAAATCGGAGAGATCGGCGCACCAGGCACCGGTGCCCGCAACGTAATAGACGGAGCGGCCATCCGGCGCGGGATAGACCGACCATTCGGCGAGGTCGTCGCGGTCGGTGACCTGCACGATTTCGCCCACAGCGCGGTCCTCGTAATAAATCTGCGGTCTGCCGGTGCGATGCGACACGAAGAACAGCTTCGTGCAGGCCCGGTCATAGGCCGGCACGAAGAAGAACGGATGGTGATGAATGCTCGGGTGATCGGTCACCTGACGCACCTTCCGCCTTGAGCGCGCGTCGATGTCGATACGCGATCCTGTTCTGTCGCGACTCCCCTTCAACGTCTCAGCCCTCGATTGACGTCGGCTGCGACACGCGTGGCTGCGGCGCGCCGCCGGGCATGAGCGAGCCAAAGCTCACCGCCGGATAGCGCCAATTGAGCGCCAGGAAGACAACGCCGACGCCGTTGCCGGCCAACCACAGCGCCGAGCCGGTCGGCGCGATGATGGCGGCGACGCCGCAGATCATCAGCAGGATGCGGTCCGGCCAGGTCAGGTCGCGGCGGAAATAGCCGGTGAGTCCGACCGCCCATAGTCCCGTCGGGATGAACAGTCCGAGCGACGCGATCAACACACCGGCGAGCGGCCCCTGGAACAGGAGGGCGCTGTCGGCGACGAAGGCGAACGGGATGAGGAAGGCGACAAAGCTCATCTGGAACGCGATCCAGCCCGTCGTCCAGGCGCTGGTGCGCGCGATGCCCGCCGCCGCATAAGCGGCCAGCGCCACCGGCGGCGTCACCATCGACAGCACGCAGTAATACATGACGAAGAAATGCGCGGTGAGCTGCGGCACGCCGAGCTTCTGCAAGGCGGGCGCGTAAAGCACGGCGCCGATGATGTAGGCCGCCACCGTTGGCAGACCCATGCCCATGATGATGCAGCCGGCAATGATCAACAGCAGCGAACCGGCCAGTGTGCCGCCGCCGACCGAGATAAGGCCGGAGGAGAACTTGAGCGCGAGGTTTGACTGGATGGCGATGGCGATGATGATGCCGATGGCGCCGATCGGCACCGCGATCTCGGCGGCCTGGCGGCCGGTATCGCGGATCATCTCCAGCACCTGGCGCGGGTTGATCCAGTCCTGCCGGCGGATGAAGGCGACCGGGAAGCACGACACAGTGGCGTACATGGCGGACGTCTGCGCCGAATATCCCATCATCATGCAGCCGATCAGCACGATCGGCGGCAGCAGCAGATGCAGCCGCGGCAGCACCGGATCGACATTGTCGACCGCCTCGGCCGGCAGCGTACCGGTGCCGGTCTTGCGCGCGTTGAGGTCGACTAGCATGTACAGCGCGACGTAATAGGCAACCGCGGGAATGACGCCGGCGAGCGCGATCTGCGCGTAAGGAATGCCGATCAGTTCGGCCATGACGAAGGCGGCGACGCCCATCACGGGCGGCATCAATTGACCGCCGGTCGAAGCAATGGCTTCCGTGGCGGCGGCGCGGTTGCCTTCGACGCCGGACTTGCGCATCAGCGGAATTGTAAAAACACCGACCGCAGCGACGTTGGCCACCGCGCTGCCGGAGATCGTGCCCATCAGGCTGGAGCCGACCACAGCGACCTTCTGGCTGCCGCCGGTAGCACGGCCAACCATGCGGATGGCGAGATCGATGAATAATTTTCCACCGCCGATGGCGGCATAAACAACGCCGAAGGCGATGAAGTAGAAGACGAAGGTGACAGACGTCTCGGTGGTGACGCCGAGGACACCGCTGGTCGTCAACAGAAGGATTTCGACATATTCCTCCAGGCCGAAGCCGCGGAAGCCGCCGACCGGCAGCACATAAGCGAAGGCGCCGTAAGCGAGGAAGCCGAGGATGACCCAGACCAGGATCATGCCCGTGGTGCGGCGCACGCCTTCGATGAGCAGTGCGACGAAGAGGATGCCGAAGAAGAGATCCTGAAAGAAAACCGGATCGACGTTCTCGATGCGCTGCTCAATGCGCGGCAGCGACAGCCAGTAATAGACGGCGAAGCCGATGGTGCCGGCAATCGCAATGAAGTCGATGCCACGGGTCAGCCACTTGGGCAGCGTCGGCAGATCGAGTGGCCGCCAGAGGAACACCAGCAGTAGCGCCAGCAAGAGATGGATCGGCCGTTGCACCAAAGGCGGCTGCGGATGCATCAGAATGTAGTACTGGAACACGACGAGGACGAGGCCAACCCAGAGGCGCACGTCCATGAGCGCGCGCCAGCCTGCTCGCATCGGTTGCGAGACGTTCATTTCGTCGTGTGAATTGTCCATGATGGCGTGTCCGGGTGCGGCCGCTCGAGCGTGCGTCGTGTTGTCTATTTCGGAGGGCCGCGTCTGAGGTCGGCCATGTCTGAATTGCGGGCCGGCGATGCGTCAGGCTTCGCCGGCCGCGCTTGTCGCAGCGTCAGGGCGCTACATCATGCCCTGTTCTTTGTAGTACTTCGCCGCGCCCGGATGCAGCGGAATGCCATTGTTCTCCGGCTTGGCGGCGTCCTTGGCGTTGAAGGCGCCGAAAGCGGGATAGGCCTTCACCAGCTCGTCGCGCTTCTCGATGAAGGTCTTGACCACCTTGTAAGCGACATCGTCCGGCAGGTCGGCACGAGCGATCAGGTGCGTGCCGAAGTCGGCGCCCCAGGTCGGCCCCTTCTGGCCCTTGAACCACTCCGGATACTTCGCCGCCTTGAGGCCGTTCTCCGACAGCTTCTTCAGCGCCTTCTCCGACAGATCCAGGAAGGTGACGTCGGCCGTCAGCGAGACTTCCGTGATCATCGGGTGACCCTTGAGCACGGTGTCGAGCAGGATGTCCGCGCGGCCTTCACGCATGATGTCCGGCGTCTGCTCCGGATTGACCTGGATGATTTCGCCGCCCTGCGCCTTGATCTTCGCGCGGTCCAGACCGTAAGCAGCGAGGATCAGATCGACTGTCGGCGGCACGTTCGAACCTTGCGGCTTCATCACGATGCGGATCGGCTTGCCGGACGTGAAGATCTTGTCCATCGTGTCGAGGCCGGTCTTCTTGATGAAATCGTTCTTCACGATCGCTGCCATATAGACCGGATTGAGACCGCCGACGAGCGAGCGGATGTGGGTCGCCTTTTTGCCCTGATAGAGTTCTTCGCCGTTCATCGCCCAGACCGACGTCGCCACGTTCGACATGGCGATTTCCGCCTTGCCCTGCTCCACGACCATCGGATTGGCCACACCGCCACCGCGCGCGATGACTTCGACCGGCGTCGAGCCCATCACCGGCTTGAGTGCCTGCTCGATCGCCGCCGCGGCGACATACCAGCCCGAGCCGACCGGCATGGCGCCGATACGAATCGTATCCGCCGCGAACGCCGCGCCGGCCACGGCGAGCGTGGTGGCGAAGGCCACCGTTCCCATCAGCTTTTTCATCCCTGCTTCCTCCTGTTTATGATCTTCTTTGGCTTCTCTTTAACTTGCTGATCGCTATGCGATCGCGGAGACCGACCCGCTTGCCTGAATGGCGCGCGCGATATCCTCGGTCGCGCGCTGCACGGCGCCCAGCGCATGCTCGCGGAATTCCTTCGACGACATCTGGATTTGCGGCACGGCGACGCTCACCGCCGCAAGCGGATAGTTGTCGACATCGAGTACCGGCATGGCCAGCACGCGCAGGCCGCTACCGAAATAGGAATCGCGCAGCGCATAACCGCATTCGCGTACGTTCCTCAGGCTTGCCTCGATCTCGTCGCGCTTCATCGGTTTGTGCGGGAACACGCCGGGACGCGGCGACAGCGCCAGCACACGCTCGAGTTCATTCGGCGGCAGAAAGGCGAGCATGGCTTCGCCAATCGTGCTCCAGAACGCGGGAATCGTGGTGCCGATGCGGATATCGACACCGATGCGCGTCAAACCGGCGCGAACGCGCTCGACATAGAGAATGTCAGCGCCGTCGAGCACACCGAGAGAGGCCGCCTCGTTCACCTCGCCGACCAGCGAGCGCAGGATCGGCCGTGCCAGTTCGCGCAAATCGGCGCGGGCAATGGCGTGGAAACCAAGATCGGTGACTTTCAACGTGAGGCGGAAGCGCTTGCTGTCCGGCACGCGCGCGACATAACCGGCCATTACCAGCGTGTTCAGCATGCGGAACGCGGTGCCGGGATCGATCTTCGCGAGACCCGCGACTTCGCTGAGCGTCAGTTCGGGGCGCTCGGCGGTGAAGGACTCAAGAACGCGCAAGCCCTTGGCGAGCGAATTGACGAGATTGCGGGAGTCCTCATCGGCCTCGGGGCGGCTGTTGAGCGCGCGGCCCTGCACGACGGCTTTGATGCGTTTCTCTCCTGGCATGCTCTGCCTTTTTAGGTCGCTCCCGATTTTTCGGAATGCGAAAATTATTTGCAGAACTATTAAACGACTCTCGTCGCACAGCGTCAATCGCGTCATGCGCGAGAGGACGTGTGCACCTCGGGCACTCGGATGCGCGTCGGACCAGGCGACGACCTCAACTGACCGGTCTCACCAATAGCGGACGATCTGTTTGCAATCCTGAACTGGCGGGCATTCCGGCCAGGGCGCCAACTCTTTATGCAAAATGCAACGAACATGCCCGTCCGCGAGCAAACGCGGCCTGAAAATGGGAAGAAACGCGATGCCGGTTAAAAGCCGATTGACGGAGGCTGAGCGCAAGCGCTCTTACGCGAGCTTGCTATCACGGCCCATGACACCGCCACCAGTCGACGTTTATGACGCGCTCGCGAAGTGCCCCATCGATCCTGCGAACGCGCTGCCTGTCCAAAATCGCAATGACTTATTGAATCCCGGTTATCTTTCCGCCGAGCGAGGCTGGTGCTTGATGCCGGACGGGACGGGGTTTGTTGCCGGCCTGACCCAAATGCCGGGCGTCACAGCCGACATGATCGATTGGTGGTTTGCCTGGCATGGCCTTGAAGGGTTGCGCTATGCCATCTGGGATCCAGACGACCACAAGGATGCCCACGTTGCACGAGCCGATCTTGAGCGACGGCTGAATCACAAACTCAGTTGGCAAGAGCGGAATTGGGGTACCACCGACGTCGTCACCGAAGATGTCGGGACTGGCATGCTGGTCCTCGACATCTCCTTCATGTCGCCAGAAGACTTCGGCTACGACATGAAGCGCTTCGCTGCAGGCGGCCGCACCGCGGTTAACGCGAATCTCGGGCTGCACGAACCATCTTCGCGCCTGGTTTGTTTCACGCATCAAGCGCGCGAGATCGCGGGCGGCATTGAGTTGCGCAGCCGCTTCTGGGTCGGTTGGAATATCATCGATAAAAAGCCAACCCGGGTTGGACAGGACGTGCCGGTTCATGAAATCGAACGGCTCGCGAAGGCTTTGGCGTCTCACTGTCCCAAAGAATACTTCAATCTCGCGGCGATCCTTCCGCAAGTCTATGCCGAGAATCACGACGTCATCGACGATATCGCTGATTTCCAGCCCAGTCGCGTCGCATCTTAGGGGAGGCGAAGGTGGAGAGAGTTCGCAAGGCTCATACGCCCATCAACACAGTGGTCTTGGTCTACTTCCTGGGCTGGGGCTTTTCGGCTGCCGATCGGCTGCTAATCGCCATGCTGTTTCCCTACGTCCTGCCCGAGTTCGGACTCGACTTCACGATGGCGGGCGTCCTGATGGCGGCGATGTCAATCGGCTATCTCGTTCTGGCGGTTGGCGGCGGGGCGCTCTCGGACAAATTCGGACGTAAGGTCGTCATCCTGCCGTCAGTCTTGGTCTTCTCGATCGGCTCGGCGCTCACAGGATTGGCGACGAGCGTTGTTCAGCTCATCGGCTGGCGCACAGTCGTTGGCGCGGCCGAAGGCTCCTACAACATGGCCGCAACCGCTCAAATCGCTGAAGAATCCCCGCCGGACAAGCGCGGCATGTACGTCGGGTTCTACACCTCGGCATTCCCCCTTTTCGCAAGTTTTGTCGCGCCGCTCTACGGCACCATGATCGCCGAGGCTTGGGGCTGGCGATGGGCCTGTTATCTGACGATCGTTCCGGGATTGCTGCTTGTGCCCTATATTTGGCTGAAGATTCGAGAGCGCGGCCACGCTTCCACGTCTGCGTCAGGCGTCGCAACGTCCCAAGCGAACACCGGCGCCGGTCCTTCGTGGGTTGAAGTCCTCAAACGCCGCAATGTCCTGATCTCCGCCTCGATTTCAATTTTCTGGATGGTGTGGCTCTGGAGTTGGCTCAGCTTTGGCACGCTTTTTCTGACGAAGGTGAAAGGCTATCAACCGGGCTCGGCGGGCGTGTTGATGGCTGCGCTCGGAGCCGGCGGATTCCTCGGGATGACGGCGATGTGCGCTCTCTCCGACAGGATCGGCCGCAAGCCGGTCGTGATGATGGCGGCCGTTGTCGGCCTGATCGGCACGCTTACCGCAATCTATTTGCCGGACGGGAGCATGGCAATCACATGGGCTGTCCTCTTCGTGACGTCGTTCGTCACCTGGGGCATGTGTCCGGTGATCCTGTCGGTCATCCCCAGCGAGTCCGTGCCTTCGAACTGGGTCGCTCTCGGCGTCGCGGTTGTAACCTGCCTTGCCGAGTTCGCCGGGATCATCATCGCGCCACCGGGGCTTGGCGCTCTCGCGGATCATTTCGGTCTGCTTACCTCCATGACGGTGGCGGCGTTCGGCATGGTCCCAATGTTCTTAATCAGCTTGGCCCTGAAAGAAACCGCGCCTCGCCTTGTGTCTAAGGCGTTGACGGTTGCGCCTTGAGCGGGATTCACGGACCGCAGGTAGCCGCACAAGCCCCGTCCACGATCCCTCACTCTGAACGGTAACTGCTTGGGTTCAGTCCCACCACGCGCTTGAATGTCCGCGCGAAAGAAATCGGGGAGGCGTACCCGAGCTGATCGGAAACGACTGACACCGTCATACCCGATGCCAGACGGCGAACTGCCAAGTGCATTCGCCACTCCGTCAGATAGTGGATGGGCGTTTCGCCGACGCAGGCGAAGAATTCGAGGGCGAAATGCGTCCGGGACATTCCGGCTTCTTTGGCAAGAGAGGCCACAGTCCAATTCTGATCCGGTGAAGTATGTATGACTTGCAGGGCTCGGCTGATCCGCGGATGCAGAAGCCCACGCAATATACCTCGCGTTTCGTGACCGTCGGTTTCGAGATGGACGCGCACTGCCTGTATGAAAATCAGGTCGGCAAGCCGGCTGATTGCAGCGGCATAGCCAGATTTCGGTGTCGAATCCTTCGTCGCTATGAACTCGAGGAAGAGATCGAGCCAGCCGAGGACCTTGAGCCGCTCGGCGGGAATATGGATGATCCGTGGCAGCGCCCGCAGCAAGGGATTCCGCTGCGGATCGGGAAATTCCGAGACGAGATCGATTATGATCGTGCGTTCACCGCCGCCGCCGGAGCGGTAGTGCACCGGCGCCGGATATTGACTCTGAGGCCGCCACAGCGGATGTCCGATCGAGTTGAGTAAGGTCGAAACCGGCGTTCCTTCCTTGCCGGGTTCTGCACCGAGCGTATGAGCGTCGCCGTGTGGAAAGGCTATGAAATCGCCTTTACGCAGCGTTATCGCTGATCCGTCGGTTGCCGTACAAAAGCACTGTCCCTCAGCGACAATGTGACAAAGCACACCTTTCAGGGACGGGTGGAAGACCGCCCAAGGCGCGCCAAATTCGAATAATCCCAAAACGCCACTGTCCATGTGCATCGCGGACAGCGCATCGCTCAAAGGATCGGTATGGCCTCCGCTAGGCTGTTTTTGCATAACGTAAAGCCAGAGCCCGAGCAGCTACGAATGTTTGAATTGTAGGACGTGGCCCGGTTTACGGGCAAGTGTCTCGGTCTGCTCCGCAGTTTGCGGTGCAACAAAGAGGCGGCGCTTACATCAGCCGTTGGATTGTTACGCCGTAACGGCAGCGCGCGAGGGCACTGCTTGCTGCGGCCGCACCGTGTGCCCCAGCATCACCAGCACCGGACCCGGCAGATTCGCCTCGTCAAGGCGCACCGGCAATTCCGAGATCGTGCTGCGAATAACCTGCTGGTCGGGGCACGTCGCGCGCGCAATCGCGGCGGCCGGCGTCGCCGGATCGAGACCTTCGTCGAGTGCGCGCGTGACGAGCGTCGCAAGCGTGCGCACCGGCATGTAGATCGCCGTCGTCGTCACCGGATCGGCTAGCGAGCGCCAGTCGATGTCGTCCG
The DNA here is from genome assembly GCF_005153485.1 of Pseudolabrys sp. FHR47. Classification (NCBI taxonomy): domain Bacteria; kingdom Pseudomonadati; phylum Pseudomonadota; class Alphaproteobacteria; order Hyphomicrobiales; family Xanthobacteraceae; genus Pseudolabrys; species Pseudolabrys sp. FHR47. The sequence goes on from NZ_CP039740.1 coordinate 4,011,951, forward strand.
GCAATTGACCGTTCTTCGCGTGCCCCGTGATGTATTGCAGGCGGCGCGAATATTTGCGGTCAGTTAGCGACAGGCCGAGCGAAGCCGCCGCGCCCTGCGCCGCCGTGATGCCGGGTACGATCTCCGCCTTGATGCCATGGGCTTCGCAGGCGTCCAGCTCCTCGCCGGCGCGGCCGAACACCAGGGGATCGCCGCCCTTGAGACGCACGACGCGCTTACCCTGTTTCGCCAGCGACACCATCAGCGCATTGATGTCGTCCTGCTTGCACGACGGCCCGAAGCCGGTCTTGCCGACCAGCATCTTGCGTGCCTCACGGCGGGCGAAATCCAGCACGCCGCGCGACACGAGATCGTCGAACAGGATGACGTCAGCGGACTGGAGCGCGCGCACCGCGCGCAAGGTCAATAATTCGGGATCGCCCGGCCCGGCGCCGACCAGCGTCACCGTGCCGCTGTCGACCGCGGCGCCGAGGCCCCTCACCTCGGTCACAAAACGATCGAAGTCGGATTCAGATGGCGCGGCCTCGGCATGGGTCACGGCATGTGCGGTAAACACCTGCCAAAACTTGCGGCGGCCGGCGAACGACAAGCCCGTCGCCTTCACTTTGTCGCGCCAGCGCGAGGCCGCGGCGGCCCAGGCTGCAAAGCCGTTTGGCAATAGGGCTTCGAGCTTGGCCCTGACCGCCTGCGCAAAGACCGGCGCGGCGCCGTCGGTCGAGATGCCGATAACAAGCGGCGAACGATTGACGATGGCGCCGAAGGCAAAATCGCAGAAGGCCGGCTTGTCGATGACGTTGACCGGTACGCCCGCCGCGCGCGCGGCTGCAGCGAAGACTGCGGCCTCGCCATCGTCCTCGAAAGCGCCGATGGCCATGGCCGCGCCGGTCATGTCGGCCGGCGTCCAGGGCCGTTCGACCAACACGATCTCGCCGTCCGGCGGATCGAGCGCTACCGCGCGCATCTCGTCGGAGAATTCGTCCGCATAAACCTCGACGCGTGCGCCGGAGGCCGACATCAGCTCCGCCTTCCAGGCCGCCGCATGCGAGCCGCCGGCCAGCACGACCCGCTTGCCAGACAGCGCGAAGAACACCGGCAGGCGCGCCAGCTTCGCCATTCGTGCCGGCCGCGATTCAGACGGCTTGCGCGACATCGCTGACGATCCTCTTCAGTTCTGGGAGGCACGAGCCGCAATTGGTCCCGGCACGCAGCGCCTTGCCAATCTCCGCGACATTCGCGGCGGTGCCGTCGGTTAGGGCGTTGCGGATAATGTTGAGGCCGACGCCGAAGCAGGCGCACACCACCGGTCCGGGGTCGGCAATGCCATCGGTCGACCGGCCGGACAGCAGGCCGCGGCGCTGGGTGTCGCCGACCGTCTCGGCTTCGAACAGCAACTTCACCGCGTCCCATTGCGGCGCGTTTTCGGACGGACCGATGAACAGGCAGCCGGTAAGACGGCCTTCGCTGAAGGCGGCAATGCGGTAGCTGCTGCCGACCGGGTCGGTGAACTCGGCGATTTCCGCACCGGCGAAGACCGACAGCGCGAATGATCGCCACGCATCCGGAGCATCGTTGGAAGCGATCAGCACGCCCTCACCCTCCGCGACGGCGGCACGCGCCCACCAGGTCGCTTCGGGCAGCGCCAGGCGCGAACGCGACAAGGCAAAGCCGCGGTATTTGAATGTTACCGGTGCGATCGCCGCCGGTGTCGCCTTGGCTTCCGGCTGGCCGGAATAGGGGTCGGTCGCCGGCGTCACCAGATCGCCGACGCGCCCGGAGGACGCTGTCTCGTCGCTCCAGTGGATCGGGGCGAACAGCGAGCCGCGTCTCTGCCCCTCGCTGACGATCACCTTGAGCACGCAGGAGCCGTAAGGCGACGTGACGCGCGCGAAGCTGCCGTTCGCCAAGCCTGCTTGCACGGCGTCATCGGGGTGTAGTTCGACGAACGGCTCCGGCAAGTGCGCGCCGAGCCTCGGCGACAGGCCCGTGCGCGTCATGGTGTGCCACTGATCGCGGATGCGGCCGGTATTGAGACGGAACGGAAACTCCGGCGACAGCGCCGCCTGCGGTTTCGGCATCTCCGGCGCGATCAGGCGCGCCTTGCGGTCCGGCGTGTAGAAGCCGCCCTCAGCGAAGAAGCGAGAATCCTCGCGCCCGTTCGCCGAGAGCACCGGCCATTGCACTGGCTTCAGCGCTTCGAATTCGCCGTCGCTGAGGCCGGCAAGACCGCCGATATCGAAATCGCGCGTGCCATTGTTCTCGAAGGCCGACAGCGCGGCGTGCTCCCGGAACACGTCCGCCGCGCTTTGGTAGGCGAACTGGTCGCCGAATCCCATGCGTCGCGCGACATGGGTAACGATCCACCAGTCGGGCTTCGCCTCGCCGGGAAGCGACATGAAGGCGCGCTGGCGCGAGATGCGCCGCTCCGAATTGGTGACGGTGCCGTCCTTTTCGCCCCAGGCTGCCGCCGGCAGCAGCACATGGGCATTCGCACGCACGGTGTCGTTGCTGGTGACATTTTCGGAGATAACCAGGAGATCAAGCTTGTCCAGGGCGGCACGGACATGTCCAGCGCGCGGCAACGAGACCGCCGGGTTGGTCGCCATGACCCAAAGTGCCTTGATGTCGCCACGAGCGACGGCGTCGAACATGTCGACGGCTTTCAGCCCTTCGCGCCGCGCCATCGCCTTGGCATTCCAGAACCGGCCGACGCGGTCGATGTCGTCCGGTGCGAAACCCATATGAGCCGCGAGTTGGTTGGCGAGACCGCCTACTTCACGACCTCCCATCGCATTCGGCTGTCCGGTGAGCGAGAACGGCCCCATGCCCGGCCTGCCGATGCGGCCGGTGGCAAGGTGACAGTTGATGATCGACGTCACCTTGTCGGTGCCCTGCGCCGACTGGTTCACGCCTTGCGAATAGCAGGTGACCACTTTGGGCATCGACGTGAACATGTCGAAGAACCGCACCACGTCGGTAAGCGCGAGACCGGCCAATTCCGCCGTTGTTTTAACATCCGGCGCGATCTCCTTCGCGCGCGTCAGCGCCTCAGCGAAGCCGGTCGTATAGGCATCGACATAGGAAAAATCGAAGGCCTGCGTTTCGGCAAGATGCACCAAAAGGCCGCAGAACAACGCCGTGTCCATGCCTGGCGCAACGGCAAGAAACAGGTCGGCCTCTTCCGCCGTCGCGGTGCGGCGCGGATCGATGACGGTCAGCCTGGCGCCACGCTCGCGCTTGTTGGCCATAATGCGCTGATAGAGAATCGGATGACACCACGCGGCGTTGGAGCCGACCAGCACGATAAGATCGGCCGAGTCGAGATCGGCATAGGCACCCGGCACCGTATCGGCACCGAAGGCACGCCGATGGCCGGCGACCGACGATGCCATGCACAGCCGCGAATTGGTGTCGACATTCGCCGTGCCGATGAAGCCCTTCATCAGCTTGTTCGCGACGTAATAGTCTTCGGTGAGTAGCTGGCCGGAGAGATAGAAAGCGACCGCGTCGGGGCCGTGACGTTCGATAATGTGCGAGAAGCCGCTCGCCACCTGGTCAAGCGCATGATCCCAGCTTGCCCGCACCAGCGCCGAACCGTTTCGGACCATCGGATGCATGAGCCGCGTCTCGAGGCCGAGCGTGTCGCCGAGCGCCGAGCCCTTGGAGCAGAGCCGGCCGAAATTGGCCGGATGCTCGGGATCGCCGGCGATGATCGCGCCGCCCTGCCCGTCGGGTTTCGCCAGCACGCCGCAGCCGACGCCGCAATAGGGACATGTGGTGCGCACGCTGGGCGGATGCTGCGCGGGCGCATTCATCAATAGACGTCCTGCTGATAGCGGCCTTTTTTCTTCAAATCCGAGACGAACAGCACGGCCTCTTCGCCCGGTTTGCCGCCGTGCTCAGCAACGATGTCAACCAGCGCCAGCTCAACGTCTTTCGCCATGCGCTTGGCATCGCCGCAGACATAGACATGTGCGCCTTCGCTAAGCCAGGCCCAGATATCGCGACCGGTCTCGCGCATGCGGTCCTGCACATAGATTTTCTCGTCGCCGTCACGCGACCAGGCAAGCGTCAAACGCGTAAGGAAGCCGGAAGCGCGCATCGCCTTCAACTCATCCTCATAGAAGAAGTCGCAGCTTGAGCGCTGATGGCCGAAGAACAGCCAGTTGCGGCCCGGCGCCTTGTCCGCAAGTCGGTCGTACAGGAAGGCGCGGAACGGCGCGACGCCGGTGCCCGGGCCGATCATGACGATCGGCACATTAGGATCGACCGGCAGCGCGAAGGCGTGCGCCTTCTGCACATAGGCTTTCAGGATTGCGCCGGGGTCGATGCGCTCGGCGAGCAAAGTCGAGCAGACGCCGAGGCGCTGTCTGTTTTTGATCGTATAGCGCACGGTGTCGACGGTGAGCGTGACGCGGTCTTTCTCGGTCTTGGGCGAGGACGAGATCGAGTAGAGCCGCGGCTGCAAGGGATCGAGCGACTCGATGAAGGCCTCCGGATCGGGCGCGGTACCGGCGAACTTCTCCAGCGCAGCAAGCACATCGAGCGTCGCGGCGTCCTTGTCGGGGTCTTCACCGGTCGCCAGCGCTCGCGCCTTCTTCCGGCGCTCGCCGCCAGTGATGTAGGAGAACAGCTGGAACAGCATGTCCGGCGCCGGCGACAGCGACACGCTGTCGGTCAGCACCTGACGCAAGGTGCGGCCGTTGATGTCGTAATCCGGCGGCGCACCGAGCGCCTTCATCACCTGCTCGACCAAATTCGGATCGTTATGCGGGAACAGTCCAAAGGCATCGCCGACCTGGTACTCGATCCCCGAACCCGCGAGATCGATCTCGACATGCCAGGTTTCCTTCTCGGAGCCCGGCTTGTTGAGCAGTTTGCGCGACAGCACTTTCGCGGTGGATGGGTTGTCGCGCGAGGTGCCGGGCTTGCCCTGCGGCGCTGGAGTTGCTTCCGCAGCCGCTGCGGGCACCGCCGCTTTCGGCGCACTGCCGAGCTCCTCATAGAGCGCCTTGACCATGCGCGCGGTTTCCTTGCCGCCCGGCACGCACAGATTCAGCCGCGTCTCGGCGCCGGAGACGATGGCGCCCGAATAGTTCTTGCAGTCGTAGCCACACTGGCCGCAGTCCTGCTGCGCCATGGCCGCCATCATCTTCCAGCGCAGCGGCTTGCCCTCGGCAAGTTTCATGCGCTCGGCGATCGGGATGGTCTGGTCGTGCCAGGGCGCGCCGCCGTCATCGTCTTCGGCGTGTTCCGTGCCGTCGATGCCGCCGAGCAGAGCCTGCGCCTGATCGGCGGACAACGGCGTGACGCCCGACGAATCGAGCGCGATCAAACCGGCGAAGAAGCCGTTGAGCCAGTTGCGCTGTTCGTCGTTGAAAGGCGCGGTTTCCGGCACCAGCATCGGCAGCGGAGATGGCACATTCTGCGTCATTCGCCGTGCTCCGCCTTGAACATGGCCTGCAACGCTTCGACATCGTGACGGCGCGAGAAAGCGAGGAAGGTCTCGTCACCCTCGCGATGAGCGAGATAGCCTTTCAACATTTTCTCGATGGTGCGCGGCACCTCCGGTGACTTCACATCGCGATAGATGTCACGGGCGATGGCCGCGTCCGGACCAAAACCGCCGCCGACAAGAATATGGAAGCCTTCAACCGGATCGGCCTCCTCGCCTATATCGACCTTGCAGGCGATCAGCCCGATATCGCCGATGTAATGCTGTGCGCAGGAATGATGACAACCGGTGAGATGAATGTTCACCGGACTATCGAGCCTAACGCGCGGTTCGCACCATTGCGCGATCTCCTCGGCCGTCTCTTTGGTATGCGCGGCGGCGAAGCGGCAGCCGGTCGCGCCAGTACAGGCGACCAAGCCGGCGCGGATCGGGGTCGCCTCGGTCTTGAGGCCGAGCGCCTCGATGGCGGCAACCGCATCCTTCACGCGCGCGTCGGCGACGCCGGAGATCAACAGGTTCTGCCACACCGTCAGGCGGATATCGCCATCGCCGAAATCCTGCGCGACTTTAGCGAGCCCGCGCATTTGCGTCGTGTCCATCTTGCCAACCGGGAAGACGACGCCGATCCAATTGAACCCAGTCTGCTTTTGCGGATGCACGCCGATATGCGCGGTGCGATCGAAGCCCGGGCGCGGCGCGATGGCCTCGGCCGGCACATGAACGAGCTTGCGGCCGAGCTTTTCCTCAACATGGGCGAGGAATTTCTCGAATCCCCAGGCGTCGAGCACATATTTCAGGCGCGCCTTGTTGCGGTCGGTGCGGTCGCCATGCTCGATATAGACGCGGACAATGGCATCGGCGATCGGCGTTGCCTCCTCCGGCTTGAGGATGACGCCGGTGTCGCGGGCAAAATCGCGGTGTCCGGTGATGCCGCCGAGCGCGAGGCGGAAGTAGACCCCGGATTCCACGCCGAAGCCGTCCCTCACCTCCACCGCCTGGAACCCGATGTCGTTGGTGTCCTCCAGCACCGGGATGCGCCCGGCCCCGTCGAAGCCGACGTTGAACTTGCGCGGCAGGCCATACAGCGCGCGTTCGTTCAGGATGTGGTGGTGCCACTCCCGGGCATAGGGTCGCGTATCGAGAAGTTCCTGCGGATCGATACCGGCGGTCGGCGTACCGGTGACGTTACGGATATTGTCGGCGCCGGAACCGCGCGAGCCGAGGCCGAGCTCCATGATGCCCTCGACGACCTCGACGGCATTCTTCGGCTCGATCTCGCGGATCTGCAGGTTGGCGCGCGTCGTAACGTGGCTGTAGGGTCCGGCGCAGCGATCTGTCAGATCGGCAAGGCCCGACAACTGCCAGTGCTTCATGATGCCGTTCGGGATGCGCAGACGGCACATATAGGATGTCTGCGTCGGCGCCACGTAAAACAGGCCGTAATAGCGCCAGCGGAAATTGTCGGCCGGCTTTGGCGCTTCGTTGTTCTTCGCCTGAGTCTTCAGGCGGTCATAGGCGTCAAACGGATGCTGCTCGCGCTTGATCTTCTCCTGATCGTTGAGCTTGCCGCCTTTGGCGACTGTCGCATCCTGCGCCTTGATGTGAACCGCATCGGGCCCGCTCGGCTCACTGCCGCCACCTTTCGGCAAGGCGCCGCGGGCGGCGCGCGCCGCCGTCAGGCCGGAGGCGAAGCCTTCGAGGTACCGTTTCTGGTCCGGGCTGAAGTCGCTGGACATGCGCCCCTCACGCAGCCAGAGTTTTGGGAAGGAGCGGCTTCGGCGTTGCCGGTTTCGTAACCGCGCGCTCGGCCAGCGCGCGGCCGAAGACGAGATCGCTACGCATCGCGCCAACGGGCGCACCGGTCTTGATCAGTTCCGAATACCAGAGGCCGTCCACCGTATCGCCGAACAGGACGGCACCGACAAGCCTGCCATCTTTCAGAACCAATTTCTTGTAGCTGCCGAGGCCTGGATCGGAGAGCACGATGTTTTCGGTGCCCGGTGCACCCATGAAATCTCCAGCGGAATAGACATTGACGCCCGACACCTTGAGATTGGTGGCAAGTACGCTGCCTTGGTACGAGGCCTTGCCGCCGGAGAGATGCGCGGCTAGCACGCGCGCCTGCTCATAGGCCGGCTCGACCAGGCCATAACAGGCGCCGCGATGCTCGGCGCATTCGCCGATGGCATAGATGTCCGCCCTGCTCGTTTGCATATGATCGTCGACGACGATGCCGCGATTGATGTCGAGGCCCGCCGTGGCAGCAAGATCGCTGTTGGCGCGAATGCCGGCAGCGACGACAACGAGGTCGGCGTCGATCGCGCGGCCGTCCTTCAGAAGCACTTTGCTGGCGTGGCGTTCGCCCTTGATCGCCGCTGTCTCGGCGCTGAGATGGACGGCGATGCCCTTGGCTTCGACCGCCGCCTTCAGCATCGACGACGCGTGCGCATCGAGCTGGCGTTCCATCAAACGATCCATCAGATGAATGACCGATACCTGCATACCGGCTTTCGCCAGTCCGTAAGCCGCTTCGAGACCCAGCAGGCCGCCACCGATCACAGCCGCCTGCTTGTGCGTCTTCGATGCCTGCTCCATCGAGGCCACGTCAGAAAGATCGCGAAAGGTGACGACGCCCGGCATGTCCATGCCCGGCACATTGAGCCGAATGGCCTTCGAGCCGGTCGCCAGTACCAGCTTGGCGAAAGGCAGCGTCGCGCCATTGGCGAGCCTGACGCGGCGAATGTCCGGATCGATCGAGATCGCGCGATAGCCGTAAAGCAGCGTCACGCCGTGGGCGCGCCACCAGTCGGCGGACTTAAGTTCGATGTCGCCCTGCGACACCTCGCGCGCCAGCACCGACGACAGCAGCACGCGATTGTAGGCCAGCCGCGGTTCGTCGCCGATCACGCAAACCGCATAACGGCCGAGCGAGCGCGCATTAAGCTCCTCCACGAGCTTTGCGGCGGCCATGCCGTTGCCGATGATGACGAGAGGCTCGCTCATATGTCCCGACCTTGATGCCCCGCTATGCTGCTTCGGGCTTCGCCGTCGATTTACCGCCGGCACCGTGTTCGAAGTCCTCGAGGAAGTTCAGCAATTCCGCGCGGTATTCGTAGTAGCGCGCGTGCTCGAGCAGAGCGCGGCGCGTGCGCGGCCGCTCGATGTCGACGCTCATGATCTTGCCGATGCGGGCGTTTGGGCCGTTGGTCATCATCACCACGCGATCGGCGAGCAGGATCGCCTCGTCGACATCGTGGGTGACGCAAATCGCGGTCACCTGGGTGCGCGACCACACTTCCATCAGCACTTCCTGCAACTCCCAACGTGTGAGCGAATCGAGCATGCCAAACGGCTCATCGAGCAGCAGCAGCTTCGGCGACAGCGCGAAAGCGCGCGCGATGCCGACGCGCTGTTTCATGCCGTTCGACAATTCGGTGGCGCGCTTGTCCATCGCGTCACCGAGGCCGACGCGCGAGAGATAGTAAGTAACAATGTCATCGCGCTCCGCCTTGGAGGCGTGCGGATAGACGCGATCCACGCCGAGCGCGACGTTCTCGCGCGCCGTCATCCAGGGCAGCAGCGACGGCGCCTGGAACACCACGGCACGATCCGGGCCGGCGCCGGCGACTTCCTTGTTGTCGAGCACGATGCCGCCGGACGTTACATCCTGGAGCCCGGCGACCATCGACAGCACCGTCGACTTGCCGCAGCCGGAATGGCCGATGAGCGAGATGAATTCGCCCTTCTTCATCAGTAGGTCGAAGCCGTCGACCACCGTGAGCGGGCCCTTTGGCGTGGCGAATGTCTTGCGGACCTCGAAGAATTCCACATAGCGCTGATCGAACGGCGTCTCGGCGGCCTGCTTGTAGGCTGGCGGCGGACCGGAATCGAAACGGACCGGCACGACATTCGGCAGTTCGCGCGCCTCCTCGGCTCCGGCCGCACGCTGGATGCCGGCGTCCATGAGATACTCGGTGATGGCGGCGCGCAGCTTCTTGTAGGCCGGGCTGGAATTCATCGCCGCACGATCGCGCGGGCGCTCGAACGGCACGCGGAATTCGGGGCCGAACGAGGCATCGGGGCCGGGATTGAGCGGGACGATGCGGTCGGCGAGCAGGATCGCCTCGTCGACGTCATTGGTGATGAGAACGACCGTTTTCTTTTCCTGCGACCAGATTTCCTCGATCTCGGTCTGCAGCTTGGCACGCGTCAGCGCATCGAGCGCCGACAGCGGCTCGTCAAGCAGCAGAACTTGCGGGTCCATCGCCAGCGCACGGGCCACGGCGACACGCTGGCGCATGCCGCCCGACAATTCGGCCGGCTTGCGGTCCGTAGCATGGGACAGGCCGACCATGTTCACGTAACGCGCGGTCCGCTCGTGGCGCGCCTTCGCCGGCTTGCCCGCCCGCACGGAATCGACCGCGAGCGCGACGTTGTCGCGCACCGACAGCCACGGCATCAGCGAGTAGCTCTGGAACACGACGCCGCGCTCCGGCCCCGGCTCCTTGACCGGCGCCCCCTTGAACAGCACCTCGCCGGAATCAGGTTTAGTCAGACCGGCCATCAGCGAGATGAGCGTGGTCTTGCCCGAGCCGGAAAAGCCGACAATGGCGACGAATTCACCATCCTCGACCTTGAGCGACACGTTCTTGAGCACGCGCGTGCGCTTGTCGCCTTCGCCATAGGACTTCGAGATCTGCTTCAGTTCGAGAATTGCCATCGCTTATTTCCTTTTGCGCATGATCTGGTCCGAAAACCGGTGTCCATCCCCGATCGGGGTCGAGGACATGCTTTTCGGGATCATGCGCGCCTCCCCTAGCGCGTCGCCGAATGGGTGAAGGCGACCTGGAACGCGAGCATCACGCGATCGAGCAGGAAGCCGATGATGCCGATGGTGAACACCGCCACCATGATCTTGGCGAGCGAGGACGACGAACCGTTCTGGAATTCGTCCCAGACGAATTTGCCGAGGCCCGGATTCTGCGCCAGCATTTCCGCAGCGATCAGCACCATCCAGCCGACACCGAGCGACAGCCGCAGGCCGGTGAAGATCAGCGGCAGTGACGACGGCAGCACGATCTTCACGACCTTCGTGTACCAGGGCAGCCGCAGCACGCGGCCGACATTGATGAGGTCCTTGTCGATCGAGGCGACGCCGACCGCGGTATTGATCAGGGTCGGCCACAGCGAGCACAACGTCACCGTGATCGCCGAAATGACGAAGGATTTGGCGAACAGCGGATCGGCCGAGACATACAGCGCGCTCACAACCATGGTGACGATCGGCAGCCAGGCGAGCGGCGACACCGGCTTGAATATCTGCACCAGCGGATTGATCGCGGTGTTCACCGTCTTCGACAGGCCGCACACCACCCCGAGCGGCACAGCCACCAGCGTTCCGAACAGGAAGCCGGCGAACACAGTTTGCAGGCTGGTGATGATCTGATCGAAGAAGGTCGGCTTGCCCGTGTAAGGCCGCATCCGAACTTCGGCGGACGGATCCTTCGCCAGCAGCGCGGCGTTGCGCTGTTGCTGCCGTTCGTTGAAGGCCTGCTCCTTGGCCCGTTCGGCGAAATGATCGGCCCAGAGCACGCCGGCCTGCTGCCACACCTGTGCCGGTCCCGGCAGCGCGCCGAGACTGGTATTCACCAGCGGCGCGGTGAAACCCCAGGCGACCAGGAAGATCGCGATCGCCATCAACGGAATGCCGGTCGAGGTCCACAACTCCTTGAGTTGCGGCTTGACGCTTTCGCCGGTCGCGATACGCATCAGCGGCACGGCAAAGCCGAGGCCGAGGATATTGAAGAAGCCAGCAACGCGTGTGATCCGCATCTGCCAGCGCTGGCGCCGTGCGGCGCGTTCGGCGTCGGTCGTGAGGGCGAGAGGGGCAACTTCGCTGGCGGTCGACATTCACGTTTCCTTGCGGGTCAGGGCGTCAGAATGTTTCGATGAAAAGCGGCCGGGCGGCAGGGCGACGCCCGGCCGTTACCTCACTTGGCGACCACTTTGGCGCCAGACATCTTCTGGTCGCCTTTAAGGCCGATGGTGAGGCTGTCGAGATACGCGTTCGGCTTCTTTCCGTCGTAGGTGACGCCGTCGATGAACTCGTTGGTCGGCGCGCGATAGCCGTTCGAATCCCACGGGAAGTCGGCTTTCTTCGCCTTGCCTTCGGCGACCAGAGCCTTGGCGGCCTCGAGATAAAGATCGGGGCGATAGACCTTCTTGGCGGTCTCATCGAACCAGGCGTCGCTCTTGGCTTCCGGAATCTGGCCCCAGCGGCGCATTTGCGTCAGGTACCAGACGGCATCGGAGTAATAGGGATAGGTCGCGAAGTAGCGGAAGAACACGTTGAAGTCGGGCACCTCGCGCTTGTCGCCCTTCTCGTATTCGAAGGTGCCGGTCATCGAGTTGGCGATCACCTTGGCGTCGGCGCCGACATATTCGGGCTTGGCCAGGATTTCGACCGCCTTCATGCGGTTGGCGTTGTTGTTGGCGTCCAGCCATTCGCCGGCGCGGATCAGCGCCTTGGTTGCGGCCAGCACGGTGCCGGGATTCTTCTGCTGGAAGTCGGCGCTGAAGCCGAACACCTTCTCCGGATTGTTCTTCCAGATTTCGTAGTCGGTGATCACCGGCACGCCGATGCCCTTGATCACCGCCTGCTGGTTCCACGGCTCGCCGACGCAATAGCCCATGATGGTGCCGGCCTCGAGCGTCGCCGGCATCTGCGGCGGCGGCGTCACCGAGAGAAGAACGTCGCCGAGGATCTGGCCGGAAATGTCGGTCGGCGAATAGAAGCCGGGATGAATGCCGCCCGAAGCGAGCCAGTAGCGCAGTTCGTAATTGTGCGTCGACAACGGGAACACCATGGCCATGTTGAAGGGCTTGCCCTCGGCCTTGAACTTGTCGACGACCTTCTTCAGCGCATCCGCCTTGATCGGATGCACGAACTTTCCGTCCGGGCCCTTGGGGATATATTTGGCCATCTCCTCCCAGACCGACTTGGCCACCGTGATGCCGTTGCCGTTGAGGTCCATAGAGAAAGGCGTGATGACATGCGCCTTGGTACCGAAGCCGACGGTGGCGCCGAGCGGCTGGCCGGCGAGCATGTGCGCGCCGTCGAGTTCGCCGGTGATGACGCGGTCGAGCAGCACCTTCCAGTTCGCCTGGGGTTCGGCGGCGACATACAGACCCTCGTCCTCGAAGAAGCCGAGCTCCTTGGCGATGGCGATTGGCGCCATGTCAGTGAGCTTGATGAAGCCGAACTTGAGGTCTTCCTTTTCCGGCTTAATCGCCGCCTTGGCGATATGCGGCATGAAGACGTCGAAGGCCGGCGCCAGGCCCGCCAGCACGGCGGCACTGACGCCCTGTTTGAGGAAGCTGCGGCGGCCGAGATGGCGGCCGCTCCGGCGTCGAGACGGCTTCGAATCGCTGTTCGTCGTCATTCCCATTTCCTTTTCGGCACGAGCCCAAAAACAAAAAAGCCGCAGCCTCGTCAGGCGCTGCGAAAGCACCTCATCGAGACAGCGGCGTTGCTATCGGCCCCACATTGGGCCTGACGCGGCCTCATCGGGCCGCGCTGGTCGTCATCCTCTATACAAGCGGCGTGCCAACCGCGGCGCGACGCTATAATTCTCGTAAAATCAAATACTTATCAGGTCGCAGAGGTGAACTTGCGGGACTGGGCTTTTCGGCCAGTCTGCACGGCGTCGAAGCACGCTGCCCGCTTTTTGCGCACTGCAGCATTCAGCGCACCACCGACAGGCGCGGTCGGCCCGGGCGCCGGGTGCGCCAGATTTCGAGATGACCGCTGATATCGGCGGCATCGAAACGGGGGCCGATGAAGGCACCGATGCCATCGTCCGGTCCGCCCGATGGGGCAGGCGGCGAGAGACCAAGCGCGGCGTCGTAGAGATCCGCGCGAAATACCGATTGAGCAAGATCGCTCAGCTCTTCGCTGTAGGCCGCCTGTCCCCAGCGCACGATCTGGGCATAGGCCCAGGCCGCCTGCACCGGATCGGGTCGGTCGGCGCCCTCGCGGCCGATGAGCATGTAATGGTCGCTTGCGCGCGTCATGCCATCCGGCGCGACCTTGAGATGGCCGGTCAGACTGCGCACGACCAGTGTGGCGTCGACGCCGATCCGCTTGGCCACGGCCTCGGACACCGCCGCCACATTGGTTGCATCGGCGACGTAATGGCTGGCCTTCGACAGCGCGCGAATGAGCGCCGCGAGCGCCTCGCCGTTTTCGTTCGCCCAGGGTTCGCGAACCGCCAGGACTTTTTCCGAGACGCGCGCCATCAGCTCGCAACCGAAATGCAGAATGCGTCCGACGCCGGCATCGACCGCGACCGAATTCCAGGGCGCGCCGACACAGAAACCATCGACATGACCGCTTTGCAGGCTTTCCACCATGTAGGGCGGCGGCAATACGACAAGACGAACGTCCTCGTCCGGGTCGATCCCCCCGGCCGCCATCCAGAAGCGAAGCTGGTAGTTGTGATGCGAGAACGGGAACGTCATGCCGAAGGTCAGCGGCTCGGCATGGCGGCTCTTGCGCTCCTCGATCAACCGCGCCAGCGCCCGGGCCGACACCATCGGATCGGCGAGACTGCCATCGGCGGCGTTCAACAGCGCGGCATGGAGCCTGGTCGAGACCGTGACGGCATTGCCGTTCAGGCCCAGATTGAAAGGCGCAATCAGCGGCACCCGCACATGGCCGATGCCGAGCGACGACGCGATCGCGACCGGCGACAGGAGATGCGCGGCGTCGAACAGGCCGATATTGAGCTTATCCCGGACGTTCGACCACGACACTTCGCGAACGAGGTCGATCGCGATGCCCTCCTGCGCGGCAAAGCCGCAATCGACCGCCGCGATCAGCGCCGCGGCATCGACCAACGGAATATATCCGATACGGAGATTACGCCCGCTCACTTGAACATCTCCGCCGCGGTAATGACCGATTGCGCAATATCGGCAATCTTCTTGTTCTCGTTCATCGCCGTCTTGCGCATCAGCGCATAGGCATCGTCCTCGGACAGGTTCTTCGCTTTCATCAGAATGCCCTTGGCACGATCGATGACCTTGCGCTCCTGCAATGCGTCTTTCGCTTCGTCCAGTTCGCTTTGCAGGCGCGAGAAGGCGTTGAATCGCGAAATACAGAGATCGAGGATGGCCTTGATGCGATCTTTTTGAAGGTTGCCGACGATATAGGCCGAGACGCCGGCATCGACCGATGCCTGGATCGAGGCCGTGTCGCTCTGATCGACGAACATTGCGATCGGGCGTTTAACAATGCGGCTCATCTGGAACATCTGCTCGAGCATGTCGCGGCTCGGGCTTTCCAGGTCGATGAGGATGACGTCGGGGTCGAGCGCATAGATGCGGGCGAGCAGGTTGCGCGTCTCGTCGATGCGCTCGACCTGGGTGAAGCCGGCCTCGCGCAGGCCGTCTTCGAGAATGGCGGCCCGGATGGGGCTTTCGTCGACGATCGCGATTTTCAGCGACGCGTCGCGCGAACCGCCCTGCGGCTGCGAGCCGGGGTCCGAACCTTTGCGCGTTTCAGCCACAGACACACTCTCCACCACCGCGCCCGTGGAGCCGGGCGCGCGGCCAATAGCTATTCGTTCCTGCATTGCTCTCATGCAAGACCTATTCCAATTCGCGACGGCGCGCGATGCGCTTAGGAGAGGACCCGAATGGTCAATTAGTTGAACATTCGGCTAAAAAAGCCTTTCTTCTCCGGCATCGGCGGCGGCACGGAGGCTGCCGCCTTTTGCATCACTCCGGCGAGGGTCATGTAGGTCTCGGTCCAAGCCCCCTTGAGTTCCGGCGTGAAATCGGGACCGAGCCCCTGCTCCAGCGTCCACAAAAGCGCAGCGCCAACCGGTTCATACATCTTGTCGGTCACGCCGTAGGCCACATGCCGCTTGCCGAGGTCCTCGACCGCGGGGAGAATCTTGTCGACCTGATGCAGATTGGTCACTGCGGTCGCCAGCATGGCGATCAGCTTCTTCTTTTGCTCGGCGAGATCGTCCGGGAAGAGCGGGCGCACTTCGGGAGCGATTTCGAATAGTCGATTGTAGAACAGGTCGGCGGCAGTACCGGCGATCGGCACCACTTTCTTGAAGCTGTCCTGCACCATCGTTACTTGCTCGGGCGTCATCTTCAAATCTCCATCGGTTTAATGGTTGTGATCTCGGGCCAGAGCACAATGGCGCCGGCCCGAGAGGTGTCGCGTTACATCGGGATGCGAATGACGACGCCGCCAAGCACGTCGCCAAGCTTGAAATCCTTGCGCGGGCTCTCAGGGTGGTCGTTGTGGCAGTTGAAACAGGCCGGAGCGACGGCCACGTCCGCATAGACGGCGGTAAAGTATTTCTTGCCGCCGAGAGTTTCCTCGCCGTAGACCGGCTTGGTCTTGTCGTCGGCGACCGCCTTGAGGCCTTGCTTTTCCAGCTCGGTGCGCGGTGCGTTCTGCTTGTTGACCGGCCACAGCGACAACAGCGAGTAAGAGAAAGTCTTGTTCTTCTCGGCGGCACGCTCAGCGCCGAAACGGAACATCTGCGCCGGCAGCGGCAGCGCCTTCTTGTCCATGAAATGCTCGTCCGCCTTGATGACCTTTTCGTCGAGCATCAGACGGTTGACCACCTTCGTCGTGTAGATGAACCGGTCGGAGTCCATGACCGTGTGCAGCATGTCGGCAACCTTCTGCAGGGGCAGGCTGCCCTTGTTATCGTCCTTGCTCCAGAAGGCGGCGTAAGCCGCGGTTGCCGCTGTGATC
Organism: Pseudolabrys sp. FHR47; assembly: GCF_005153485.1. Lineage (NCBI taxonomy): Bacteria > Pseudomonadati > Pseudomonadota > Alphaproteobacteria > Hyphomicrobiales > Xanthobacteraceae > Pseudolabrys > Pseudolabrys sp. FHR47. Next base: position 4,028,186 of record NZ_CP039740.1, read on the forward strand.
GAGCCCGCCATAACGGCAGCCCCGGCCAATTTCACGTAAGTGCGCATGTACTCTTCCCCTTGTTTCAGTTGCAGACCATCATCGACGCGCCTTGCTTCGTTCTTCAGCGCGCTTCTTCGCCCACTCGATGCTTTCGATGTGGACCCCCGGCGAACCCTTGAAATTGATGTCGATGAGCTTGCGATCCGCGAGCGCGTCGAGCGTGAACTGCAAGCCATGGCAACTGGCGCAGACGCTGCGCGTCATCTTTTCGTTCGGACGCAAGTTATCGTTCTGGTTATGCGTGACGAAGACCGACTTGGTGCCATATTCGTCGCGACGCTCGACCACCGGCATATGACAGGTCGCGCAGGACACGCCTGTTCCGCGCGGCGCTTCGCCCGCCAGTTCCTTCTTGAACAGGTCGTAATGCGGCGAGGCGAAATAGGCTTGCGTGTGCGTGTCGTTATGGCAGCCGGCGCAGGCCGTCACCTGCGCCGCCTTGGTGTCGTAACCATGCGATGAGTGGCAGGTGTTGCAGGTCAGCTCCTGGTGCGCGACCTCGGGCTTCATCGGCAGACGCGCTTTGGCCGGCGTCATCGGTGATAGTTTCTCGGCTTTCCAGAGATCGAACGGACCGTCCTTGGTCGAGGCCATGCCGTCGCGCAGGCGCATGCCGTGCTTGCCCTCGACGAACGTGGTTGCCTGGTTGGCGTGACAGGACTTGCAGGTGTCCATGCCCGGCGCCGCGATCCAGACTTCCGGTTCGGTTTTCGACGTGTGGCAACCGGTGCAATTCACGCCGCCTTTGGCGTGCGCGTCGGCCGCCCAGTCGGCAATGATTTTCGGATTGCCCAAATATTCCGCCGGCGCCTTGGCATCGGCGGCCGCAAGCGGCTTAATCTTGATTGGATCGGCGACCTTATTGATAAAGTCGATGAGCGCCAGCTTTTGCTGCGCGAGCTGCGCCGGTTCGCTGGAATGACTGATCAGGAAATCGGCATAGAGCGCGCGATTGTCATGGAAGTTATGGCAGCCAGCATTGCCGCAAGTGCTGAAGGCGAGATCCTTGTGGCTCGGCCGGTCGCTGGCGATGTCCTGGTGACAGTGGAAGCAGAAGTCGCCCGGCAGCGTCACGCCCATGGTCGCGGTGATGCCGGGACGATGCTCCTGATGACAGGTGGCGCAGTAACGCGCGTCAAGGCCGACTATGCGGTCGGCATTGCGCGGATCGGTGAATTTCGACAACGGGTGCGCGTCGTTCTCGGCCTTCAGCGCCGCGCCGTGGCAGTTGACGCAAGCGTCCTGCAGCACGTCCTTGCCGCCGAACACGCTGGTATGACAGCTATCGCAGGCAAGCTCGATCTGGTGATGGCCGGACGTCGTCTTGCCGATCAGCAGGAACGACCGCGGCCCGCCATAGACGATCACGCCCAGAACGAACAGGGCGGCCGCGACCGAAAGTGTGAGCCACAATGTCCAGAGCATGAGCGTGCGCGACATCCCTTATTGCTCAGTAGGCGTAGACCGTGACGACGTGCAGCATCAGCAGCACCGGCATCGGCCAGAACGTAAGTATGTGAAGCCAGACCAGCGCGGCGCGTGGCGACGCCCTGCCGTTCGATAGCAACTTGTGCTCCTGCGCGGTGATGACGCCGGTGATGCTGCCGATGACGGCCACGGCGAGAAACGTCGCCATCAGCCAGAAATTCAGATTGTTGCCGAGGCGGAAGCCGGTGTGCATGAACAGCACGCCGAGCGCGGCGGTACCAATGACGGCATGGACGATGCGCCAGAACTTGTAGTGCCCCAGCCATCTGGCCTTGAGGCGCTTGCGCACCGACAAGAAGGCGATGATCCCCGACAGGCCGAGCAGCGTGAAGCCCGTCACCTGTTTCCAGTCGCCGTCGAGCCAGAAACGGTCGATGCCCAGGCCCTGCTGCATGCTGCGCGAATAGGGCCAGGGCGGCGCGAACCAGGCGACGAGCGCCGCCAGCACGGCGAGCACCGAAACCACGCCGATGGTCCGCGCGCCGAACACCGGCTCGTATTGCTTCTGCTCGCCGAGAATCTCCAGCAGCAGCGGCCGGCAGGTGCCGCAGACTGTCGACGCATTAGTCTCCTGCATCAGGCCTTCGACGGTCGTCGCGCCGAGACGCATCGCCTCGCCGAGCTGGCCGCGCGTCACGCCGGTGCAATTGCAGACCGTCGCCGCGGCTGGCCATTGCGCCGCCGATTTCGGCGCGATGACCGGATAAAGAATGCCGGAGCTGCGGAAGCGATAGAACTGCCAGGGCCAGACGAAAGCGTGGTCGCGCACCGCCTGCTGGATACGGTTGACCTCCGGCCAGTCGCCGACCGCCATGGCGCCGACCAGACGGCCGCGGCGAAAGATGAGCCGGCGATAGGCCTTGCCATCGGCCGCCTGCCAGACCACGGAGGACAGATCGAGCCGCTGGTCGATCTGCTCGATATCGCCCATGCTGAAGACGTCGGTGCCGACAATCTTGAGCTTCGTGGTCGGAACCGAGCCGCGATAGCTCGCCTTGCCGCCGGCCACGCAAGCCGCGGCCACCGCCGCCTGCTCGAGCCCCGGTGCAACCAGGCCGTAAATGTTGCCATCATGTTCGGCGCATTCGCCGGCTGCATAAATGGCTGGATCGCTGGTGCGCATCGCATCGTCGACAGTGATGCCGCGGCCGACAACGATACCGGCGTTGCGCGCCAGTTCGATATTCGGACGAATGCCGGTGCAGATGATGACCGTGTCGCAATCGATGGCTTCGCCGTTGGCCAGCACCACGCGTTCGACGCGGCCCGCACCTTCGATCGCCTTGACCGAATTGCCGGTACGCACGCCGATGCCCATGCCGACGATCTGCTTCTCGAGCAGCGTGCCACCCGCTTTGTCGAGCTGGCGCGCCATCAAATGGCTCTCGTGCTCGACGACGACGGTTTCCACCCTGCGCAGCGCCATGCCGCGCGCGGCCTCGAGGCCGAGCAAGCCGCCGCCGATCACCACCGTGCGGCGCGAGCGTAGGCTGCGCGCCACCAGAAGCTCGACGTCATCGAAATTGCGGAACCGATAGACGCCGACCAGATCGCGTCCCGGGATCGGCGGGATATGCGCATGCGAGCCGAGGCAGAGGACGAGTTTGGAATAGGCGAAGCTGCGGCCGAGATTGTTGGTGACGGTTTTCGCATCACGATCGATCGCGACCACCGTTTGTCCGGTGTATTGCGTCACGCGGGCCTTCGGCGGAAACAGATTCGGCTGATAGACAATGCCGATCTGCACCTCGCCGGCGAGAAAGGGCGTGAGCTTAAGTCGGTTGTAGGGTTTCCAGCGCTCGGCATTGAACTGGATGACGGCAATGTCGCGTCGGGCCAGGTCCTGCGCGACACGCAGCCCCGCAGGGCCGCCACCGACCACGATGACCGGCGCATCAGAATGCGGATGCACGCGTTCAGGCATCACCGCGAGGGCGCCGACTTCTGAACTGTCGTGGCTGGGAAGTTTCATCCTGCGTCGCCCCAAAGAAGTGCATCAAGGCGCGTCGGCCTCCGAGCCGAATTTCGCCTTCGCCGGCAACGCTGCCGACTTGATGCCCGCCGTTGGGCGATGCGCGCTCTTGGCGCGTAACGCGTTCAATTCAGCAAGGTTTGTGCCATGCACAAAACGCAGGCGGAGCCTGCTTCAAGCCCTTGGAATGGCTCCTGGTTTTGAATTGATAAAAACTGAGGCAGCGTCGCCGTCCGGCCAAGACCCTGGGCACATTGCGTAATCAGCGTGCACACAGCGCGCGGTTGGGAAAATTTGGGGCGAAGCGCGCTTCGGGTGCTTCAGGGATCGAAATATGTCAGAGCTGTGAATTCTTGTTGCAATGCACCGATTTTGATGTTGCAATGCACCTGACTCGAATAGTCGGAGGGATCGACTATGACGATCGCAAAACGCCTGCAGCGCCAAGCCGATACTTGTGCGCAGCTTGCCGCGGCGACTTACGACGAGGAAAGTCGCGAGCGTTACCTGCGGCTGGAACAGCTCTACCGGCATATGCTCGCCACGGATGGCGAGCCCGAGGTTCACCTGGCTGGCAACCTGAATTCCGAGCCAGCAGAGCGTCGGCTGAGTTGACCTGAGCGTTGTGCCTCAGCGCGACGGCACCACCGCCGTCGCCTCGATCTCGACCTTGGCGCGATCCTCGATCAGCGCCATAACGACAAACGCGGACATCGCCGGAAAATTCTTGCCGAGAACGCGGCGGTAGGCTTCGCCGAGTTCCTTCTGCCGTGACACGTATTCGCGCTTGTCGGTGAGATACCAAGTCAGGCGCACCAGATGCTCCGGCCCGCCGCCTGCCTCCTTCAGAACCGCGACGATGTTCTTGAGCGCCTGCTCGACCTGCGCGACGAAATCGTCGCTGACGAGTTCGCACTTCTCGTTCCAGCCGATCTGGCCGGCAATAAAGACCTGCCGGCCTTCCGCCGCCACGCCATTGGCATAGCCCTTCGCCGGCGCCCAGCCCTGCGGATGCAGAATGTCGATGGTCATGGCTACTCCCGCAATCTGAAACGCTGGATCTTGCCGGTCTGCGTCTTCGGCAGAGCCTCGACGAAATTGACCGCGCGTGGGTATTTGTAAGGCGCGATGGTCGCCTTGACGTGGTCCTGCAATTTCTTGCGGCACAGGTCATCGGCTTCGACATTGGCCTTGAGGACGACATAGGCCGCGACGATCTCGCCGCGTTCTTCATCGCGTTTGCCGATCACGGCACATTCGGCAACATCCGGATGCGACAGCAGTGCCGCTTCAACTTCCGGTCCCGCGATGTTGTAGCCGGCGGAGACGATCATATCGTCGGCGCGGGCGACGAAATGGAAGTAGCCATCCTCGTCCTGCACGAAAGTATCGCCGGTGATATTCCAGCCGTCGCGCACATAGCTGGTCTGGCGCTTGTCGGCAAGATAACGGCAACCGGTCGGGCCACGCACCGCCAGACGGCCAATCTCGCCGCGCGGCACTTCGTTCATCTTCTCGTCGACCACCTTGGCGACATAGCCGGTGACCGGCTTGCCGGTCGCGCCAGGCCGCGCCTCACCCATGCGGTTGGTAATGAAGATGTGCAGCATCTCGGTCGAACCGATCCCGTCAAGGATCGGTTTGCCGGTCTTCGTCGTCCATTGCTCGAATACCGGGCCCGGCAAGGTCTCGCCCGCCGACACCGCAATGCGCAGCGACGACAGGTCGGCACCTTTGTCCATCGCCGCCATCATGGCGCGATAGGCCGTCGGCGCGGTGAAGCAGATCGTCGCCTTATAGGTCTCGATGATCTGGATCATGTTCGGTGGCGAGGCATTCTCCAGCAATGTCGCGGCGGCGCCGAAACGCAACGGGAATATTGCCAATCCACCAAGGCCGAAAGTGAAGGCGAGCGGCGGCGAGCCGACGAAAACGTCCTCCGGCGTCACTTTCAGCACTTCGCGGGCATAGCCATCGGCAATCATCAGAATGTCGCGATGGAAATGCATGGTCGCCTTCGGCTCGCCCGTTGTGCCGGAGGTGAAACCAAGCAGCGCGACGTCGTCGCGGCCGGTTTTCACGGCGTCGAACTTCACCGGCTTGTCGAGCGCGATGCGATCCAGCTCGGCATCGTGGTTCTGTGTGCCGTCGAAGGAGACCACCTGCTTGAGGAATTTGCTGGTCTTGGCGCAAGCAATCAGCTCGTCAGCGATCCGGCTGTCGCAGAGCGCCAAGCCGATCTCGGCCTTGTCGACGATCTTGGTGAGTTCGCCGGCACGCAGCATCGGCATGGTGTTGACGACCACAGCGCCGGCCTTGGTCGCGGCCAGCCAGGCGGCGACCAGCGCCGGATTGTTGCCGGAACGGATCAGCACGCGATTGCCCGGCTTGACGCCGTAGTTCTCGACCAGCGCATGGGCAAGCCGGTTCGACCAGTCGGTCAGTTCCTTGTAGGTGCGGCGGCGGCCGTTACCGATGAGCGCAATGTGATCGCCGAAACCACGCTCGACCATGCGGTCGGTGAGTTCGACCGCGGCATTGAGGTAGTCCGGATACTGGAATTCCGGCCGATCGAGCAGGATCTCCGGCCACAGATCGAAGGGAGGCAGATTATCGCGCGTGAACGTGTCCACGTGCGCGGTAGGTCCGAGTTTGATCTGGGGCATTCTTAGCGCTCCGCCATTGAGGTGACTGCCCGGCTGATGATGATCTTCTGCACGTCCGACGCACCTTCGTAGATGCGCAGGGCGCGGATTTCGCGATACAGCGTCTCGACCGGATGTCCGGAACGAACGCCGTCACCGCCATGAATCTGCACGGCGGCGTCGATGACGCGCTGGGCGGACTCGGTTGCGTAAAGCTTGGCCATCGCCGCTTCGCGCGACACGCGCGCGGCGCCCATGTCCTTGGCCCACGCCGCGCGATAAACCAGCAGCGCCGCGGCATCGATGTCGAGCGCCATGTCGGCGATGTGGCCCTGCACCATCTGCAGCTCGCCAAGCGGAGCACCGAACAGATGACGCGAGCCGGCGCGACCCACGGTTTGGTCGAGGGCGCGACGGGCAAAGCCGAGCGCCGCGGCGCCGACCGTGGTGCGGAACACATCGAGAGTCGCCATCGCGATCTTAAAGCCATCGCCCGGCTTGCCGATCAGAGCCGATGCCGGCACGCGGCAGTTCTTGAAGGCAATGCGGGCGAGCGGATGCGGCGCGATGACTTCGAGGCGCTCGGCAATCGACAGGCCGGGATTCGAGCCCTCGACGATGAAGGCCGACAGGCCCTTGGCGCCGGGCGCTTCACCCGTGCGTGCGAAAACAACGTAAAGATCGGCAATGCCGCCGTTAGATATCCAGGTCTTCTCGCCGTCGATGACCCAGGCGTCACCGTCACGTTTCGCACTCGTGGTGATGTTGGCGACATCGGAGCCCGAGGCCGCTTCCGACAGCGCGAAGGCGGCAATCGCTTCTCCGGCGCGCGTTTTCGGCAACCACGCCGCGCGCTGCGAGGGCGAGCCGAACAGCGAGATCGGCCCGGCGCCGAGTCCCTGCATGGCGAAGGCAAAATCGGCGAGACCGGAATGCCGCGCCAGGGTCTCGCGCGACAGCGCCAGCGTGCGAACGTCGAGCTTGTCGCTTTCAGTTGCCGGCGCGGTATGCGCGAGAAAACCTCCCTGCCCCAACGCCTTCACCAATTTACGGCAAGCGGCATCGACATCGTGATGATCGACCGCTTGGAGGTTCGCCTGCGCCCAGGCGTCGATCTTCGCCGCATAGGCGCGATGCGTGTCGTCGAAGAACGGCCAGGTGAGGAAGGATTTATCGGGCATGGCAACATCCTGACGTGAGCGCACTTTCCCCCGTTCGCCCCCGCGAAAGCGGGGGCCCAGAAAGCCAAGAACTGGGTCCCCGCTTTCGCGGGGACGAACGGAGTATGAGGCCGCACATCGCCATCAATCCCCCGCGAAAACCGGCTTGTCTTTGGCGACGAAGGCGTCATAGGCGCGGCGGAAATCGCGCGTCTGCATGCAGATCGCCTGCGCCTGCGCCTCGGCCTCAATCGCCATCGGCAGCGACATCGACCACTCCTGGGCCAGCATGGTCTTGGTCATCATGTGCGCGAAGGTCGGCCCGGCGACGAGCTGTTGCGCCAGCGTGATCGCCTCGCCCTCGAGCTGCGCTGCGTCGGTCAGCCTGTTGAAGAAGCCCCAGCGCTCGCCTTCATCCGCCGACATCGTGCGGCCGGTGTAGAGCAACTCGGCAGCACGGCCCTGACCGATGACACGCGGCAGCATGGCGCAAGCGCCCATGTCGCAGCCGGCGAGGCCGACGCGCGTGAACAGGAATGCGGTCTTTGCCGCCGGCGTGCCGATGCGCATATCGGAGAACAGCGCGATCATGGCGCCGGCGCCGACGCAGACGCCATCGATCGCGGCGACGATCGGCTGCGGCGCGGCATTCATTGCCTTGACCAGATCACCGGTCATGCGGGTGAACGCGAGCAGCCCCTTCATGTCCTTGTCGAGCAGCGGACCGATGATGTCGTGCACATCGCCGCCGGAGCAGAAATTGCCGCCATTCGAAGCGATCACCACCGCCTTGATATCGTCGGCATAGGTCAGCGCGCGGAAGGTGTCCCGCATCTCGGCGTAGGATTCGAAGGTCATCGGATTCTTGCGCTCAGGGCGGCTGAGCGACATCACCGCCACCTTGCCTTCGACGCGCCAGTTGAAGTGTTTCGGCTTGTAGTCGGCCATGGTCATGATTGCGTTTCTCCCCGGCTCAATTGCGCAAGACCGCCGAGCATCTCGATCAAGTGTTCCGCCTCGGCGGCATCGAAATCGGCAAGCAGTTCGTCGACCCATCTTTCGTGCGCCTTGGCGATATCGGCAAACTGTGCCGCGCCCTTCGGCGTCAGGCGCACGATGAAAGAACGCCGGTCATTGGCCGGCGCCTGCCGCAACACCAGCTTTTCGCCGGCAAGACGGTCGATGATGCCGGTGACATTGCCGTTCGACACCATCAGCATGCGCGACAATTCGGTCATGTTCATGCCGTCCGGCTTGCGCGCCAGCGCCGCCATGACGTCGAACTGCGGCAACGTGATCGCATACTCCTTGCGCAGTCTTTCGCGCAGTTCTGCCTCGATGGCGCGGGCGGCGCGCAACAGCCGCAGCCACAGCCGCAGGCGCTGTTTGCTGAGCGGACGCACCGGCACCTTCAGCTTCGCGTTCGTCATACCGGGCCTCCCGTGACCGCGATGGCCTGACCATTCACCGAACCGGACGATGGCGCGCACAGATAGAGCACGGTTTGCGCCACTTCCTCCGGCGTGATGAGACGGCCGTGCGGATTGTCCTTTGCCAGTTCGGCCCGCGAGGCTTCCGCATCGCGGCCGGTCTTCGACACGATGGTGTCGACCGCGCCGGCAAGCAGCGGTGTATCGGTGAATCCGGGACACACCGCGTTCACCGTCGTGCCCTTGGGCGCGAGTTCGACGGCGAGCGCGCGCATCAGGCCGACGACGCCGTGCTTGGCGGCAACATAAGCCGCGACATAAGGATAGCCTTTGAGACCGGCAGTCGAAGCGACGAACACAATGCGCCCGCCCGGATGGCGCGTGACGTCCGCGAGCGCGGCCTGCACGGTGTTGAAAGCGCCGGTGAGATTGACGCCGATCATCTGTTGCCAGTGCGCAGCATCGATTTTCGCGGCGGGAGCACTCGCCGCCATGCCGGCATTGGCGATGACGATGTCGATAGGACCATGCGCGGCGCGCGCCGTCTCGACCATCGCCTTGCATTCGGTACCGCTCGTGATGTCGGCAACGATCGCGCTCGCCTTCGGCAACTCCTTTGATAATTCTTTGGCCATCGCCTCGAGCGGCGCCGCGCGGCGGCCGACAAGCGACACCGATGCGCCTTCGGCCGCCAGTGCATGGGCGATCGCGGCGCCGATGCCGGAGCCGCCGCCCGTCACTAATGCGTGCTTGCCCGAAAAGAGCTTGCCAGCGAGCAGCGCCATCACACCTTCCCCGTCATCACCTCGGCCCGCGACTTCAGGCGATACATCTGATCGCGACCGCGCCAATACGGCTTCGGCCAGGCGACGCTATGGTCGTTGGCGTCAGCGGCCGCGTGCAAAGTCCAGTACGGGTTGGACAGATGAGGACGCGCGAGGCAAACGAGATCGGCGCGGCCGGCCATCAAGATCGAGTTGACGTGATCCGGCTCGTAGATATTGCCGACTGCCAGCGTGGCGACACCGGCCTCGTTGCGGATGCGATCCGAGAAAGGCGTCTGGAACATGCGGCCGTAGACGGGCTTCGCCTCCAGCGTGGTCTGACCCGCCGACACGTCCACCATGTCGACACCAGCCTCGTGCAGGATACGCGCGATCGCGACGGCGTCCTGCGGCGTGATGCCCTTGTCGCCGACCCAGTCGCAAGCCGAGATACGCACCGAGATCGGCTTGTGATCCGGCCACACCTTGCGCACCGCATGGAAGACCTCCAGCGGGAAGCGCAGCCGGTTCTCGAGGCTACCGCCGTACTCATCGGTGCGGATGTTGGTAATTGGCGTGATGAAAGCCGACATCAGATAGCCGTGGGCGTAGTGCAGTTCGAGCCAGTCGAAGCCGGCGCGCTCGCCCATCTGCGCGGCACGGACGAAGTCGTCGCGGATTTGGTCCATGTCGGCGCGAGTCACCGCGCGCGGCGTCTGGTTTTGCGGGCTCCACGGCACATCGGACGCCGAGACGATCGGCCAGTTGCCGGATTTGAGGGGCGCATCGCTGTCTTCCCAGCCGAGCTGGGTCGAGGCTTTCGGCCCCGCGTGACCGAGTTGCAGCGCGATCTTGGCGTCGGATTCCGCATGCACGAAATCGACGATGCGTTTCCACGCGGCTTCATGCTCGGGCGCATACATGCCGGTGCAGCCGGGCGTGATGCGGCCTTCCGGCGACACGCAGGTCATTTCGGTGAACACCAGGCCGGCGCCGCCCTTGGCGCGCTCGGCATAGTGCACCAGATGCCAATCGGTCGGCGTGCCACCCTCGGCGCGGTACTGCGCCATCGGCGAGACGACGACGCGGTTCTTGAGTTCGAGGCCACGCACCTTGAGCGGCACGAACATCGGCCGGTGCGCTTCTTTCGGTTCGGCGCCGGTCGCCTGCCGCTCGAACCACTTCTCGGCGCCGGCGAGCCATTGGCCGTCGCGGGCGCGCAGGTTCTCGTGGCTGATGCGCTGCGAGCGGGTCAGCAGCGAATAGTTGAACTGCACCGGGTCGAGATGCAGATAGCGCTCGACTTCCTCGAACCATTCGATCGAGTTGCGCGCGGCGCTCTGCAGCCGCAGCACTTCCACGCGGCGCTCATCCTCGTATCGCGCGAAAGCCGAGGCCATGTCCTTTTCGGTGTCGATGTAGTTGGCCAGCGCAATGGCGCTTTCCATGGCGAGCTTGGAACCCGAGCCGATCGAGAAATGCGCGGTCGCCGCGGAATCGCCGAGCAGCACGACATTGCCGGTCGACCAGCGCTCGCACAGGACGCGGTTGAAATTGAGCCAGGCCGAGCCGCGCAGATGCCGCGCATTCGACATCAACTTGTTGCCGTTGAGATACCTGGCGAAGATTTTCTCGCAATAGGCGATGGTCTCGTCGGTCGACATCCTGTCGAAGCCGGCCTTCTTCCAGGTCTCCTCGGTGCACTCGACGATGAAGGTCGCGGTGTCGGCATTGAACTGGTAGGCGTGCACCCAGATCCAGCCGTGCTCGGTTTCCTCGAAGATGAAGGTGAAGGCGTCATCGAACTTCTGACGCGTACCGAGCCAGATATATTTGCAGGCGCGCACGTCGATATTCGGCTTGAACACGTCGGAGAAAGCCTCGCGCACGCGCGAATTGACGCCGTCCGCGCCGACGATGAGGTCGAAGTCCTTGTAGGTTTCGATCGGCTGCGCTTCGGTCTCGTAACGGATTTCGACGCCCAGCTCGGTCGCGCGCTCCTGCAGGATATTCAAAAGCCGCATGCGGCCGATGCCGGAGAAGCCGTGACCGCCCGAGCGCATCACCGCGCCGCGATAATGCACGGCGATGTCGTCCCAGTAGACGAAGCTGTCGCGGATCGCCTTGGCGCTCTTGGCGTCGTTGACATCGAGATTGTCGAGCGTGTCCGCCGACAGGACCACGCCCCAGCCGAAGGTGTCGTCCGGCTTGTTGCGCTCGACCACCACCACCTCGTGGGCGGGATTGCGCAGTTTCAGCGAGATCGCAAAATAAAGTCCGCCCGGGCCGCCGCCCAGAATGACGGTTCGCATTGCCGCACGCATCGGCCCGCTCCGTGGCTGGTTTCCAGCGCAGTCTGCGAAAGTCCGGAGATATAAGCAACCTAAATATTTTAGATGTAAAGTATTCTCGGAAGGCTGCGAGGGAGCTAGTCTTGGGCCCTCTCTTGGCTCCTGACTTAGGTCCTGCCTCGGGCGCTCTTCGCCCTCGGAAGCGGTTCACCCTGTTGCGAAGTCCGGGTTGCCGCTTAAGCCCTTGGGTGCAATGAATTAACGCCGGGACAGTGCGTAACAGTTAAGAGTGTGCGTGATGAAGGCGATCATTATCGGCGGCGGCGTCGGCGGACTGACAACGGCTCTGATGTGCCACGCCCGCGGTATCGACTGCGAGGTCTATGAGCAGTCGGAGACGATCCGCGAACTCGGCGTCGGTATTAACACCCTGCCCCACGCCATCAAGGAACTCAAAGACCTCGGCCTGCTCGAGCGGCTCGATGCGGTTGCGATCCGCACTTATGAACTATTCTACGCCAACCGCTTCGGCCAGACCGTCTGGCACGAATTGCGCGGCACCGATGCCGGCTTTGAAGTGCCGCAATTCTCCATCCACCGCGGCCGCCTGCAGGGCGTGCTGTATCAGGCCGGCCGCGCCCGTCTTGGCGAAAGCAAGATTTTCACCGGCCACCGCCTCGGCCACTTCATGCAGGACGAGTCCGGCGTCTCGGCCTATTTCTTCGACCGCCAGGGCCGTCACATCAAGACCGCGCGCGGCGACGTGTTGATCGGCGCTGACGGCATCCATTCTTTCGTGCGCGCCAAACTATTCCCGCAGGAGAGCCCGGCCATCTGGAACGGCACGATCCTGTGGCGCGGCGCGGTCGACTGGCCGCAGTTCATGACCGGCCGCTCGATGATCATCGCCGGCGGCATGCAGGCGAAGTTCGTGCTCTATCCGATCGCCGAAGGCTCGGCGCCGGACCGCCGTCTTACCAACTGGGCGGTCATGGCCAAGGTCGCCGCGGGCGGCGCACCGCCGAACAAGGAAGACTGGTCGCGCCAGGGACGCTGGGACGATTTGCGGCCCTATGTGCAGAAGTTCAACCTGCCGTTCCTCGACGTGTCGCACCTCATCGAAGCGAGCGGTGAGTTCTGGGAATATCCATTGTGCGACCGCGAGCCGCTGCCGCGGTGGTCCCATGGCCGCGTGACTTTGCTCGGCGACGCCGCGCATCCGATGTACCCGGTCGGTTCCAACGGAGCCTCGCAGGCGATCCTCGATGCGCGCTGCCTCGCCGATAAACTCAAGTCGGCTGACAATGCCATGCATGCGCTTTGGCAGTATGATCAGGAGCGCCTGCCGATGACCACGCAGATCGTGCTGATGAACCGCAAAGGCGGCCCGGAAGGCGTCATCGATGCCATCGAAGCCCGCGCGCCGGACGGCTTCAGCAATATCGACGACGTGTTGTCCTACGAAGAGCGCAAGGCCATCGTGCGCGGCTATGCCTCGACGGCCGGCTTCGCCAAGACGCAGGTCAACAAGGCGGCCTGATTCCGCCGAGGCCGCGCTGGCGCGCGGGTGCGGATCGCAAGATGCGTTTGGCCGTCACATCAAGCGCTTCGCTCGCAAGATGTGCGGCGGCGGCCTCGCGCACGCTAAGCGCGCGGTGCAACGCCATGAACGCTGCGGCGAAAAGCGCGATTTCCAGAAAGAGAACCAGTTGCACCACCTACCCCATTCGCGGACGATAATACCGCGAGACAACTTGTGGTTCATATCGCAAGCAACTGATGGTGAATGGCCTCGGACTCGAACCGCTCAATTTTTCCGGATTTTATTTCTTCACCCTCCCCCGAAGGGGGAGGGTGGCGCCGCGCGCTTCACACTTTTCGTCATTCCGGGGCGCGGCCTCTTAAGGCCATAGCGCGTCGAAGACGCGCGTAAACGCGCTTTTGCCCAGGATCCATATCCCCGGTGCTGCGGCGTATGGATTCCGGATCGCCGCTATCGCGGCGTCCGGAATGACGGACGCGATTCATCGCCCGCATTGTTTGGTCGTCCCCGGGCAGGCCGCATTTCCTGTCGCCCCGGATGTCGCTGTCGCTCATCCGGGCTACACGCTCTCGATAGAACGAGGGCGCACGGAACGCCGGGGCTGCAGCAGCCCCGCAGCCTCGTGTGAGTGTGAGTTAGATTTCACACGAGTTAGTCACCACGGAATTGCCGAGCTTCCGGCGTCCCGCGCGCGGTGTTTGTAGGTTTGCTCGGCTCGGCCCCCGGTGGGCAGACATTGTGAGGCGGCTCATCTTGGCGACCAGCCACCTAACCACCGCTGTGGGGCCTCGATGGCGCGACTTGTACCGTGACCAAACGCGCTGACCCCTCTCCCGCCTTCGCTTCGCTCAGGCACCCTCTCCCCCAAGGGGAGAGGGGAAGAAAGAAGGAGAGGGAAAGAGAGAAGCAAAAAAGGCCGGGCGATTGCCCGGCCTTCTCAGTGATTGCTGCGGTCCGTCGCTGGATTCCGGGTTCGCGCGTTGCACGCGCGCCCCGGAATGACGGTGTCACGCCGAAGGCGGCGGCGGCAGGAACATGACCTCGTGGCGGGCGGAGAGTTCGACCACCTGCTCCGGGATCTGCTCCTTCATCGAGTGGATCGCCCAGAACAGGTCATAGAGCTTGCGCGTCGGCGAGACCCAGAAGAAGCACTTCACCGTCTGGTCCTGCTTGTTGAAGATGCCATGCGGGATGCCCATCGGCAGGCGGATGACGTCGCCGGCGGTGGCGACGAATTCCTTGCCGTCCAGCACCAGATCGAGCCGGCCCTCAAACAGGTAAATGAACTCGTCCTGCGTCGGGTGGATGTGCGGCGGCACGAAGGTGCCGGGCGGAAATGTCGCATGCCAGGAGAACGAGCTCTCGCACAGCGACTTCGGCACATAGGTCTGGCCGAGGATGTTCCAGGAGATGCCCTCGATCCCGGTGCCGGCCTTGGTGATGCCGGCGGTCAGCGTCTGCATGTCTTCACTCCGATGGTTCATGGTCGTTGGCGTTGCCGGGACGGCGGCCGGTGCGGCCAGTGCCGCAGTGCGGTGATCCAGCCAGGCCTTCAGCGTCGCGGGGAGGATGCCGTACGGCAACGCGTTAATCCTTTCAGCCCGAAGCTTCCCTTCCTTAGCACGCGGTTTTTCGCGCCGACGACAAACCGCGCATTGCAGTAAATAGTGCCACTCCACCCCCCGCCCATGCTTAAAGATAGGGCTTCCCAGGGGAGATATTTTATATCTAAAATATCTGAGGTGGAGTAGCCAGGTCAATGGTGGCCGGGCATAGTTCAGCAGCGGACAAAGGCGCGCGGCAGTCGCGGCATCGTCTTGTTCCCGTCATTTCCTTGAAGGGGTAGAGCAATGGTCAACAAGTTGCTGGTTTCGGTGGCCGCGGCCGCACTGATGGTGGCAAGCGGCGCGCAAAGTCCGGTTTCTGCTCAGGAGAAGTTGAAGATCGGTGTGGTCACCACGTTGTCGGGCCCGCCGGCCTCGCTCGGCCAACAGCTCCGCAACGGCTTCCTGCTGGCGGTGAAGGAAAACGGCGGCAAGTTAGGGGGCCGTGAAGTCGAAGTGATCGTGCAGGACGACGAGCTGAAGCCCGACGTCGCCGTCACCAAGGCCAAGGCGCTGGTCGACCGCGACAAGGTCGATTTCGTTGTCGGCCCGATCTTCTCCAACATCCTCGGCGCGATCATGAAGCCGGTGACCGAAGGCGGCGCCATCCTCATCTCGCCGAACGCCGGCACCTCGAACTTCGCCGGCAAGGACTGCAACCCGAACTTCTTCGTCACCTCCTACCAGAACGACCAGAACCACGAGGTGATGGGCAAGTACGCGCAGGATGCGGGCTTCAAGAAGGTCTTCATCATGGCGCCGAACTATCCGGCGGGTAAGGACTCGCTCGCGGGCTTCAAGCGCTTCTATAAGGGCGAACTGGCCGACGAAGTCTATGTGCCGCTCAACCAGCTCGACTATTCGGCCGAACTGTCGCGCATTCAGGCCTCCGGCGCCGATGCGATCTTCGTGTTCCTGCCCGGCGGCATGGGCGTGAACTTCGTCAAGCAGTTCCGCCAGGCCGGCCTTGCCGACAAGATCAAGTTCCTGTCGGCCTTCACCGTCGATGAATCGACGCTGCCGGCGCAGAAGGAAGCCGCGCTCGGCTTCTTCGGCGGCGCCAACTGGGCGCCCGATCTCGACACGCCGCAAAACAAGAAGTTCGTCGCGGCCTACGAGAAGGAATTCGGCGGCGCGATTCCGGCGACCTATGCCTTCCAGGCCTATGACGCGGCGCTGCTGATCGACGGCGCGCTGAAGAAGACCGGCGGCAAGACCGACAACAAGGACGCGCTGCGGGCGGCGATGCAGTCTGCGCCGTTCACCTCGCTGCGCGGCAAGTTCAAGTTCGGCAACAACCACTACCCGATCCAGGACTTCTACCAGGTGAAGGTGGTGCAGGTCGGCGACAAGTTCGCCACTTCGATCGACAAGAAGGTGTTCACGGATTACCAGGATCCGCACGCCAAAGACTGCAAGATGAAGTAGCTGCTCTTCACCTCTCCCATAGGGAGAGGTCGGATTGCGAAGCAATCCGGGTGAGGGGTTATGGACTTTAATTGAGTCACTTGCCCCCTCACCCCAACCCTCTCCCCAAAGGGGAGAGGGCGCGCGCCGAGTGAGCGGCCCGCGCGTCAATCCACCTCGGCTTCAATGCGTAGGGTGTTCTGGATCACCAAGCCATGTCCTTCACCCTCTTCATCGTCCAGACCCTGAACGGCCTGCAGTTCGGCGTGCTGCTGTTCCTGATCGCGGCCGGGCTGACGCTCGTGTTCGGCGTCATGGATTTCATCAACCTCGCCCACGGCGTCCAGTACATGCTGGGCGCCTATCTGGCGGTGATGTTCTATGCGCTGACCGGCTCCTTCGTGCTGGCGCTGATCCTCGCGCTCGGCGCGGCTTTGGCCTTCGGTCTGCTGCTCGAATTCACCGTGTTCCGCCATCTCTATGACCGCGACCATCTCGAACAGGTGATCGCGACCTTCGGCATCATCATCTTCCTGAACCAGGGCGTGAAGGTGGTGTGGGGCGCCGCGCCCCTGAACCTGCCGATGCCCGAGGCGCTGGCCGGCACCGTTCAACTGATGCCCGGGCTGGTCTATCCAGTGTGGCGTCTGGTGATCATCGCCTCCGGCCTGATCGTCGGGCTTGTTCTCTATATCCTCGTCTCGCGCACACGCGTGGGCATGCTGGTGCGCGCCGGCGCGACCCATGCCCGCATCGTCTCGGCGCTCGGCGTCGACATCCGCCGCCTGTTCATGATCGTGTTCGGTTTCGGCACTATGCTGGCGGCCTTCGCCGGCGTCATGATCGCGCCGATCCTCTCCGTTGAACCAGGAATGGGCGACTCGGTGCTGATCCTGGCCTTTGTCGTCATCGTCATCGGCGGCATCGGCTCGATGCGCGGCGCCTTCATCGCAGCGCTGCTGATCGGCCTGGTCGATACGCTCGGCCGCTCGTTCATGATCGATATCCTGCGGCTGTTCATGGCGCCCTCGCCGGCACGCACGGTTGGCCCGGCCATCGCCTCGATGTTGATCTATGTGCTGATGGCGCTGGTGCTGTATTTCCGGCCGGCCGGCCTGTTTCCGGCCAAAGGACGATCGTGATGGGGCGCTCGTGATGATGTCGACGCTCGCTCCCGCCACGTCCGCGCGCCATAGCGGCCGGATCGAGATTGCCGTGGTGGCGATCTTCGCGCTGCTGGCGCTGGTGCCCTTCGCCGCCGCCTTCGGCGCCCAGAGCTTCATCCTCAATCTGTTCGTCCGCGTGATGGTGTTCGCCATCGCCGCGCTGGCGGTCGACTTCCTGTGCGGCTTCGGCGGGCTCGTGACATTCGGCCATGCCGCCTTTGTGGGCTTAGGGGCCTATACGGTGGCGATCGCCGGCGCGCATGGCATAACCGACATGGGCGTCACGTTGCCGCTGGCGATCCTGGTGAGCGCGCTGTTCGCCTATGTCACCGGCACGATCTGCCTGCGCACCAGCGGCGTCTACTTCATCATGATCACATTGGCCTTCGGACAGATGGCCTATTTCATCGCCGGCTCGCTGGCGCCCTATGGGGGCGACGACGGCATCACGTTGCCGTCGCGCTCGACCTTGTTTGGCCTCGAAGTCTTCAAGGACGACCGCGCGCTGTATTACGCGACCCTCGGCCTCCTCATCGCTGCCTATCTCCTTTTGCGCGCGGTGGTCTATTCGCGCTTCGGCCGCGTGTTCCGCGGCGCACGCGAGAACCCGACGCGCATGGCCACCATCGGCTTCGACGTGTTCCGCTATCAGCGCATCGGTTATGTGATCGCCGGCGGCCTCGGCGGCCTTGCCGGCTTCCTGCTCGCCAATGCGACCGAGTTCGTCAGCCCGGCCTACATGTCGTGGCAGCGCTCGGGCGAACTCATCATCATGGTGATCTTCGGCGGGCTGAGCACGCTCTATGGCGCCATTGTCGGCGCCGCCGCCTATCTGCTGCTCGAAGAGGTGCTGGCCGGCTTCACCGAGAACTGGAAGCTGATCTTCGGCCCCCTGCTGGTGCTGATCGTGCTGTTCGCGCGCGGTGGCATTGTCGGCCTCATCACCACCATCAAGGCGAGGCTGACCCGTGGCTGACGCCGTGCTGCTGATCGAAAACCTGCGCAAGCGCTTCGGCGGCCTCGTCGTCACCGATGGCGTGACGCTGGAGATTGGCCCCGGCGAGCTGCACGCGGTCATCGGACCGAACGGCGCCGGCAAGACGACCTTGATCCATCAGGTATCCGGCACGCTGACGCCGGACGACGGCCGTATTCTCCTGAACGGCACCGACATCATGCACCTGCCGCCGGACGAGCGCGCCAAGCTGGGCCTCGCGCGGTCGTTCCAGATCACGTCGGTGCTGCCACGCTTTTCCGCGCTGGAGAACGTCGCGCTCGCGGTGCAGGCGCGCTCCGGCTCGAGCTTCCGTTTCCTGCGTCCCGCCGCAAGAGAAGCCGAGCTTAACGACCAGGCGATGGCCGCACTCACCGAAGTTGGTCTCGACACCAGAGCCGATATTCTCGCCGCGCACCTGTCGCACGGCGAAAAGCGCGCGCTGGAGCTGGCCATCGCGCTGGCGCTTGAACCCAAATTGTTGCTGCTCGACGAGCCGATGGCCGGCACCGGCCCGGAGGAATCCGAGCGCATCGTCGCGGTGCTGCAGAAGCTGAAGGGCCGCTTTGCCATGCTGCTGGTCGAGCACGACATGGACGCGGTGTTTGCGCTGGCCGACAAGATTTCGGTGCTGGTCTATGGCCGCGTGCTGGCGAGCGGTACGCCGCATGCGGTGCGCAACGATCCGGCGGTGACCGAAGCCTATCTCGGCGAGGAGCTCGAATAATGCTCCATATCGAGAATCTCGCCGCTTCCTACGGCCCCGCCCAGGTGCTGTTCGACATCTCGTTCTCCGTCAATGACGGCGAGGTGGTGACTTTGATTGGCCGCAACGGCATGGGCAAGACCACCACCATCTTCACACTGATGGGGCTGGTGCCGCCGCAGTCAGGCAAAGCCAGTTTCGACGGCAAGCCGTTGCTCGGCCTGCCGCCTTATTCCATCGCCCAAACCGGCATCGGCCTGGTGCCGGAAGGCCGCCAAATCTTCCCGACGCTCAGCGTCGAGGAAAATCTGATCGCCACGAATGCTTCGAGATTCGGCGCGCCGCAATGGACGCTGCCGCGCGTCTACGAGCTGTTTCCGTCGCTGGCCTCGCGCAAGAACAACATGGGCAACCAGCTCTCCGGCGGCGAACAGCAGATGCTCGCGATCGGCCGCGCGCTGATGACCAACCCGAAGCTGCTGATTCTCGACGAGGCCACCGAGGGCCTGGCGCCGAAGATCCGCACCGAGATCTGGAACTGCCTGATGCTGCTGAAAAAGCAGGGCCAGGCCATCCTCGTGGTCGACAAGCACATCAGCGCCCTGATGAAGATCGCCGACCGGCATGTGGTGATCGAGAAGGGCCGCACGGTGTGGAGCGGGACGTCAGCGGAGCTGGGCGCGGATACGACTGTTCGGCAGCGCTATCTGCAAGTATAAGATTCGCCTCTGCGTGAGGAGAATTTCATGTCCGACGGCACCGTCCATCTGTCTCGCAACGGCAACGTTGCGACCATCCTGTTCGACCGGCCGCAGGCCCGCAACGCCATGACCTGGGGCATGTATGAGGGGTTGGCCGCCGCCTGCGCCGATCTGGCCAAGGACGACAGCATCCGCGTCACCGTGCTGCGCGGCGCCGGCGGCAAGGCCTTCATCGCCGGTACCGACATCGCGCAGTTCCTCGAATTCTCCAGGTCCGAGCAGGGCAGCGAGTATGAGGAGAAAATGGAGCGCTACCTCTCGGCGCTCGAATCCCTGCCAATGCCGACCCTCGCCGTGGTCGAAGGCTGGGCGATCGGCGGCGGCATGGCGATTGCCGCCTGCTGCGATTTGCGCATCGCGACACCGGGCACGAAATTCGGCGTGCCGATCGCGCGCACGCTCGGCAATTGTCTGTCGGTCGCCAATTACGCGCGGCTGGTCGCCGGCATCGGCGCGGCGCGCACCAAGCGCATGATGCTGATGGCCGAGAACGTGGCGGCAGAGGATGCGCTGGCCGCCGGCTTCCTGATGGAGGTCGTCGATCCGGCGGCGCTCGACGAACGCGTTGCCGCCATTTGCGCGCAGCTCGCCGCCAACGCGCCGGTCACCATGCGTGTCACCAAGGAGGCGATCCGCCGCCTGCAGCACGCCGGCCTGCCGGATGGCGACGACCTCGTGCGCGCGGCCTATGGCAGCGAGGATTTCCGCGAAGGCGTCAGGGCTTTCGTTGAGAAGCGCCCGCCGCAATGGAAGGGAAAGTGAATATCGTCGCCCGCGAAAGGGGGGACCTAGCGTTTCTTTACGACATGAACAGGAAGAACCGGATCATCCGCCTTCGCAGATGATGACGAAGGAGCGCTATCGCTCTTTGTAACTTTCCCCCGCGATCCAGGCCGCGACCGCGGCGCCAATGCCCTCGCCCGGCGTCAGGAGCGCCTGCCAGTCGGCCGGCGCCGGCTTAAGCGCGATCATCCAGGCCTCGCCGAAGGCGTCCTGCATCAGAAGCTGCGGCCGGGCGACCAGCGCCTCGTTGTGTGCGATCACGGTGCCGTCGAACGCCGCGCGCGCCGCGCCGACCCACTTGCCGCCCTCGACCATGGCGAACCATTTGTCCTTGTCAAAGGTCTGGCCGATGCGCTTGGGCGTGAACACCAGCACCTCGCCCATCAGCTTCACCGCCCAGGTGGTGAAACCGGCACGCACCGTGCCGTCCGGCAGCGGCATGTACCAGATCTGGTTCTCGACATCGTAGAAGCGATCTTCCGGAAACTCGAAGCCCTGAACCTGGGACATATCACACGCTCAAAATGTGAGCACGCGGGCTTCACCTTCCATGACCGTCTGGATCATGGCGGCTGCGCCCATCATGCCGCTGCATTCGGCGATGAGATCGATGTCGTCCTTGTCGAACAGTTCGAGATTGGCGGGACAGGCCCAGAGACGGACGCCCTGGTCGTGCGCCTCCCTGATCCAGTCGAGCACGGTCTTGTCCTCGCTGGCCTTGATGCGGATCGCTTCGGCGACGCCCTTGAACATCAACTTGCCGGCGGTGGCCGTGCAGAGCAGGTCAACCTCGTAATCCATCGCCGCGGCGACCGCGGCGTAATAGAACGGCGCGGCGAGTTCCTCCGGATTGCGCGGGTCGGTGTTCATCAGAACGATGAGAAGCCGGCGCGCCGCCGTGCGTTCCCCGTTCATTGCAGGTCCACTTCCTCGACCTTGAGCTTGCGGCCCCACTGGTCGAAGAAGGCGCCTTCATTGAGCACGAGACGGTCGTCGCTCAGCCGGGATTCCAACTCGCGTAACTTGATGCGAGCGGTCGGATTGTCGAGCGGGCCGCCATGGATATCGACGACGGGAAAGAACGCCGCGCCATTCCAGGAGACGCCGGCGCCGGCGAACAAAACGGTTAGTTCGCCCCAGTCCACCTCGGTGCCGATGATGTTGAGATAGGTCGAGACCAGCGGATTGACCTTGATCTCCGAGATATCGACCAGCACGATCAGCGCCGTGAAAGAGCCGGTCGCGGCGAATTCCGCGGCGAGCCACTGCTCGAAAGTCGTCACGGTGTCAGAAGTCGACAAGCGGCGTCTCCGGCATGTAGTGCTCGAACAGCACCCAGAACGACTGCGGATGGGTTTCGGCGTACCAGTCCTCGAACGCGCGGAGCACAGCGAGCACATCCGGCGGCGGCGCCTCGTCGTCGGGCGGCGCCAGCGCCGCGAACATCTCCTTCGACACCGCGGAAAAACGCGACAGGGTTTCAGTACGCGCCTCGCTGTCACTGTCCCAGCCGAGCTTGGTGCGCAGGATGCCGTTGCCGGCAGCAACCGCGATCTCCTCGCTCTCGGCCGTCGCCACCGCTTCGGCCACCGAGCGCATGAGATTGTAACGGCGATAGGCGAAGGCGCGCTCGTCGGCGAAGCGCTTGGTGCGCTCGGCAAATTCGCGGCGCAACGCCTCCTCGGCGGCGCCGGCGTTTTCGGCGAAGTCCTTCAGCGTGTCGAGGAACGACGAGGCTGGCGTCATCCGGCTCTCCTGTTGCGCGGGTTGGCGCCGGACGACGGCGGAAGTGGCGGAAGAGAGAGGGAGTCGAACCCACCAAGGACCGGCTCGCGGCCCCTCCCGGATTTGAAGTCCGGACGCCCCACCGGGGACGATTCTCTTCCAGAAACGTGACTCTCGGTCATGTCCGCCCCGCGGCGGAATAGATCGAGCCTGTGCTTGTTGATGCGCCGTAGATCGCCGCGGCGCAAGGTGACGCCGTGACGGTCGAAAAACTCCAGAATCTGGATCGCGACCTTGCGGCCATTGTCGACACGGTCGCGGAACTGGGCGGCGGTGAACTGGCCGCCCTCGGCCTTGGCCGCGCAATCGACAATGATATCGACCATCTCGGCCACGGTGCCGCGCAGGAAGAAGTGGTCGTGCGCGACCTCGTCCACCTTGCCCATACGGCCGAGCAGCTTGAACAGTCGGCGCACGTCCGGCTCGCGGATGTCGAGCAGGCCGGCGATGTCGCGCACGCGCGGCGGCCGGAACCGCTCGTCACCGCCGATCAGCGGCGCGATGGCACGCCAGGCCTTCTCGTCCTCGGGCGTGAGGCGGACCTCGTGGCCCTTGAGCCTCACCCAGGCGCCGTCGAGCGCCACCTCGCCGGTTTTCACGAGCTGATGCAGGAAGGCGATGAAGCTAGGGGCCGGCAGGCGCAGCTGCATCTGCATACGTAGCGGCTCGAGGCCGAGGCCGGGCAGATCGGGATGATCGGCGTGGAATTTCGTCAGCGTCTCCAGCACGGCGCGCTTAAGACCGAGCCAGCGCGCCGCCGACAGCGCCAGCGTGGCATTGCCGGCTTGCACCGTGAGCGCATCGCAGGCTTGGACCAGCGCCGCGGCGTCATCCGCCGACAGGGCGCGATCACGGGCAAAGGCGACAATATCGACATGATAAGGCGGACGATCCAGGAGCGCGGCGAGCGCGGCCTGCGGATCGGCGAGCGCGTGGGCGGCCAGCTGCGCCAGACGCTCCGGGGTGCGGCGCTTGCGCGCCGGGGCGCGCAGATCGAGAAACTTGCCGCCACCGATGGTGCGTTGGGCGGTGGTGTCGCGCAGCACGAAGCGATCGCCAGAAGCGGCGGCGATCGGATGATCGAGCACAAGCTGGATGAGAGCTTCCGCGCCGGGCGCGATGGCCTCGTCGCCAAGCAATACGATGCGCGCGGCCACATCGGACGCGCCGTGATGCAGGCGCACCGGGGTCCATTGCGCGACCGGTCGGGTCTCGGTAGCGAGCAGCTTGAACGTGGCGTCGATGCGGTCGGTCGGCGCATGGAGCGCCGGGTCGAGCACCATGGAGCCGCGTGCGATAGCGTCCTTGGTGATGCCGTCGCCGGCGAGATTGAGCGCGCAACGCTGGCCGGCAAGGCCGCGCTCGGTCGGGCGATCCTGCGCATGGATCGAACGCACGCGGGCTTCGAGACCGGCCGGACTGACCAGCACATGATCGCCGACATTCACAGCGCCCGACAGCACCGTGCCGGTGACGACGGTGCCGGTGCCTTGCAAGGTGAAGGAGCGGTCGACCGCCAAGCGGAAGCGGCCTTGCGACGAACGCGCCTTGATGCGCCCCGCCTCATCGAACAGATAATCGCGCAGCAACTCGACGCCATCGCCGGTCACGGTCGAGACCGGCAGCACGTCGATGCCTGCGAGCGAGGTGGTCGCCAGCGCATTCTGGATATCGGTGGTCACCGCCGCGATGCGCTCGGGCGTGACGAGATCGGCCTTGGTCAGCGCGACGATGCCGCGCTCGATGCCCAAGAGATCGACGATGGCCAGATGCTCGCGCGTCTGCGGCATGACTCCGTCATCGGCGGCGATCACCATGAGCACGAAATCGATGCCGGTGGCGCCGGCCAGCATGTTGTGCACGAACTTCTCGTGGCCCGGTACGTCGATGAAGCCGAGCACAGAACCGTCCGGCGCCGGCAGATAGGCAAAGCCGAGGTCGATGGAGATGCCGCGCGCCTTCTCTTCCTTGAGGCGGTCGGTGTCGCGGCCGGTGAGCGCGCGCACCAGCGAGGTCTTGCCATGGTCGATATGGCCGGCGGTGCCGATGATCATGCGGGCACCTCCAGCGGTTCACCGGCGCGGCGCTCGGCCTCGGCTTTTTCGTCGGGCGTCAGCGTGGCGCGCACGGCGTCGAAGAAACGCGCTGCCAGCGGGCTGCCGCCATTGCGCGCGCGCAGCAGCCACGTCATCGCGTTGACCGCATCGCGCGGCACGCCGGAACCGAGATGATAGGCCGCCCCGAGCATGGCCTGGCCGTCGGCATCGCCGCGTTCGGCGCCCTGCCGCCACCAGTGCACGGCCAGATCAGCATCGCGCGGCACGCCGAGCGCATTGTGGTGGATCATGCCCAGGCGCGTCATCGATGCGGCGACACCTTGCGCGGCGGCGCGTTCCGCCCATTCGCGCGCGGCCACGACATCCGTGTCGATGACATCGCCTTCCAGCAGCATCCAGCTCAACATGTCCTGCGCGGTGGCATCGCCCTGCGCGGCGGCGGCGCGATAGAGTTCGGCGGCGCGGGCATTGTCCTGCTCGACGCCGTCGCCTTTGAAATAAAGCGTGGCGAGATTGCGCTGGCCGATGGCGTCGCCGCCGTTGGCCGCCACCGTGAGCCAGCGTTCGGCGAGCTTGACGTCGCGCTCGACGCCCATGCCTTCATTGAAGCAGGCGCCGATATTGTTGGCGGCGCGGGCGACGCCGGCATGGGCCAGCGGCGTCCAGAGATCGAGCGCGGTCTGATAGTCGCCGCGCGCGGCCGCATCATAGGCCGCCGCCATGCGGTCGGCGACATCCGGCTCGGGTCGTTTGCGCGCGCCGAACCAGCCCATCACGGCGCCTCCAGTTTCGCCAGATTGGCGAGGAAGCCGTCGACGTCCTCGAGGCAGCGCAGATCGAACAGCAGCGCGTCCTTCTCGATGCGGCCGACTACCGGCACCGGCAGCTTGCGCAGCGCGTTGGACAGCGCATTGAGACGACCGCCGCCCTTGACGACCGGCGCGATCGACACGGCAAGGCTCGGCAGTGTCTCGACCGGCATGGCGCCGGAACCGACCTGGCTTGAACAAGGTTTGCTTTCGACCTTGTAATTGCGTCCAAGCTTCTCTTTCAGCGCCGGCACGATGCGCGCGGCGACCGCCTGCATGTCCTTCACCGGCCGCGCCAGGAGCCGGTAGGTCGGCAGCGTTTGCGTGAGACGGTCCGGATCGCGATAGAGCCTGAGCGTCGCCTCGATCATGGCGAGGCGGATCTTGTCGACGCGCAGCGCGCGCTTCATCGGGTTCTTGTTGAGCTTGCCGATCAGATCCTTGCGGCCGACGATAAATCCCGTCTGCGGGCCGCCGAGCAGCTTGTCGCCCGAGAAGGTGACGAGATCGGCGCCTTCGGCGACGGCTTCCGCCACCGTCGGCTCATGCTTGAGGCCGTAGCGGGTGAGATCGACCAGAGTGCCGGAGCCGAGGTCGTTGACCAGCGGCACCTTGTGCTCATGCGCGAGCTTGGCGAGATCGCGCGCCGGCACTTCCTTGGTAAAGCCCTCGATGCGGTAGTTCGAGGTGTGGACCTTCAGGATGAGGCCGGTGCTGTCGCCGATCGCGCCGACATAGTCTTTCATATGGGTGCGATTGGTGGTACCGATCTCTACCAGCTTGGTCCCTGCCCGGCTCATGATGTCGGGCATACGGAAGGCACCGCCAATCTCGATGAGTTCGCCGCGCGAGACGATGGATTCCTTGCCCTTGGCGAAAGTGTTGAGCGTCAGCAGCACCGCAGCGGCGTTGTTGTTGACGATGGTGGCATCTTCTGCCCCGGTCAGTTCGCAGAGCAGGTCGCGCACCAGTTCGTCGCGCTCGCCGCGCTTGCCGCCACCAAGATCGAACTCCAGCGCCACCGCATTGCGCATGGCGACTGTGGCGGCCTCGACCGCCGCCTCGGCAATCAACGCGCGGCCGAGATTGGTATGCAGCACCGTGCCGGTGAGATTGAAGACCGGCTTGAGATTCGGCTCAGCCTGCTTTTCCAGACGGGCCGTCGCGGCG
Source organism: Pseudolabrys sp. FHR47 (assembly GCF_005153485.1). Classification (NCBI taxonomy): domain Bacteria; kingdom Pseudomonadati; phylum Pseudomonadota; class Alphaproteobacteria; order Hyphomicrobiales; family Xanthobacteraceae; genus Pseudolabrys; species Pseudolabrys sp. FHR47. The sequence continues at coordinate 4,054,763 of NZ_CP039740.1, forward strand.
GCGGCGAAAGCATCTGCATCGTCAGCCTCGCCGCTCGCGCGGGCCTCGGCAATCGCCTCGCGGACGGCAGCAACGGTAGCGCTGCGGCCAAAGCGTTCGGCGGCGGCGACCGCCACCGCGTGGCGCATCACCTCGTCGACCGAGGGAAGCTTGCGGAGGGCCCCAAGAGATTTAGGCGCTTGGGCTTTGGCCATCGCGCGCCTCAATAGCCGAGCATGAAGGCGTTAACCGCGCCGCGCCGATAGCCACCCTCGCGCACCAGAAGATCGAGCGCCAGGCTGGCCACGTCGTCGGCCACCGGGTCCAGCGCGGGGTTGGCCACCTGCTGCATGATCTTCACGTAGCCGTGGCACTTGTCGCAGGTCTCGGCGCGAATCTGCTTGTCATGCTCGACATGCTGATAACCGATGCCGCCGGTCTCGCCGCACAGAGTGCATTTGATGCGGACGTAGTTCCAGCTCGTCGCGCACAGCGAGCAGACGCAGTAACGCGTGTTGTGCGCGCCTTCCCAGCCAACGACCAGCGACGCAACCGGCGGGCCGCCGCAGCACGGACAGGCGCCGTCGCCGACAGGAACGAGTTTCTTCGGCTCGAGCCGCGCCGCCATGCGTGCGAAATGAACCTGCAGCGCGGCGGCGACATAAATATGGTCCGCCAGCGCTTCGACCGGAACGCGATCGGAGAGCACCGCGCTCGCCATGGCGGCGCGCTGGCCTTCGCTGGCGGTCGCGGCGCGCTCGAGCGCGGCCCGCGCGGCGTCCGGCATTTCCATGTCCTTCGACTGGGCGAACAGCCGGGCGAGCGTGGTGTCGTAGGCCTCGTCGGCGGTGAACCGCGTACGGTCGAGCGGCGGCATGGCGTGCTCGCGAGCGCGCACCAGCACCGCGTCGGCCGGCATGTCCGGCTCGGGCAGACCGTCCTGCAGATTGTGCTGGATGCCGCTCAACTGCCCGAGGAAGTTCAGATAGGGGCCGAGCTGATGCTCCGTCGCCAGCGAATGGAAACGGTGAGCGCGCAACGCGAAGAGGGTTGTGGGATCGGGAAGTCTGACAAAGGGCGGCTCGGCGATCTGACCGATCGGAACCGGCTCATGCCGGGGCGCGCCAACACTACCACTCATAATTCACGAACCCTCCGGGCCACGTGTCTTAACTGATATGCGACCGGCTTGTTTTTATCTGGGCTTCTTATTTAGGCGTGGCGCTCCGAAAGCGCCACGCCTTTATTTTTAAGACTTCGGGCCGCCAGCCAGCTCGCGGAGCCATTTGCGGTGATGCCGCCAGGCCCAGCCGCCGGACACCTGGCCCCGCGTCATGGCGCTGATGGTTCCCCGCACCCAGATCGCCGCGTAAACGTGGACGATCCAGACACAGATGATCGTCACCGCCGCGAGCGCGTGGATCAGCACAGCGAAACGCTTGGTTTCGACCGTCGAATAGGCCGCGAAGTACTGGTCCCAGATCAGGATGCCGCTCACGATCAATGTGATGATCAGGATCGACATCGACCAGAACACGATCTTCTGGCCGGCATTGTACTTGCCGACTTCCGGCAACCGCTCCTCGCGGCCGCCAAGCACATCGGCGAGCCGCGCCATCCAGGTGCCGTCTTCCGAAGACCACAGGTTCGCCCGCCAGAATCGGACGAACAAGCCGGCAAAAGAGAAGAACAGCACCACGCCGATCCAGGGATGGATCGCGCGCGTCCACTGTCCGCCGCCGAACAGGCCGGTGAGGAAGAACAGGCTCGGGTGGAACAGCGCCAGACCGGAGAGCGCGAGCAGGATCAGGCAGGTTGCCGTGACCCAGTGATTAGCGCGCGCGCTCGCCGTGTAGCGGTCGACCTTCACCGGATGACCCGGATGGATGGCGTCACCCCGCTCGACATCGTAAGCCGTCATGACGCCTTCCCCTTTCCAGCCAGTTCTTCGGCCTTCCGTTCCTCTTCCTCCGAAACCTTGTTAGGTCCGGTGACGAGGTGGTGGATCACGCCGATCGCCGCGAAGGCCGCCATGGCCGCGAGGCCGGCGTACTTGGTGGCGCCCTTCCACAATTCCACGATCGGGCTGATGCGCGGATTGTCCGGAAGTCCCGCATAGATATGTGGCTGGTCGTTGTGATGCAGGACGTACATCACGTGGGTGCCGCCGACGCCCGGCGGGTCGTAAAGGCCGGCATTCTTGAAGCCGCGCGACTTGAGGTCCTTGATGCGGCCCTCGGCGTGCTTCTTCATTTCGTCCTTGGTGCCGAACACGATCGCTTGCGTCGGGCAAGCCCGCGCGCAAGCCGGACCCTGGCCGACGGCCACACGGTCCGAGCACAGAGTGCACTTGTAGGCCTTGTTATCGACCTTGCTGATGCGGGGAATGTTGAAGGGGCAGCCCTTCACGCAATAACCGCAACCGATGCACTTGTCGTGATCGAAGTCGACGATGCCGTTGGAGTACTGCACGATGGCGCCGGGCGCCGGGCAGGCCTTGAGGCAGCCCGGATCGGCGCAGTGCATGCAGCCATCCTTGCGGATGAGCCATTCCAGATTCTTCGTTTCCGGATTGACCCATTCGGTGAAGCGCATCGTCGTGAACATCTCGGGCGTCAGGTCGAGCGGATTGTCATAGACGCCGTGGTTGATCCCCACGGGCGTGCGCATGTCGTTCCACTCGAGGCAAGCCACCTCGCAGGCCTTGCAGCCGATGCACTTCGACACGTCGATGAGCTTGGCCACCGGCGTGAGCTGTTTCGCCGGCGGCGAGATGTTCGATGCCGAACGCTTGACCAGGTCTTCCTGACCGTAAGTCGGCTTGACGTTGCCGGTTGGAGCGGGAGGGAGAATGAAGCTGACCATTGTTCTGCCCTCCCCTTACGCGACCGGTCCGGGGATCGACTCGATGTCAACGAGGAACGCCTTGTATTCCGGCGTCTCGATGTTCGCGTCTCCCACGAAAGGCGTCAGCGAATTGGGACCGAAACCCTTCTTCGTTTCGCCCATGAATCCCCAATGCAGGGGGATGCCGACGATATGCACCGTCTTGCCGTCGCAGGTGAGCGGCTGAATGCGCTTGGTGACGACGGCTTTCGCCTTCACCGATCCGCGCTTCGACCACACCCGCACCCAGCCGCCGGACTTGATGCTCTTCTCGGCGGCCAGCTGTTCGCTGATCTCGACGAAGAACTCCGGCTGCATGGACGCGTTCAACTGCGAATGCTTGGTCCAGAAGTGGAAGTGCTCGGTGAGACGGTAGGACGTCGCCGCATAGGGGAAGTCCTTGGCCTCGCCGAACTGCTCCATGTCGCCCTTGAACACGCGGGCGGCCGGGTTGCCCCGCACCTTCGGGGCGATGACGTTGGCGACCGGCGATTCGAACGGCTCGTAGTGAGCCGGGAACGGACCGTCGCGCATCATGCCGCGGGTGAACAGGCGGGCCGAGCCCTCCGGGTTCATGATGAAGGGACCGACGACGTCGGGCTTCATGGTCGGGCCGATGTCCGGCACGTCGTAGCCGGTCCACTTGGCACCGTCCCACCACAACAGCTTGCGGCTCTCATCCCACGGCTTGCCGTTCAGATCCGCCGACGCACGATTGTAGAGGATGCGGCGGTTGACCGGCCACGACCACGCCCATTTGAGATAGGCGCCGGTTTCGTCGGGGTCCGAGGTGTCGCGGCGGGCCATGTTGTTGCCCGCCTCGTTGTAGCTGCCCGAGTAGATCCAGCAGCCGCAGGCGGTCGAGCCGTCGTCGCGCAGAGCGGCGAAGGACACGACCTGCTTGCCCTTCTGCAGGACGAGCTTGGTCGGATCGTTCGGGTCCGGCACGTCGGCGAGGACGGAGCCGTTGACTTCCCTGGCCAGTTCTTCCGGCGTCGGGTCGCCCGGATCCTTGTAGCGCCAATCCAACTTGAGGATCGGCTCTGCGAAGGCGCCGCCCTCCTGCTGGTAGAGCTTTTTCAGACGCAGGTGAATCTGCGCCATGATCCAGGAATCGGGCTTGGCTTCGCCGGGCGGGGTACCGCCGGCCCAGTGCCACTGCAGCCAGCGGCCCGAGTTGGTCAGCGATCCTTCGTCCTCGGCAAAGCACGTGGTCGGCAGCTCGATCACTTCGGTCTGGATCGAGCCCGAGTTCACGTTGTTGAAGTCGCCGTGGTTCTCCCAGAACCGCGCCGTCTCCGTCTGCAACGGATCCATGACGACGAGGTACTTCAGCTTGGAGAGCGCCGCGGTGAGCTTGGCGCGATTCGGGAACGACAGCAGGGGGTTGAAGCCCTGGCAGAAGTAGCCGTTCACCTTGCCCTGATGCATCAGTTCGAAGATGCGCAGCACGTCGTAGGCCGGCACGTCGAGCTTGGGCAGATAGTCATAGGCGAAGTTGTTGGCCGGCGTTGCGTTATCGCCCCACATCGACTTCAGGAAGCTCACGAAGAACTTCTTGTAGTTCTGCCAGTAGCTCATCTGGTTTGGCCGCAACGGCTTGAAGCCGCGGGTCGACATGTACTGGTCGAACGACGCCTCCTTCTCCGTCGGGATCGCGAGATACCCAGGGATCAGGTTCGACATCAGGCCGAGGTCGGTCAGACCCTGGATGTTGGAATGACCGCGCAAGGCGTTCATGCCGCCGCCACGCACGCCGATATTGCCCAGGATGAGCTGGAGCATCGCCATGCAGCGGATGTTCTGCGAACCCTTGGAATGCTGGGTCCAGCCGAGCGCGTACATCGACGTCATCGTCTTCGTCGGCGACGAGCACTCCGAGATCATCTGCGCCACCTTCAGGAACTTGTCCTTCGGCGTGCCGCAAATGCGCTCGACCATCTCAGGCGTATAGACCGAGACGTGCTTCTTCAGCAGGTTCCAGACGCTACGCGGATGGTCGATGTCGGATTTGACAAAGCCGTCTTCGCCCAGCTCGTAGTCCCAGGTGGAGCGGTTGTAATCGCGACGGGCTTCGTCATAGCCGGTGAACAAACCGTCCTGATAGCCGAAGCCTTCCTTCACCACATAGGAGGCATTGGTGAAGTTCTTCGTGTATTCCCACTGCACCTTGTCGTTCTGGATGCAGTAGTTCATCACACCGAGCAGGAACGCGATGTCCGTGCCCTGACGGATCGGCGCATAGTAATCGGCGACCGACGCCGAGCGCGTGAAGCGCGGATCGACGACGATCAGCTTGGCGCCGCGGTTGGCTTTCGCCTCCGTGACCCACTTAAAGCCGCAAGGATGCGCCTCGGCGGCATTGCCGCCCATGATAACGACGAGGTCGGTATTCTTGATATCCGTCCAAGAGTTCGTCATCGCACCGCGACCGAATGTTGGGGCCAGACTGGCCACCGTCGGTCCGTGTCAAACTCTTGCCTGGTTATCGAATGCCAGCATCCCCGTGCTGCGGACCACTTTGTAGGTGGCCCAGGCGGTTTCGTTCGAGGTCGCCGAAGCCGCCAGGAAGCCAGTGGTCAGCCACCGGTTGACGGTGGTGCCGTCGGCGTTCTTGGCGACGAAATTCTTGTCGCGGTCGTCCTTCATCAGCCGCGCGACGCGATCGAGCGCCTGATCCCAGGACACGCGCTCCCACTTGTCCGAGCCCGGCTTGCGGACCTGCGGATAGAGCGTGCGTGTCTTGGCGTGAACGATGTCGAGGAGACCGGCACCCTTCGGGCACAAGGTGCCGCGGTTGGTCGGGTGATCCGGATCGCCTTCGATGTGAACGATCTCGGCCTTCTGGCCCTTTTTGAGATCGCCCTTCGAATACATGATGATGCCGCAGGCGACCGAACAGTAGGTGCAGGTGTTGCGGGTCTCGGCCAGATTCGCGAGTTTCCATGGCCTGATCGACGTCGCATAGGCGGCTTCGATATCACCGAAGCCCAATGCACCCAGAGTTGTGCCGGCAACACCCGCGCTTGCGCCTTTCAAAAATTGGCGCCGCGAGAGCTCCATATTCATCGTCTTGGCCCTCCTTTGAGAGCTTAGCCCCCGCCGGGGGACGACTGTCGCTCGCATGACCCTCCGGCATGCGAAACGGCGCGCGACGGCGCGCTTTGGGACGGTATTTTTGAACTGGAACAAAGTCAAACTCGCGCCGGTTCTGAAGGTGCAATTTTGTGTTATGTTGCAATGCAATAGAGGCGCCGCGATCATAATTTGAGTCGACGAGACTCAGGACCGCGTCAGAATTATATTTTTGTTGTGACTGTCCGACACCGCCGAGTCCTTTTGGTCATTGACCGTTCGACCTGAGCGAGAGCACACTCCACGCCGTGATTTCACATGCTGCTCCCGAGTATCGGGGCGTATCGTGGCAATGGTTCTCGATCGGACTGGCGGGCGCGGCGATAGCAGCCGCCGTTGTTTTGGTTATGCCTGTGTCGGCATGCGCCGCAGGCCTCGTTCCCTGGACCGAACCAACCCCTCCTGCCTTCGACCTTGCGCAAGTCGGCGCGCCGAACGCCGCGACTTTTAGCCTCGGCAGCCAGCGCGGCGACGCCGTCCTCGTCCACTTCTTCGCCAGCTGGTGCGAGCCCTGCCGCGACGAACTGCCGGCGCTCAAGCGCCTCGCCGAACGCGGCGCGCCTGACCTGAAGGTCGTGGCGGTCGCCGTCGCCGATACCGATTCGCGGCTGCGCCGCCTGCTCGACGAGACCGGCGTCAGCTTTCCAGTCCTGGTGGATCGGGACCGTGCGGTCGCCCGGGCGTGGTCGGTTTCCACCCTACCCTCGACCATCGTTCTCGATGCGCGGCATCGGGCGCGCCTGATCGTCGAATCCGATTTCGCCTGGGACACCATCGAGCCGAAGCAACTGATCGGCCGGTTGTCCCGGCCCGAAAAAGACGTTTTGCAACAATCGTCAGTCACCCAGGGAGGACACTAAGATGTATCTCGACCGTCGCACCTTGCTGAAAGCCGGCGCTGCCGTGACGCTGACCGCGGGCCTGCCGCGCTTTGCCTCGGCCGCCTTCAACCCGCAGCCCGGCGCCTGGCGCACTTTCGACCTCGTCACCAAGCTCGAAATCGCAAAGCCGGAAGGCAAGACGCAGGCCTGGGTGCCGGTGCCCGCCGTGAACGAGGCCGACTGGTTCAAGTCACTGGGCAGCCAGTGGACCACGAACGGCACTGCCGCGCTCAAGCGCGACGCCAAATACGGCGCCGAATTCGTCCATGTCGAATGGAAGGACGGCGAAGCCGCGCCCGCCATCACCGTCACCAGCCGCATCGCGACGCGTGACCGCGCTGTCGATCTCGGCAAGTCCGGCAGCGCGCAACTGACGGCCGCCGAACGTAAGCACTACACCGAGGGCACCGACCTCATTCCGACCGGCGGCATCGTCAAGGAGACATCGGACAAGATCGTGGCTGGCGCCAAAACCGATGTCGAAAAGGCGCGCGCGATCTACGAATGGATTGTCGACAATACGCAGCGCAATCCGAAGACACGCGGCTGCGGCATCGGCGATATCGCTTCGATGCTCAAGACCGGCAACCTCACCGGCAAATGCGCCGATCTCAACGCGCTTTATGTCGGCCTCGCCCGTTCGCAGGGCTTGCCGGCACGCGATGTCTACGGCATTCGCGTCGCGCCGTCGAAGTTCGGCTACAAGAGCCTGGGCGCCGGTTCGGAACTCGTCACCAAGGCGCAGCACTGCCGCGCCGAAGTGCATCTGGCCGGCATCGGCTGGGTACCAGTCGACCCGGCTGACGTGCGCAAGGTCGTGCTCGAGGAGCCGCCGGCCAACCTCGCGCTCAACGACCCGAAGGTGGTCGATGCGCGGCAGAAGCTGTTCGGCGCCTGGGAGGGCAACTGGCTGGCCTATAATTTCGCGCATGACATCTCGTTGCCGGGCGCGACCGGGCCTAAGCTAGGCTTTTTGATGTATCCGCAGGCCGAGTGCGGCCCGAACCGGCTCGACTGCCTCGACCCGGATACGTTCAAATACACGATCATGGCGAAGGAACAGACGGCGGCGTGACGCGGTTTTTGTCAATTGCACGAAAGAGCGGGTGCCGCACGCGCGGCACCCGGCCTGTTCACGCCCCCGTGTGCGGTGGAACTCGGGGGCGCTCCTCTCTGTTGGTCATGCGACCACGGACAGGAGCATGCCATGAATATGCGCGCAGTATTGCTATCCACCATTTTGGCCTCGACGATCATCAGCGGCGCTGCCATCGCGCAGCAACAGCCATCGGAGCAACCGGCAGCGCAGCAGCCGCGGGAAAGTCAATCGCACACGCCGCAGACCGGCAACGACAGCGGCACAAAGCCGGAGAATATGGGCTCGACCGGCTGGACCGGCGGCACCGGCGGCTCGCATATCGGCACCAGCAACACGCTGACCGAACAGGGCGACGCGAGCAAAGGGACGACCGGCGCGGCCTCGGACGACACCAAGACTCTCTCGCCAAATTCGGAAGCGGCCAAGGACCAGCCGCTGATGGCGACCGGCGTCGATCTCAAGGGACCGCCGACGCGCTTCCCGGCCAACCAGACGCCGGAATAAGCATTTTTCGGGGGGGGCGGTGAACGCGCCCTCCGCTATCGCCCTCGACTTGCGCGGCCTGCGCTGCCCGCAGCCGGTGCTGCGCGCCAAGAAGGTGCTGCGCGGCATGGAAGCCGGCGCCCGGCTGACGCTCGAATGCACCGACCCCCTCACCGTTATTGACGTTCCGCATTTCTGCAATCAAACCGGCCACCGGTTGGTCGCGCGGGAGAAGCGCGACGACCTCTATATCTTCACCATCGAGAAGAGCGGTTGAGCCGTGGCGGTGTATCTCGACAGCAATGCGACGACACCGATCGAGCCCGCCGTGCTCGAGGCGATGCTACCTTACCTCAGGGAGCATTTCGGCAACCCCTCTTCCGCTCACGCGCTCGGCCACGCCGCCCATGCGGCCGTGGACAAGGCACACGCCCAGGTCGCTTCGCTGATCGGCGCCGCGCCGGACGAAATCGTGTTCACGAGCGGTGGCACCGAAGCCAGCAACATGGCGATCCGCGGGGCGGCGGCGATGAGCGCGCGGCGCACGATCGTCACCACCAATATCGAGCATCCGGCGACCGATTCCTGTTGTGCGGTGCTGGCGAAACAAGGCTTCACCGTCAAGCGGCTGAAAAGTTCGGCGGCGGGTCTTGTCGATGCCGCGGAAGCGCGCGCGCTGATCGACAGCGACACCGCGCTCGTCACCATCATTCATGCGCAGAACGAGATCGGTACGCTGCAGCCGGTCGCGGAAATTGCGGCCATCGCCCATGCTGCCGGCGCGCTGGTGCATGTCGACGTGGCACAATCGGTCGGCAAGGTGCCGGTCGACGTAACGGCGCTCGGCGCTGACCTGTTGTCCATCGCCGGACACAAGCTTTATGCGCCGAAGGGCGTCGGCGTTCTCTATATCAGGCGCAGCGTTGCGCTGCCGCCGTTGCTGGTCGGCGCCGGCCAGGAAAACGGTCGCCGCCCCGGCACCGAAAACGTGCCCTATATGGTGGCGCTCGGCGAAGCCTGCCGGCTGGCTCAGGAGGCCTTGCCGGAGGTCGAGCCACGCCTGCGGGCGCTCAGCGCCCGGCTGCTCGAGCGCCTTATATATAATGTGACCGGCCTAGCCTTGGTCGGCGACCGCGAGCGGCGGCTGCCCAATACATTGAACGTGCTGTTTCCCGGCGTCTCGGGCCGACAGTTGCTGGCGAATTGCCCCGGCGTTCTCGCCTCGAACGGCTCGGCCTGCCATTCCGACAGCGAAGAGCCGTCGGCCATCCTGCTGGCGCTCGGCATTCCGCGCGAGGCCGCGCTCGGCACCGTGCGTTTGTCGCTTGGACGGCACACGACCGAAAGCGACGTCGATGCCGCCGCCGAGCGGCTCGCGGAAGCATGGCACGCCCTCACAGAACAGAACCTGCGCCGGAAAGCAGGTTAAGGAGCAAGGCTCATGAATTTCATGCAACCGATCAGGCTCAGCCATCTGTCCCACGGCGGCGGCTGCGGCTGCAAGCTGGCGCCGTCGGTGCTGCAGCAGTTGTTGTCGAGTCATCCGGTGGCAACGCCCTACAAGCAGTTGCTGGTCGGCGTCGAAACCGGCGACGATGCCGCGGTGTGGGAGCTGGATAACGGAACTGGCAACCCGACTTGCATCATCGCGACCACCGACTTCTTCATGCCGATGGTAGACGAGCCGCGCGACTTCGGCCGCATCGCCGCGACCAATGCCATCTCCGACGTCTATGCGATGGGCGGCACGCCTATTTTCGCGCTCGCCATTCTCGGCATGCCGGTCGACAAGATTCCGCCGGAGATGGTGCGGCAGATTCTCGAAGGCGGCGCGTCGGTGTGCGAGGCGGCCGGCATTCCCATCGCCGGCGGCCACTCCATCGATTCACCAGAGCCCATCTACGGCCTCGCCGTCATTGGTACCGCGCCGAAGGCTCATATCCGCCGCAACGCCGATGCCAAACCCGGCGACACACTGATCCTCACCAAGGCGCTCGGCGTCGGCATCTATTCGGCGGCGTTCAAGAAGAGCGCGCTATCGCCCGAGGCCTATGGCGAGTTCATCGCCTCGACGACGTTGCTCAACAAGATCGGCGCGACGCTCGGCGGCAATCCGGATGTCCATGCCGTCACCGACGTCACCGGATTCGGCCTGCTCGGCCATGCGCTGGAAATGGCACGCGGCTCCGGCGTGACGGTGAATGTGAAGGCGTCTGCACTGCCGCTGCTCAAGGATGCCGTGAGCCTGGCGCAGCAGGGCTTCGTAACCGGCGCCTCGGGGCGCAACTGGAAGAGCTATGACTCCGCGATCAAGCTGCCGGACGGCACGCCGGACTGGCAGCGCCAGATCCTGTGCGATCCGCAAACCTCGGGCGGACTGCTGATCTCCTGCGCACCGGACAAGGCCGACACCCTGCTCCAGGACATCGTGACCGCCGGCTATCCCGCCGCGCGCATTATCGGCAGCATCGAGGCCGGCGAGCCGCTGGTGAGCGTCGACTCTTCCGCCTTTTGAAGACCATGAAAGCGTTCTGAAGTTTTCTGATATTTGCTGTTTTGCGTTCTAGTTTAAGATTTTTGCGCTATGCGTACCGCATCGGCGGGGCGGAACCCGCGGACGGGGATTATGGTTTTTCGTTTTGACGGGTTCGAACTGGATCGGCAGCGGGCCGGGCGCTCTCCAAACAGGAGTTGATGGAGACGATCTGGCCGAAAGTTTTTGTCGGCGAAACCTACTGCCGCTTCCTCAGCGCCACCAACCATTTCGCCGAAAGCCTCGTCACCTGCGCGCGGACGCTGAGCTTCGATCCCTGGAACGGCCTCGCGCACTTCCTGGTCGGGCTCGGCCAAATGCATCTCGGCCGTTTCGAGGACGCGCTTGCGACGTTTCGGTTGGCCGATCGATACGACACGCCGCCAGTCTCGCGCTGGACCTGGCTGGTCGGTGTCGGATGGGCCTATCTCGTCCTCGGCGACGCCGAGTCCGCCGTGCCCTGGCTGCAGCGCTCGATTGCCATAACACCGGCCACCGGACGCACGCACATGCTTCTGGCCGCGGCCTACCAGCAATTGGGTCGAACCGACGAAGCCCGGGCGGCCATGCAGCAAGGACTGAAGCTGCGGCCCGGCACAACGGCACTCACCGTGGCACCACCGATGAAGAATGCGAGCCCGGCATTCAAGGAATCGTCCGACCAACAAATCCAGTTCATGACCGCCGCGGGCCTGCCGGAGAGGTAGGCGCCGAACCACGACGATGCGTGGATCAGATCCTGTGCGACTTGATATGGCCGCGACAGGCGGCGGTCGCTCCCTCGCACAGCACTGGCGCTTATGGCGTCATGCCCGCATGATGTTCGTCATGCGGCTGGGTCTCGGGCGCCTTGCGGCGCTGTTCGAAAACGAAGAGCCGAATGGCCGACGACAGATTGCCATGTTGCCGCTCGGCATCGATGCGCGCGACCAGTTGCGACAGATGCAGCCCGAGATCGTGCGCGATCGTGCGCAACTCCTGCCAGAACACGTCCTCGAGACTGACGCTGGTCTTGTGGCGCCCCACGACGATGGAACGCTTGAGAACGCGGGAACGCAGATAGCCGTTGTTTTCCTGATGCGACGGTTTGTGTACCGGGCGCGGCAGCGGGCCGTCTCGGAGGCCGTCAACGTTGCGCGATGGCTTTTCAGTCATGGCTTGCCTCGACTGATTACATTTCGTTCTTAGTACTATAGCACGGCACACTCGAAAGTTGCAGATATTTTCACAGATGCCCTGCGGGAAAAGGCGCTGTTTTTAGCTACAATCAGTAACAGAGCACCTCGCTTCTAAAGACCACAATAAACGGCGCTGGTAAGGGCGAACCACTCGGGATGGCATCGAATTTACGTGCATACCGTTAGATGCATTTTCAACTTAAACGTGTAGTATCCTTCCAGCAGCATTAAGTGAATACGCTACCGCTCACTGACGTAACGCCGCACTAGTTTCCTCGCAGCTTTTCCTGCGATCCTCTTCTCGACCACGGCCTCGGCACGGCTGTTGCTGGGAACGCCGTTGCGCAGGCGCTGTGTTGCCGGCGCGCGCTGTGGTGCTGGCCCGGTCTGTGACGACGGGGCGACTACGCGCGTTGCCGGCGCCGCTGTCCGAGCGGCGGTTGTCGCGCGGCCCGCGATGCGGTCGGCGATCCAGGAGCGATAGGCCGAGACGCGGGTATAGACGCCGTATTTGTTCGGCTGGCCGCAGCCTTCGCCCCAGCTCACGACACCGGCCTGATAGAAGGTGCCGTCGCCATTGCCGACGATGAGCGGCCCGCCGCTGTCGCCCTGGCAGGAGTCCTTGCCGCCGGCGCGAAAGCCGGCGCACAGCATGCCGGGGGTGATGCCGCCGGCATAGGCGTTCGGCGCGTTGCAGGCCTCATTCGACACGATCTGCAGGCCGACCTGGCGCAGCACGTTCTGCACGTCGCCGCCTTCGGCCGTATAGCCCCAGCCAATGGCGGTGGCGTTCCGGCCGGGACCAGCAAACTGCTCGGCTTCGGCGGCCGGCAGCGGATTGACGGTCGCGACACGAGCGCGCTGCGACAACTGCAGGAGCGCGACGTCATTCTCCTGCGTGATGGTGTCGTAGCCCTCATGAACGATGATGCGGCTCACGCCGTAGATGCGGCCACCACCGGAGAGCTGGTTGCTGCCACCGTAAACCTGGATGTTCGGTGCCTGCTCCGGCTTGACGCAATGCGCCGCGGTCAGCACCCAGTCGGCGGCAAGGAAGGAGCCGCCGCAGAAATGACCGTCGCGCGGATTGGAATTGCGCACGCTGATCGAGGCTATGAACGGATAGGCATTGGCGGGCGCCGCCTCGCCGCCCATGATACGCGGCTTCAGCGCCAGAAGGCGCGTCCTGTTCTGAAGATATTGCTGCGCGTCGCGCATCACGAGCGGCACATCGGATGGCGTTGCGGTGCTTTGCGGATAGAGTGAGCGCGGTCCCAGTTGAAGAGGCTGCGGCGACGTGGCGGACGCGGCCGAGCGCGTTTGCGTTGACATTGGCGGATTCGCCGCCATGCGACCGGTGGGCGGCGCCGGCAAAGACGACATCTGCGCGATCTGCGGCTTGGCTTGCCGTGGCGGCTGCGGTTTGCCGGCCAGGCGGTCCATAATCCACGGATATACCGAGGTGACGCGCGTATAGACACCGAACTTGTTGGGCCGCCGGCAGCCTTCGCCCCAGCTCACGATACCGATTTGATAGCGGCCGCCTTTACCATCGCCAACCGTCAGCGGACCGCCGCTGTCGCCCTGACAGGAGCCCTTGCCGCCTTCGGGAAAGCCAGCGCAGACCATACCGTCGGTAACGACGTCGGCGTAAGAGGCGAGTCCGTTACACGTCTGATTGGACACGACCTGAACGGTAACGCCGCGCTGGGCATTTCCCGCTTGCGTGCCTTCCGCGGTCAACCCCCAACCGACCGCCGCCGCCAATGTGCCGACGGCTGCGAGGCGTTCTGCGTCGGTCGGTGCAAGCAGGCGCAAAACTTCACCGCCGAAGCGGGTCGTCAGGCGCAGCAACGCGACATCGTTCTCTCGCGTATCCTCATCGTAGCGCTCGTGCACGATCACGCGGTCGACCGCGAACACCTTGCCACCGGTCTCGAGAAAATTGCTTTCGCCATAGACCTGGATCTTCGGCGCCGAATCCGGGCGCACGCAGTGCGCCGCCGTCAGTACCCAGTTCGGCGCGATGAACGAGCCACCGCAGAAATGGCCGTCACGGGCCTCCACGCCTTTGAGTCCGATCGACACCATCCATGGGTAGACGCCCAGCGGCGCCGGCTCTCCGCCCATGATGCGCGGGCCGACTGCAAGCAGGCGCGTGCCGATGGCGATATTTTGAATGGCATCGCGCATCACCAGAGGAATAGCGACGTGATTGGTGAACACGGTGGGCTGCGGATAGAGCACGCGCGGACCGATCCATGTCTGATATTGCGCGTGCGCGGCCGGCGCTCCGACACAGGTCAGAGCAAGCAGCGCAGCCAGCCAAGGGCCGGTGCGTTTATTGGGTTCCGGTCGCGCTGATCGTACCATTGATCCAGTCCCGATACTCGGCCAGCGCGACATAAACGCCCGGATATCGCTTGTCGGTGCAGCTCGCACCCCAACTGACGATACCGGCTAGCTCCGCCGTACCTTGCCTGTTGTAAACATAGGCCGGCCCTCCGCTGTCGCCTTGACAAGAGTCGGCCACACCGATGCCGGCGCAAAACATCCGATCGGTAACGGCGCCGCGATAAGCGTCGTTGCATCTGTCGCGGCTGACCACAGGCACCACCGCCAACAGCAGATTGCCGGAGACGGGAGCGTTGGCGGCGAATGAGGAAGTGCCCCAGCCGATGATGAGCACGCGGTCGTCGGCGCGCAGTGCGGATTGCGCAAGTTCATCGGAAGCGATCGACGCCGGCGTGCCCGGTAACGGTTCGGCGAACCGCAACAAGGCAAGATCGTTCTCCGGCACGCCGCCCGCGGAGACGCGATAGTCGGGATGCAACGTGACATGAACGACCGGCTTACTCACGCCGCCTCGGTACAGCACGTTCGTTCCGACAAGAATCTGCAGCTTCTCCGGCACTATCGGCATCGCCCGCGCGGTTCCATCCCCGCGCGCGGCGGCGACGCAATGCGCCGCGGTCAAGACCCAGCGCGGATTGATCAAGACCCCGCCGCAGAAATGCCCTTGTTGCTGCGGCACGCCGGCGACACCGATGGACACCATATTGTTGACCGCGCGCTCGGGCACGATACGGGCGAAACCTTGAAAGGCCGGTGCAGGACTAGCCGACCGCAAGCTCTCTACACGCCGCTCATACAAGTTTTCCACGCGCGGCAGCGAGCGCTGGAGATCCTCTTCTGCACATGCCATCCCCGCAGCGATAACGAGCATAAGCGGGCCGGCGAACCAGCGTAGCGAAAGATATCCGCTCATTCGCCGGGCCCTCCATTGGCTTGGATCGCGCTCTTGATCCACGGCACGAAGTGCTGGACGTCGAGATAGACGTTTGTCTTCTCGACCTCGGATGGACACACCGCCGGCCACGACACGATGCCACCCAGATAGCGAACACCCTTGGCATCATAGAGGATGAGCGGACCGCCACCGAAACGGTAACAGGTGTCATGATGAGGCAGCAGTGATGCGGCGCAGAACACACCGGTGCCTTTAAGCCTCGAATAGTTGCCGTTGGCGAAACAGTCGTCGTCGCGAATTACCGCTTCCAACCCTTGTTGCGTCTCGCCGAGCTGACGCCGCGTTAGGCTGAGGTTGGCGACGCCCCAGCCGGCGAGGAGCGCGATCTGACCAGATTGCGTTCTGATCGGGGGCCCTTCGAGCTTCAGCGGCGGACCGAAATCACGCTTCTTCGTGTCGATGCGCAGGAGCGCGATGTCGTTCATTAACGTCCGGGGATTATAGGCCGGATGCGGGACAACTTTCGTCACGACTGCTCTTGGACCAGGCTGCGACAGCCGCGATGTATCGAAAAGCACATAGGGCTGCGGGTCGACCGGCCAGCGCCGCCGCCAAGCGAAGACGCAGTGCGCCGCCGTCACAACCCATTGCGGAGCAATGCGTGTGCCGGCACAGAGATAGCTTTCCTGCAGCGAGCGTTTGCCCTCCGCGATTGCGACAAGAAAGGGGAGGAGTCGCGCGGGCGCAGGTTCCGGCGATACCTCCGTCCCGAACCCGGCGTCCGGCCCAAGCGGAGCCAAGGTACGACCGTTATCGCGTGGCAACGGTCGCAGTGCCGGGTTTGGTGGAAATGTCGAAGGTGCCTTGAACGTCTCGTTGAGATCACGAAGGATGTCTTCCTCACGCGAGATCGCCGACCCTCGCTCGGGCAAGGCGAGCAGTGACAAGAATATAGCGAGTGCGAGCAATGCGCGCGTCACTGTGACCTCCGCCTGTCGTCCATATGAACGCCACGCACGAGGCGCCGCGGCGACACGACGATTCGCGACTTCCTTACTGCCGTCCGTTGGCTGGCCTTGGGGGCGGTGGCGGGCGCCGCTGTATCGCTGGTTGCGGGCGAGGTCGCAGCCGCTGTGCCGGTCGTGAGGTCTTCGCCATTCTGATTTGGCTTGGCGCTGCCGTTCGGGGCAGTGGCGATAACGGCGCCGTTTTCGGTAATGCCCTTGTAGCGGATCAGCTTGTAGCCGTTCATCTCGCTCGGCCGGTAGGTGCGTTCGCACACGCCCTCGCATTCGTAGCGGGTCGACGACTCCAGGACCGTGAAGGTCGTCGCGGCCCCTTGCACAAATCCGGTGAACAGGCGGATGTGTCGCTGCGGCCAGTCGAAGGCATCGCCGGGCTTGAGGGCGTCGATGCTATCGACTTCGACAGCAACATCGAGCAGGCCGCTGGTACCGCGCTTCTCGATGCCCCAGGCTCGCGACACGAAGCCGGAACAGTCGACGCCGGCGGAGTCGGCGAAGATGCAGTAGTTGTATTCCGCCTGCCGGCAGGTGCAGAGGCTGCCCGCGAGCGCGCCCCATTCGGTGCGCGTCCGGAAGGTCTGCGGTGTGTCCTCACCGCCCCAGCGGTAGGGCATAGGACCTATCGTCGTGCCAATCAGAGCTTCGGAGAAGTGTCGCGGCCTGAGCCATATGTAGGAACGGGCCGGATCGCAACGGTTCTCGATGCCGGGGCGCAGGAAATTCTCGCGCTGCATAACCCAGTTGACGGACAGGTAGGCTCGTGCGTTCTCCAGGACTTTTGCGCGCGTGATCTTTGGTGCGGCGACATCCAGTTCCACAGATTCGGTGCTGTCGTTGAACGGCGTCGAGGTGTCGCCCTGCACCGACGTATCGATCGCGATCTCTCGAAGCTTGCGCGACAGACCGCGCAGTTCGGTATCTCCTGGACGACGATTGCCACGCGGCGGAGCGGTGAAGTCGTATTCGTCGATCTTGACGCCCTCGCCTGTCGGCCGCAGAACGCGCAGCAACCCGCCGGCTGTGATGGCGAGGAAGTTTCGCGGCACTTCCTCGAAATTGTCGAGCGGAACATAGGCGACGCCGGTCAGCCGGCCGGCCTTGTCGAAGCGCTGCACGAAAACGCGGACCTGCAAGGCCGGCTTGACCGCGACGATTTCCTCGGTGGCGACGAAGCGGTTGTCGCCATTGCCGATCGATATTTCGTGAGCCTGTGCCAGCCGGCCGCCGGCGAGCGAGCGGACGGTGAGCGGATGTGAGATGCTCTGCCGCTCGTCGTTGACGACAAGCTCCTGCGGGTTCCGGCGTATTAGCCGCCTCGCGCGCTGCGCGGCGTCCGAAACATTCGGCGTGATCGTCAAAGTCGTGGCGGTGGCCGGGTCAATGCTGCGCGGGATGGCGATCTGCATGCGATGACCGGCGTCTATCAGGCGGATCGCCGTCGGCTGACCGACAATGTCCTCGGTGTCGAAGCCACCCGGGAATTTGGCGCGGCCGAGAACGCGGCCGTCGTCGTCGAAGAACACAAGAGCATTGTCGAGCGGGTCGCGCACCGCCATCAGCCCGTCGCGGACCCACATGAACTGGTCTGGTACTTGCCCGATCTGTTCCGGTGCAGTGCGGATCAAGTTGAGCGTGTGAATGACCGGCTCGGCCCTCACGGAAGGCGGCAATGGCGATCGGACCACGGCAGGAGGCGCGACATCTGGTTCCGTCACCGGCGGCAGCATCGGCGGTCCGACCGGGGTGGACTCCCACAAACGTCGTGAAGGGGGCTCGCCGGCCGGCGGCGACGGTCGCTCATCGACGCGCGGCGCGGCGTTGCGAACCACTTGTAATTGCGTCCGTTCGCGGAGCTGCGCTTGCACGCCCTCGACGGCGACAAAAGCGAGGGCGACGGGGAGCGCCACGCGCAGAAACAGCGATGTCGACAACAAGCCGCCTGCCATCATCGAACCTCCCCCGGTAGTAAATATGTACTACGGATTTAGTTTGTACATTCTAGCTACCTTTACGTGTGCCGAAATCGGGATGCTGAATTAACGCTAAGGATGATGGTTAAGGCACGAACGGAGCGGAGCGGACGTGGCAACGAGCGCGCCGCAATGCCCGAGACATCCGGCGGATAAGCCCGGTAATCAGTTTGTGCGCAGGATGTGATTGTCCCAGCGAACCTTGGTCGTCACCGCGCGATCCTTCGTATCGAGCACAACGACCTGCCCCTCGCCCGACGTCGCGAGAAAGCCGCCATCGCGTGGCGCAAGACCGCAACCATCGGCCAGTGCAGCCGTGCGAACGACGCGGCCGGCAGTGTCGACAATCACGATCAGGTTTCCATGCGGCGCTGAAATCGCGACATGATCGCCGTCATTGCTGCTGGCGACCGAGCCGACATAGTTCTGCATGGCCTGCAAATGCTTCGCGGGCATATCGAGCAGCCGCAGACCGATCTCGCGCCCGACCTTGCCGATCAACGGCGGCAGGTCGCTCTGTGCGCCCTCGTATTGGCAACCGAACCAAAGGTCGCCGCTTCGGTCAAATGTCATGTGGCGCAGCGACAATTGTCGCCAGCGCGGCTCGCAGGCATGTCGTTCGACGAGCGTACCGCTGCGCCGATCGAGGAAAACGATCGAAGGCTCCATGCTGTCGAGGTTCAGCTTGGCGCGGCCGAAATCGGGGTGGGTCTCGATGCCGCCATTGGCGATCGCCAGTGTACGGCCGTCCGGGGTCAGCAGAATCTCATGCGGGCCGATGCCGTGCGTTTCGAATTCGCCGAGACGCCGGAATCCGTCCGATGCATCGTAGATACCGACCACGCCGCGCGCGGCGTCGAAATCGTTCTCCGTCGCATAGAGCAACCGGCCATCCCGCGAGAAGACGCCGTGACCGTAGAAATGCCGTCCGGCGGCGCTCACAATGGTGAAGGGTGTCTGCCGCCTTGAAGGGTCCATGACCAGCGCGAACGTTCCCGGGCGGCGCGCAAAGACCACGATGCGGGCACTCACCGGGCAGACCGTGGCGTCATGCGCGCGCGCCGGACAGTCTTCGAGATGAAGAATGGTGCCGTCTTCGGTGAACAGCGCGACGGCGAAAGCGCCGTCGGATTTCTGACAGGCGGAGACATAAAGCGCGTCGCTGCGGGCAAGCGCCTCCTGACGGAACGGGGCGAGGCCCGCCAGAAACGCGGCGCCGCAGGCTGTCACGAAACTACGCCGGTCAATCATGATCAATCACCGTCGGCGGAGGAAAAGCCGACCGACAGGCCGAGCGATTGCGACACGTCCTGTCCGATCAGCTTCTGCAGGCTTTGCGTCAGGATCACCGTGTAACCGAGCGCGCGATATTGCCGGGTGTCCACGATGGCCTGTTCCAGGGGCAGCGTGATCTGGGCGATGGCGCGGTCGGCATTGCCGAATTCGAACATGACCGAGTTCTGGAACGAAGCCGCTTCGGCAGGCAACAGCTCCCCGATGCGCGATCGTTCGAACAGATTCTGCAGACCGTTGAAATTCGCCTGGATCGAAGCGACGGTCAGACCGGACCGCCAGTACGGCACCATTTTTGGCCGGGCGCTCGATATGTCGCTGCCAAGCATGGGCTTCAACCGGGTGTCGCGGATCGCCTCGAAACCGTGGACCAACACACCGACAATCTGGTTCAGGACTTCTTGCTCGGTCCGATAGGTGGCATTGCCGGGGCCGGGATTTGCGAAGCCCGCGAAGCCGCCGGGAACCTGCCACTGCGCACTCAGCTTGTCCGATATGGTCGCCAGATTGCGGAGGATGGCCAAGGCATAACGGCACCTGAAAGTATTGGCCTTGGTAACGAGCTCTTCCGATTCCGCGTCGAACATCACGTATTCGAGTGCCCCGAGACCCTGAACCGCGACGCTCTTGGCATAAAGCGAGGCCGGGTCCGCCGCGCTCTCGTCCTGCCCGGCCAGCAAGGCCTGAACCTGTCGCAGGGCGATGCCGCGGCGGTCGGGCCAGAACAGAAAGCGTTCAAGTTGATTGTCGCGCAGCACGGGCCCGAACCGGACCATCTCGATTTCAGACCAGGCGCTGACAATATCCGCGAACCGCGCGCGCGCCGCATCAAGGCGCTGCTGGCCCGGCGCGGCGCACAATTCGCCGATCGCATCGCGGCCCCGGCTCGTTTCAACGGCAAGTCTGGCATAGGCGGGTTGGAAGTAGCGTGTGACCGCCAGCGCTGCGACCTCCCGGGGCTGCACCCGCTGAGCAGTCGCCTTGTCAGTCTCCGCGACAAAGATAACGAGGGTCAGCGCGAACAGCAGGCGAATCGCCATCACAACGACTCCAGGAATCGTATCAGCGCGTCGCGGTCTGCCTTGCGCATGGCGGCAACCGCATCGCGCGCCTTTTGCGCCTCGCCACCATGCCACAAAATGGCTTCAAGCAGATTGCGCGCTCGACCGTCATGCAAGAAGTAGGTATGGCCGCTGACGATCTGGGTCAGCCCGATACCCCAAAGCGGCGGCGTGCGCCATTCCTGGCCATCGGCATCGCCATCGGGCCGGCCGTCGGCCAGACCTTCACCCATATCGTGGAGGAGAAAGTCCGAATAAGGCCAAATCAACTGGAAGCGGTGCGCGGCATGCGGTGCATCGCGCCGCGTCACGTATTTCGGCCTGTGGCACGACGTGCAACCGGCGGCGTAGAACAGTTGCTTGCCGGCGAGCACTTGCGGATCGTCGATATCGCGGCGCGCGGGCACTGCGAGGTTCTGCGAATAGAATGTCACGAGGGCGAGGACCGGATCGGGTGCTTCGGTATCGCCGAGCCTCGGTTGCACACCATCCGGCGCGTCGCGGCACACCGTCTGCTTTTCGGTGCAGTCGCCCCATGATGCCGGCGCGAGCGGAGTCGATATACCGATGTCGCCGGAG
The DNA here is from genome assembly GCF_005153485.1 of Pseudolabrys sp. FHR47. Taxonomy (NCBI): domain Bacteria; kingdom Pseudomonadati; phylum Pseudomonadota; class Alphaproteobacteria; order Hyphomicrobiales; family Xanthobacteraceae; genus Pseudolabrys; species Pseudolabrys sp. FHR47. The sequence continues at coordinate 4,076,115 of NZ_CP039740.1, forward strand.
AAGGCGCCCGCGCTCTGATGCTTGATGCTCGGTTTCGAGGCCTTCCAGCCGAACCGGCCGAGAACCAGCTTGCCATTGTCGTCGAGGACGTAACTTGGCTTGCCTGAGATTCCGTCATCGTCCCGATCGCCGGGATCGGCCTGCGCAACGATATCAGCTTCATGAATTTGCTCGACCAGGCCTAGTCCGATCATCGGCGGTGCAATGCGCGGCGACAGCCTCACCTCCGGATCCATCGGCCCGTAACCGAGATCGGCGACGCGATAGGCTGGCTTGCGCAGCGACACCTCGGTCCCGTCGCCGAGTTTCACCGGCACTTCTGTGTAGTCGATGACCATCCGGCCCTCGCCCGGCAGTCCCGGAACGGCGAAGTTCTGCAACTGACCGCCATAGGTCGGCTCCGGAATCGTCAGCAGTCGCTTGTCGGCAAGGGCTTGGCGTTCGGCGTCCGAACGCGGCGGCACCGAAAGCCGCAGAAACAGCGAGACCGCATCCTCATCCGGAGTTTCGGGCGGCCGGCCGCGGCCGTCCTTCAGGTGGCAATGCTGGCACGCACGCGCATTGAACAAGGGACCGAGCCCATCGGACGCCTGGGTTGAGGATGGCGACGAGACCCAGAGCTTGCGGAATAAAGCATTGCCGAGCTTGAAATCGCTCTCCTGCTGAAAGCTCAGATTGGCCGACGAATGCGAGAATGAATCCGGCCCAATCAGTTTGCGCGACGTTGCGGCGCCTGCCGGCAGAGCCTCGAACGGCTCAGCCTTGCTGAAATCATCGGTCGGCCGGGTTATGGCACGGACGCGGGCGGCATCGCCGTCGCCAAGATCGGACCGCCCGGCCTGTCCGGCCGCCGCGAATGTCGGCGTCAACAGTGCCAACATAAATAGAGCGCATTGCAGACGCTTCACTGTCGTAGCGGATGACTCTTCCGCCCTCCGAATTATCGATACGCCACGGCAAATGCCGTGGCGTATCGCACTGGACTGTCCGGCGTTCTGCTTCCGGAACGCCGGTCGAATGCATTCATTTGAACACGGCGTTCGGGTTGTCGAGGCTGTCGGATTTTTCGAAGGCCACTTCGCCGAGATCGAGCACCGCAACCGCCCGTTCGATCGATTTTGTTTGATCGATGAGCGCGTCGATCGCCGCCTGCACCACCGCGTTGCCCTCCTTGTTGCCCTCTCCGATCATCTGATCGTAGGCTTCTTTCTCGCGCGCACGTTTGTCGATCACCTGGAACTTCACGACAGTGGCGTCGAGCTTGCCCTTGATCTCGCGGTCAAGTGCTGCGTCCTTGGCCGCCACCAATTGAGCGATCGACGCGCCTTTAATCACCTTGCCGTTCGAGCGCTTGTAGGTGCCGAGATAGACGTTGCGAATGCCGATGGCATCGTAGAGGTGCGAGACGTGCGTGTTGTCGGAGAAGCAATCGTGCTCTTCTTCCGGATCGTGCAGCAGCAGACCGAGCTTCATGCGCTCGCCCGCGAGTTCGCCGTATGACAGCGAGCCCATACCCTTGAGGATCGTCGCCAGGCCGGCCTTGGGTTCGCCATCGAGCAGGTTCTTGCGCGCGGCACCATCCTTGCGCCAGTTGGCGACCATCTCTTCGAGGTCGGCAACAAGCAGTGCGCTGGCCACGGCGAGATACTTCGCGCGGCGGTCACAATTGCCCCCGGTGCACTTCTTCATATCGAAGTCGGTGTAAGGACGCGTGCCCGCACCGGCATCGGTGCCGTTGATATCCTGTCCCCACAGCAGGAATTCGATGGCGTGATATCCCGTCGCCACATTCGCCTCGACCTTGCCGGCTTCATGGAGAACTTCCGACAGCAATTCCGGGGTGATCTGCGAGGCGTCGACTTCCTTGCCGACAACCGTCAGCTTCTTGTTGGCGATCACATTTGCCGCGTAGAGCGGATTTTTGTCGGACTCCTTGCCGTATTTCGCATCGACATAGTCGATCAATCCTTCGTCGAGCGGCCACGCATTCACGCGCCCCTCCCAAGCATCCACAATCGGATTGCCGAAGCGATAGACCTCGGTCTGCATATAGGGAATGCGCGCTGCCTTCCACGCCGCACGCGCCGTATCGAGCGCCTTCTTGCTCGGATTTGCGATCAGCGACTTGATCGCGGCATCGAGCGCTTTCGCCGCAACCAGCGAATCCTCATACCCGGCGAGCGCGATGTCGGCGTAAGTCGTCAGAACCGCCTTGGCGCCGGGCGTCTGCGCCGCGGCAGGCATCACACCGTACAGCGCAATAAAAACGGTCGCTATCAACAGTCGCAAATGCGCAATCATTTTCATTCTCCATCGAGACCAGCCGCAAAGGCATGAGCGGTGACGCGGCCGAAATATGCACGATACGATCGACGTTACTACCACCAACGCACGTTTTTGATGACGAAATATCTCTTTCAACTTATTCCAATCTGAAAGTGCGACGCGGCTCATACCTTCAGCCGACTCGTGAATGAAAGCGCGTCATTCGTTCGACTCGGCACGCACCATGAATGTGGCAGCAATCAGCGGCGCCGCAGGATGCGTCCGTCGCGCTTGTTCACCGAGTCACATCGTGTGTGTTTGGTCGATCATTCGGCGTCATCGACGAGCAGGATCGATAGCGACCGCGTGTTCGATCCTTCGTGTCGAACTCCTACTCGCGCGGCGACCGCAGCCGGCACTCGCAGGGCGCTGGCTCGCCCATCGCGAAGCCGCCGCCTGCTCATCGCAGTCATCGACGGGCCACTAGGCCCGCAATCAACAGACGCCGATTCGCGACACAGAATTTTTCCGCCGCCGCATTGACACTCGGGGCGAACGGGATACTAAATGTAGTTGTCACGGTCCTCTGAATCGCAAGATCAGGGGCCAAGAGGGAAGCCGGTGCGCCCAGTGTCCAAGGACAAAAGGGCAAGGCCGGCGCTGCCCCCGCAACTGTAAGCGGCGAGCCGACGTCGACAGTAAAGCCACTGAATCTCATCGGATTCGGGAAGGCCAGACGAACGCTACGACCCGCGAGCCAGGAGACCTGCCGTGACCAGATGTACGTCCTCGGGCGGGGTGCCCCGGTGGATCGCCAACGGCTTTCCGTAACGGGGAATGCTGCGCGCGAACCTTCGGCTCCGCTCCAACATATGGAATGAGCCGATGTCTCTCGCGCATGATGTTTCCTACTCGTCGAACATTGTTGTTCCCGTCCCGTCGGCAACCTCCACCCCTGCAGAGCCCGGCTACCAGGTCATCCGCCGCAATGGCGCGGTCACGGCTTTCGACGCATCGAAGATCTCTGTTGCCCTGACCAAGGCGTTCCTCGCGGTCGAGGGCCACAGCGCGGCGGCCTCGCGCCGCGTGCATGACATCGTCGAGGCATTGACCGGGCAGATCGTCGCCGGTCTCACCCGCCGCGCCGATGCCGGGCGCACCTTCCATATCGAGGACATTCAGGATCAGGTCGAACTGGCGCTCATGCGTGGTGAGCATCACAAGGTCGCGCGCGCCTATGTGCTTTATCGCGAGGAGCGCGCGCAGGAGCGCGCCAAGGCCAGGCCAGCGTCGACAACTGTCGTTGCCATTCCGGTGCTGCGAACCAAGCTCGACGACGGCTCCCTTATCTCGCTCGACACCGCGCGGCTCGATGCCGTGATCGCGGAAGCCTGCGCCGGACTCGACGGCGTTTCCGTGGAGGCGATCGCCACCGAAACCCACCGCAATCTCTATGACGGCATCTCACTCGACGAACTGGCGCTGGCGCCGATCCTTGCCGCCCGCACTTTGATTGAAACTGAGCCGAACTATTCGAAAGTGAGCGCGCGGCTACTGCTCGACAAATTGCGCCGCGAGGCGCTGAGCTTCGTTTCCGGCCATCCGCGTGAAGCGACGCAGGCGGAGATGAGCGCACGCTATGCCGAATACTTCGCACTCTATATCAAGTCCGGAATTGTCAATGAACTGCTCGATCCCGAACTCGGCCGCTTCGACATCGCCCGGCTCGCCGCCGCGCTCAAGCCCGAGCGTGACCTGCAATTCGACTATCTCGGCTTCCAGACGCTCTACGACCGTTATTTCCTGCATGTACGCGGCACGCGTTTCGAACTGCCGCAGGCCTTCTTCATGCGCGTGGCGATGGGTCTGGCGCTGCGCGAGATCGACCGCGAGGCCCGTGCCATCGAGTTCTACGATCTGTTGTCGTCCTTCGCCTTCATGGCTTCGACACCGACCTTGTTCAACGCCGGCACAACGCGGCCGCAACTCTCGTCCTGCTTCCTGACCACCGTCGCCGACGATCTCGACGGCATCTTCAAGGCGATCAAGGATAATGCCCTGCTCGCCAAATATTCCGGCGGCCTCGGCAATGACTGGACCAATGTCCGTGGCCTGGGCGCACACATCAAGGGCACCAATGGCGAAAGCCAGGGCGTCGTGCCATTCCTGAAGGTCGCCAACGACACTGCCATCGCCGTGAACCAGGGCGGTAAGCGGAAGGGCGCGGTCTGCGCCTATCTCGAGACCTGGCACGTCGACATCGAGGAGTTCCTCGACCTGCGCAAGAATACCGGCGACGACCGTCGCCGCACCCATGACATGAACACAGCGAACTGGGTGCCGGACCTGTTCATGGAGCGCGTTGCAACGGACGCCGGCTGGACCCTGTTCTCGCCGGACGAGACGCCCGATCTGCACGACCTTTACGGCCCGGCCTTCAAGGCCGCTTACGAGACCTATGAGGCCAAGGCGGCGCGCGGCGAGATCAAGGTGTTCAAGCAGGTGCGCGCTTCGGATTTGTGGCGCCGCATGCTCACTATGTTGTTCGAGACCGGACATCCCTGGGTCACCTTCAAGGACCCGTGCAACATCCGTTCGCCGCAGGGCCACGTCGGCGTGGTGCATTCGTCCAATCTCTGCACCGAAATCACACTGAACACCTCGGCCGACGAAGTTGCAGTGTGCAATCTCGGCTCGATCAATCTCTTCGCCCATGTCGGCCCGAACGGGCTCGATCACGCCAGGCTGGCGCATACCGTGACCACGGCGATGCGCATGCTCGACAATGTGATCGACATCAATTTCTACACCATCCCGGAGGCACGACGCTCGAACCTGCGCCATCGCCCCGTCGGGCTCGGTATCATGGGCTTTCAGGATGCCTTGCAGGCTTTACGGCTGCCCTATGCATCCGATGCTGCTGTGGCCTTCGCCGACGAGAGCATGGAAGCGATCTCGTTCCACGCCATTTCGGCCTCCTGCGATCTCGCCGCCGAGCGCGGCCGCTATCCGAGTTTCGACGGCTCGCTCTGGTCGAAGGGAATCCTGCCGATCGATTCCATCCAATTGCTGGACGATGCCCGCGGCGGGCTCGATCTCGACCGCTCGGCGCGATTGAAGTGGGACGAACTGCGCGAGCGCGTGAAGAAGGTCGGCATGCGCAACTCCAACACCATGGCGATCGCGCCGACGGCGACGATCTCCAACATCTGCGGCGTGTCGCAATCGATCGAGCCCGGCTACCAGAACCTCTACGTCAAATCGAACATGTCGGGCGACTTCACGGTCGTGAACGAAGCGCTGGTGCGCGACCTCAAGGCGCGCGGCCTGTGGGACGAGGTCATGGTGTCGGATCTCAAATATTTCGACGGCAGCCTCGGCCAGATCGACCGCATCCCGAGCGACCTCAAGGCGCTCTATGCCACCGCCTTCGAGATCGACTCCTCCTGGCTCATCGAAGCCGCGGCGCGGCGGCAGAAGTGGATCGACCAGGCGCAGTCGCTCAATCTCTATATCGCCAATCCGTCGGGCAAGAAACTCGACGCACTCTATCGCCTTGCCTGGCAGCGCGGGCTTAAGACGACCTACTACCTGCGCTCGCGCTCGGCCACGCATGTCGAGAAATCGACGCTCAAGGGCACAGACGGCAAGCTCAATGCGGTGTCCGCCCTCACCACTGCGGTTGCGATCAGTGCCGACATGCCGGCATGCCGGATCGACGATCCGACCTGCGAGGCCTGCCAGTAAGACCAAACCAAGGAACAAGAACAATGCTCGACTGGTCCGAAACCACGAACACATCCGCTCCGCCGAGCGCCCTGCCGAACGACGGCGCCGGCCAACCGACGGGTCTCGGCGAAATCGACCGCAACGGCGCCCGTGTCTCGGTCGATCAAAAACGGATGATCAACTGCCGCGCCGACGTCAATCAGCTCCTGCCGCTCAAATACAAATGGGCGTGGGAGAAGTATCTTTCCGGCTGCAACAACCATTGGATGCCGACCGAAGTCTCGATGCAGGCCGATATCGCGCTCTGGAAGTCGCGCGACGGCCTGACCGAGGACGAGCGCCGTGCCATCAAGCGCAATCTCGGCTTCTTCGCCGCCTCGGAAAGCCTCGTCGCCAACAACATCGTGCTGGCGATCTACCGCCACCTCACCAATCCGGAATGCCGGCAGTATCTATTGCGGCAGGCCTTCGAGGAGGCCGTACACACGCACACCTTCCAGTACATCGTCGAAAGCCTCGGCCTCGACGAAGGCGAGTTGTTCAACATGTACCGCGAGGTGCCTTCGATCACCGACAAGGCGGCCTGGGCGCTGAAACATACGCAGCATCTCGACGACCCCGACTTCAAGACCGGCACGCCGGAGAACGATCAGGCTTTCCTGCGCGACCTCGTCGCCTTCTATGTGATCTTCGAAGGCATGTGGTTCTACACCGGCTTTGCACAGATCCTGTCGCTCGGCCGCCGCAACAAGATGATCGGCATCGCCGAGCAGTACCAATACATTCTGCGCGATGAATCGATCCACCTGAACTTCGGCATCGACGTCATCAACCAGATCAAGATCGAGAACCCGCACCTCTGGACCAAAACATTCCAGGACGAAGTGAGAGCGATGATCTCGGACGCGGCGGAACTTGAAGCCGCCTATGGCCGCGATACCATGCCGCGCGGCTTCCTGGGGCTGAATGCGGCGCTCTGCGAGCAATATATGCACTTCATCGCCAACCGCCGCTGCGCGCAGCTTGGCCTCGCGCCGGTCTTCGCTGAAGCCGACAACCCGTTCCCATGGATGTCGGAAGCAATGGACCTCAAGAAGGAGAAGAACTTCTTCGAGACCCGCGTGATCGAGTATCAGAACGGCGGCGCACTGAGTTGGGACTGATCAGGCCAGCGCCTTCTCTTCGCCGATCTTCAACGCGTCGCGTAGCGGTAACTCCGGCACGTCTTTGCCGGTGAAATGCCGAAAGGCGTCGACGCCTTGATAGAAGAAGAGTTCGTAGCCGCTGAGCAAATCGAGCCCGGCGGCGCCGGCCGCGACCATGAATGGCGTATCGACCGGCGTGTAGACGGCATCGAAGGCCCAGCGCCGCCCGGCGATCGTTGCTTCCGGAAACGGGCAGCCGCCGATGCCGACCATGCCGATCGGCGTCGAGTTGACGAGGCCTTCGGCGTCTTTCGCCGCCTCTTCGATGGTGGCTGCCGTCGTCACCGTCGTGGCCGAGGGCAACGCCCGCAGTGCTTGCGCCAGCGCGCTCGACTTCGCCGCGTCGATGTCGAACAACCGGAGCTCGGAGGCGCCGAGCTGACAAAGTGCAAAGGCAATAGCGCGACCGACGCCGCCGGTCCCAGCCATCGCCACGCGGCCCGGCGGCCGCTGCCCGAAGTGGTGACGATAGGCCGCCATGAAACCCGAATAATCCGTATTCCAGCCGACCGGCCGCTTGGCTCCGAACAACACCGTATTGCAGGCGCCGATGGCGCGAACCGCCGGATCGGGCACGTCGATATATGCGTTGACCCGCTCTTTATAGGGATAGGTGATGTTCACCCCGCGATAGCCGGCCGTCTCGGCGGAGGCCAGCACCGCCTCGAACGAGGCGCCGCGATCGGCCGGCCGCAGCAGGTCATAGGTCACGCTCAGACCCACAAGCCGTCCTGCAATCCGATGCAGGGCCGGCGAACTGGATGCAGCGATATTGTCGCCGATCAGCCCCAGTTTGATGGGGGATGAAGTCATGCGGGCCTCCGGATACGTGCGCGGCGCAATCTCGCATAGGAGGCCTTATTCAACAACTGAGATTTTGGCTTTAATCAGATGATTTTTGTATGACCCGTCAAACGATCTTGCCGACCGCCAGAGCGTGCTCCAGGCCGCCGTTGATATGGGCTTTCAGAACCTCCCCCGCCTTGGCCGCGTCGCGCTTGAGCGCGCATTGCATCAGCTGTTTGTGCTCGCGAGCGGCGATGTCGCCGCGGTCGGTCAGGGCCAGCACCTGGTAGCGCAGATATTTGTCGAACACCGCGCCGTGCGTTTCCATCAGTTCGCACGAGCCGCAGGCCGAGATCAGCGCCTGGTGAAACTCCCAATCATAGCGCTTCCAGGTTTCAGCATCCGGGCTGCCTTCGCTTTTCTTCTTCTCCTCCATCGCGGCAAGCTTGTGGTGGGCGGCAACGACGCGCGCCTCCCATTCCATGTCGCCGCTCTGGAACGACTGGGCGATGGCATGCACCTCGAGCAGCAGGCGCAGCGATGCGATGTCCTTGAGATCTTCGGCTGACACCGGCGCTACTTCGAATCCGCGCTGGCCTTCGGCCACCACCAGCTTTTCCGACGCCAAGCGGCTCAGCACCTCGCGCAAGGTGCTGACGCTGACGCCGTAATCGTCTTTCAGCCGTTCCAGCTTGAGCTTCTCGCTCGGCTTCAGGCGGCCGAACAGGATGTCGTTGCGGATGCGGCGGTAGGCGCGTTCGCCGATGGTGCCTTCGTCGATCATGGAGGTGGTCCGGGCCATGCTTACGAAACCAGCGCGCCGGTCTTGAGCGTGTGCTGCACGCAATCGCGGATATGGGTGACGAGGACCGCGGTCGCAGTTTTCCAGTCGCGTTTGAGCGCGGCATCAAGCAGTTCGCGATGTTCGCGTGCCGCCGCCTCGCCACGGAAAACGACGGCGATGATCTGGTAGCGCAGATATTTGTCGAAGATCGCCGAATGCGCCTCCAGCAGCGCCTTCGATCCACAACAGGAAATCAGCGCGTGGTGGAATTCCCAATCGTAGCGCTTCCAGGTCTCGGTCTGCGTGCGATCGCCGGCGAGCAGCTTCTTTTCGAGCGCCGCCAGCTTGTGATGCGCCGCGACGACCCGTCCCTCCCACTCGATATCGCCGTTCTCGATCGACTGGCGCAGCGCGTGACACTCAAGCAGCTCGCGCATTTGCGCGATCTCGTGCCAGCGGTCGGCGGAAACCGGCGTCACCTCGAAGCCCCGCTGCCCCTCGGCAACGATCAGGCCCTCGACCAGCAGCCGGTTCAGCAGTTCGCGCAAGGTGGCGATGCTGGTCTCGTATTGGGTGCTAAGCCGTTCAAGACGCAGCCTTTGTCCGGGCGTGAGGCGGCCAAAGATAATGTCGGAGCGGATGCGCCGGTAGGTACGCTCGCCGACGGTCTCAGCTATGTCGGCTATGGGCAGCAAAGGACACCCTCATCTGACAAAACACAGAATATACGATCCTTACCATGGAACTGCAGAACACCTCAACTGACGGCTAATGCCTGCCATTTGCCATCTCATCGAATCTTTATTGCGACCATATGGAGATAAAATCATCTGATATTTTTGAATTTAACGATTGATTTTCGGTCACTCAAAGGGATAATCCACCTCACTCAAAAATCACACCGGGAGGACAACCATGAATAAACCCATCAGCCGGCGCAGTCTGCTCGCCGCCACGTCGGCCGTTGCCGTCGGATCTATGCTGCCGAGCGTGGCGTTTGCGGCGCCGACCAAAATGAAGCTGAGCGTCGCCTTCGCCGAGACAGACTTGCGCGCCAAGGCCTTTAAAGAATTTGCCGAAGCCCTGAAGGCCGACATCGAGATGGAGCCGCACTGGTCCAACTCGCTGTTTAAGCAGGGCACCGAACTCGTCGCCCTGCAGCGCGGCAATCTTGAACTCTGCAACCTCGCACCCGCCGACATATCCAAGCAGGTGCCCGCCTGGTCGCTCCTCACGTCCGCCTACCTGTTCCGCGACTACTCGCATCTGAAGAAGACGTTCGAGAGCGACGTCGGCAAGCAATTCATCGCCATGGCGCGCGACCAGCTCGGCGTCGAAGTCATCCGGCCGGTCTATTTCGGCGCGCGTCAGGTCAACCTGAAGCCGGACAAGCAGATCAAGACCCCCGCTGACCTCGCCGGCATCAAGCTGCGCATGCCGCCCGGCGAATTCTGGCAATTCCTCGGTGAATCGATCGGCGCCAGCCCGACACCGGTCGCCTTCTCCGAGCTCTACACGGCGCTGCAGACCGGCGTTGTCGATGGTCAGGACAATCCGCTGGTCACCGCCCGCACCATGAAATTCGACGAAGTCACCACCCAGTTCGTGCTGACCAGCCACGTCATCGGCTATGACGTGTTGACCGTCGGCAAGAAGGCCTGGGAGGGCATGGGCAAGGACCTGCAGGCCAAATTCCGCGCCACGGCCGACAAGATCTTCGACGCCAATGCCGCCGCCTATGATGCGCAGGCGAAGGAAACGATCGAGTATTTCAAGTCGAAGGGCAAGAAGGTCTACGAGCCGGACCAGAACGCCTTCCGCGACTTCGCGCAGAAGAAGTACCTCGCCAAATACGGCAATGAGTGGCCGAAAGGCGCGATCGATAAGATCAACGCGATCAAATAAGATAGCGCGTTATTTCTCCCGAACTCCGGCCGGCGTCACACTGACGCCGGCCAATTTTCAACTGCTCGGCCTGCTGCCCCACCACGACGATCGAAGGACCAGAATCGATGCCAACGGCCACCGCAGCCGCGCACTGGCTCCGCCGTCGGGCCGACAATGTCGTGGTCGCCCTGCTCGCGACCATGTTCACGACGTTCATTCTGCAGATCTTCTTCCGCTACGTCATTGATCAGCCGCTTGGATGGTCCGAGGAAGTGATCGTCACCGTATGGCTGTGGACTGTCCTGTGGGGTGCGGCCTTCGTCATCGGTGAATCGGAAGAGATTCGGTTCGACATTGTCTATTCCAACATCTCGGAAGGCTGGCGCCGCATCTTCACGGTGATCACCGGCCTCGTACTCATCATCGTCTACGGCATTTCGCTGCCGGCAGCCTACAGCTATGTCAGCTTCATGAAGGTCGAGCGCTCGGCCTATCTGCACATTCCGATCAACGTCCTTTACGCCGTCTACATCATTTTCGCCGTCGCCAGCATCGTGCGCTACGGCTTCCTGGTGCTGCGCGCCGTCAAGGGAACGGCCTCGCCGCAGACCAATCCCTCGGAACTCAGGGACTGAGCCATGACGATCAGCCCCTTCACGATCTGCGTCGCCGTCATTATCCTTCTCGGCATCCTCGGACTGCCCATCGGGCATTCGATGATCGTCGCCACGACGATCTACCTGCTGCTGACGGGCCTCGATCTCGGCACCGCCGCCGAACAGATCCTCAATGGCCTGTTCAACTCCTATGTTTTGATTGCGATCCCGCTGTTCATTCTCGCCGCCGACTTAATGAATGTCGGCAGCCTGACCGATAAGCTCTTGCGCTTCTGCCTGGTGCTGGTCGGCCGCTTCCGCGGCGGCCTCGGCCACGTAAACGTCGTCGCCAACATGATCTTCGCCGGCATGTCAGGATCGGCGATCGCAGACGCCGTCGGCATCGGCAAGATCATCGTCGGCATGATGGCCAAGGACGGCCGTTACCCGGTCGCTTACGCGGCGGCGATCACCGCCGCGGCCGCCGTCATCGGGCCGATCATTCCGCCATCGATCCCGATGGTGGTTTATGCGCTCGTGTCCGACGCCTCGATTGGCTACCTGTTCCTGGGCGGCGTCGCACCGGGCATTCTTCTCGGCGTCGGCTTCATGATCGCAAACTCGATCATGGCGCGCCGCCGCGGCTTCCCAATCGAAGACCCGGTACCGCTGCGTGAAATCCCCAAGATCACCGTCAACGCTTTTCCGGCGCTGCTACTGCCGATCATCCTGCTATTCGGCATCTATGGCGGCGTAATGACGCCGACCGAAGGCGCGGCAGTCGCCGCGTTCTACGCGCTGTTCGCCGCCACCGTGATCTACCGCGCGGTGACGTGGCAGCAGGTTTACGAGGCACTGCTATCCAGTGGCAAGGCCACTACTTCAATCGGCATGTTGATCGCCGGTGCCTTCGCCTTCAACTATGTTGTCACTATCGAGCGCGTGCCGGATTCACTGGCGCAGATGATGGCGCACTGGGACTTTTCCCGGGCCGGCTTCCTGCTGGCGGTGAACGTGCTTTTGCTCGTCCTCGGCTGCCTGCTCGAAGGCACCACCATTCTGCTCATCGTCGTGCCCATCTTCATTCCGACCGCCAAGGCACTCGGCATCGACCTCGTCCATTTTGGCGTGGTCGTTGTCGTCAATATCATGATCGGGTTGGTGACGCCGCCTTACGGCCTGTTGCTGTTCGTGCTGGCCAATCTGACCAAGACGCCGCTGGCCAATATCGTCAAAGAGGCCATTCCGTTCATCGCGATGGCCCTTTTGGTGCTCGCAATCATCACTGCCATCCCGGAAACGGTGCTCTGGCTGCCGCGCCTCATCGGCTACAAAGGTTAAGTATCAATGGCCAAGCCCGTCTACGTTATCAACGGCCCGAACCTCAACCGCCTCGGCAAGCGCGAGCCGGAAATCTACGGCACCACAACGCTCGCCGATGTCGAGAAGATGTGCCGCGAGGAGGCCGGCTCGACCCCGGTCGAGTTCAGGCAGAGCAATTCCGAGGCGCAGATCATCGACTGGATACACGAGGCCATTGAAAAAGAAGCCGGCGGCATTGTCATCAATCCGGCCGCTTTCACCTTCGTATCGATCGCCATCCTCGACGCCCTCAAGATGTTTCCTGGGCCCATCATCGAGCTCCACATCTCGAATATCCACAAGCGCGAGGCGATCTATCACAACTCGCTGGTGTCGAAAGTCGCGACCGGCGTCATGGCCGGCTTCGGCGCCGAAGGCTACCGGCTGGCCGTACGCGCGATGCAGAACATGATCGCGACAGGCACGAAATAGACTCGCGCCCGAGTTCTGCGCGCAAGAAACGTAAAAACTCGCTCGCACGTGCGTCGCCCCAGAACAGTCTGGAGCATTCATTCTCAGCCGCGAACGATGTTCTTCATGTCCGCCCGTCGGCCGTCGAGGAAACAGCGCAAATTGTGGACGACGAGCGGCAGGACCTGCTCTGTGTAAACGTCGCTCATGCCGCCAATGCGCGGTGTCACAATCACATTCAGCATGTCCCAGAGCGGGCTGTCGGACGGCAGGGGTTCCGCTTCGAACACGTCGAGCGCGGCGCCGCCGATGCGGCCCTCCTGCAAGGCCTTGACCAGTTCCTTCTCATCCACCACCGGCCCACGCGCAAGATTAATGAGGATGCCGGTATTTTTCATCGCGCGGAGAACGTCCGCGTTGATCATGTGATGCGTCTGCGGCGAAAACGGGACAAGGACCACCATGAAGTCCGCCTCCGCCGCCGCCTCTTCGAGACGGGCGCGGGGCAGCATCTTGTCGAAATGAGGCGCTTCCTTGCGCGCGTCGCTGATGCCAATGACGCGCATACCGAACGCCGCGCAGCGCAGCGCCAGATCCTCCGCGATCGGCCCGATGCCGACCAGCACCACTGTCTTTCCCCACAGCAGTTTTTGCGGCCAGCGCTCCCAGATGTGCCGCGCCTGGTTCCGCTGCATTTTCGGAAACTCCCGCGACAGAGAAATCATCGAGAGAAATGCCAGTTCGGACATCTGCGGCCCGTGAATGCCGCGGGCGGATGTGACCAGCACATCCGGCTTCAATCCCTTCAGGGTATCCACCTTGTCCGTACCCGCCGACATGGCGCAGATGTACCGAAGCTTCGGCATTCGTGCGATCAGATCGTCGGTCAAATCGTGCGCCATCGTGACCACGATATCGCAATCCTCGCATTGGCCGACAGCGCCGGCGGCATCCTTCGCGTCGCGCACATCCTCGTTGGGGAAGGCCTTCCTCACCGCGGCGGCATCGATATGAACGCCGTGGTCCATCACCAGTATCGGCATCGGTTTTCTCCTAAAGCGTTCAGCGTCAGGCGCGCGGCGAATGAAGCCGCTTTGCTTCCCGTCGCAGGGCCGTCAAAACCCATTCGGTATATCCGTTGGGCTGCTGCCGACCCTTGAAGATCAGTTCGCACGCCGCCTTGAAGGCCGGCCCATCGAAAGCCGGAGCCATTGGACGGTAGTCGGGGTCGCCCGCGTTCTGGCGGTCGACCACGACCGCCATGCGGCGCAGCGTCTCCATCACCTGCGCTCCGCTGGCGACGCCATGGTGCAGCCAGTTGGCGATGTGCTGGCTGGAGATGCGCAAGGTGGCGCGATCTTCCATGAGACCGACGTCGTGAATATCCGGCACTTTCGAGCAGCCGATACCCTGATCGACCCAGCGCACGACATAGCCGAGAATGCTTTGGCAGTTGTTGTCCAGTTCCTGTTGCACGGCTTCGGGCGCCCAGTTGGACTGCGACACCGGGATGGTCAGGATATCGGCGAGCGCGGCGCGCTTTTGGCCGATCAGTTCGCGCTGCCGCGCCGCCACATCGACCTGGTGGTAATGCAAGGCATGCAAGGTTGCCGCCGTCGGCGACGGCACCCAGGCCGTGTTGGCGCCGGCCTTCGGATGGCCGATCTTGTCGCGCAGCATGTCGGCCATCTTGTCGGGCATGGCCCACATGCCTTTGCCGATCTGCGCCTTGCCCGGCAGGCCGCAGGCGATGCCGATATCGACATTCCAGTCCTCATAGGCCTTGATCCAGGGGAGCCCCTTCATGTCGCCCTTGCGCACCATGGGACCAGCTTCCATCGAGGTGTGAATCTCGTCGCCGGTGCGGTCGAGGAAGCCCGTATTGATGAAGACGACCCGGTCCTGCGCCGCCGCGATGCAGTTCTTGAGGTTGACGGTCGTACGCCGCTCCTCGTCCATGATGCCGATCTTCAATGTGAAACGCGGCAGCCCCAGCAGATCCTCGACACGCGCGAACAGCTCATTCGCGAAAGCGACTTCCTCCGGCCCATGCATCTTCGGCTTGACGATGTAGATCGATCCCGTTCGGCTGTTGCGGAACTCGGCGCCCGGCTTGAAATCGTGCATTCCGATCAGAGCGGTCACGGCGGCGTCGAGGATCGCCTCCGGTACTTCCCGGCCATCCTCGTCGAGCACGGCGTCGGTGTACATGTGATGCCCGACATTGCGCACGAACATCAGGCTGCGACCCTGCAGACGAATGTCGTCGCCGCCCTTGCCTTTGTACAGCCGGTCCGGCTCGAGCTTGCGTTCCACGACGCGGCCGCTCTTTTCGAACGAAGCGGCCAGCGTGCCGTTCATCAGGCCGAGCCAGTTCCGATAGACCGTCACTTTGTCGTCGGCATCGACAGCCGCGACACTGTCTTCCAGATCCATGATCGTGGTCACGGCCGCTTCGAGAACGATATCGGCAATACCGGCCGGATCGCCGGCGGCGATCGGGCTGCTGCGGTCGATGGCGATCTCGACGTGCAAGCCGTTATGGCGCAACAGCACCGCCGATGGCGCGGCCGGATTCCCGCGATAGCCGACGAACCTGTCGGCTTGCGCTAGGGGCACACGCGTACCGTCTTGCAATCCAACGATGAGTGCGCCCTGGTCCACCGTATAAGAAGTCGAATCGGCGTGGCTTCCCTGCTGCAGCGGCGCAACGATGTCGAGAATGCCGCGCGCATAGGCGATGACGCGGGCGCCGCGCACCGGATTATACCGCGCACCGCGTTCGGCGCCCTCATCTTCGGGAGTCGCATCCGTTCCGTACAAGGCATCGTAAAGGCTGCCCCACCGCGCATTGGCGGCATTCAGTGCGTAGCGCGCATTGGACAGCGGCACGACGAGTTGAGGACCCGCGGTCGCCGCGATCTCCTCATCGACCTTGGTCGTCCTGATAACGAAGTCGTCGACTTCGGGGACAAGATAACCGATCTCTCGCAAGAACCGATCATAGTCGGCCTGATCGAGCGGCCGCCCGCGCCGTTCGCCATGCCATGCGTCGATCTTGGCCTGCAACTCGTCGCGCCGTTTAAGCAGCGCGTGGTTGCGAGAGGCCAGTTCCTTGAGCAGCGTCGCGAAATCGGACCAGAACGCATCGGGCGTAAGCGCGGTGCCCGGCAATGCCTCACGCGCGATGAACTCATAGAGAGCCGTTGCAACGCGCAGTCCGGCCACAGTCGTGCGGTCAGTCATGCACCCAAACCATTCTTTCCACGTGCGGGAACCGCCAAGAGGCGGACTATTCCACTTCGAAAATCTTCTTCGGCGTCGCGTGCAAACAATCGCCGGGCCCATCGGTTCCGATGATGTAATTGTCGCAGATGACAGCGAAGATAGAGGGCGTCTCGTAGCCCGGATGCACGGCAAGGCACATGCCGGCCTGGAGCGCCATGCTTTCGTCCGACCGGATCAGCGGCCGCTCGACCATATCGTAGCCTTGACCGTGGGCATAAAGCCGCAATTCCGGCGGCAATCCGCGCGCGGTCATGTATTCGTTGTGTTTGGCGTGGATGTCGCGGCACAAAGTGCCCGGCTTCATCAGTCCAAGTGTGTGTTGCTGCGCTTCACGCACGGCTTCGAAACCGTCCTTCAACTCGTTCGACGCGGTGCCGAGCACAATGGTGCGCGCGATCTCGGCGTAAAAGCCGCCCGGACCGTTGACTTCGATCAAAAGGGAGAGATGGTCGCCTTTCTCCAGCGTCCGCCCTTGCATGTAACGTGGCAGGAACGACGATCGGGTGCCGACGGGCGCTGAGCCGCCGAGGAAAATTCCCTGTTCGCTGCCGAGGCGCTGCCCCTCTTGCTGAGCGAAAGCCGTAACGTCGACATCGCGCAGCCCGGGCTTGATGTAGCCGAGAACCCGCGCGAAGATTTCGTCCTGCACCGCCGTCGCACGGCGGATCAGCGCGATTTCTTCCTCGCTCTTGATCGCCTTGATGGCGTCCACCAGGTCGGTGGCGTCGACGAAGGCGGTCCCCGCGAGGCCGTTTTCCAGGCAAGTTACAAAGGCATGCGGCAATGCTCCTTTGCCGACCCAGCCGACGGTCCCGTAACCGCGAGGCTTCAGCGCGTTGAGCGCAAGCCGCGCATCGTCCTCATGCGTGAAATTGATCGACAGGAACGACGGCGTGAACAGCATGTCGCCGACGCCCCGATGCAGGCGATCGCCATCGAGCTTGCGGGTACCGCCGGTCTGCCCCATTTCGACGACGGTCATTGAATCGTCGGCGTGGAATATGACCGTGCGCGGATATCCGTTGTTGGCCGGCAGGTCGGTGAACCACTTGACGTAACCGCCGAGCCAATCGTTCGTCGATTGCATGACCAGCGCATCGATGCCGCGGTCCCGCATGGCGCGCCTGACGGCGCTCCAGCGACGTTCGAGCTCGGCGTCGGAAATGCGGGTCAGAACTCGTTCATGAGGCGCGGTCATCGCCGTTCTCCCGGACTGACTGGTTGGATGAAGGCTATAGGCAAACGTCAGATCGTTGCGGTCAGCGGTAGAGATACTTCGGCAGCCAGAGCGCGATATCCGGAAAAATGAAGAGCAGCACGATGAGGGCGAACGGCGCCACCAGGAACGGCAGGATGCCGCGATAGACGTCGACCAGCCGCACATCCGGCGCCTGCGCCTGGATGACGAAAAGGTTCATGCCGACCGGCGGATGGATCAGGCCAAGCTCGACAACGATCACGACGATGATCGAGAACCAGACCGGGTCGTAGCCATAACTCATGACAATCGGCAAAAACACCGGCACGGTGATGAGCACCATGCCGATACCTTCGAGAAAACAGCCCATCACGATATAGGCGACAATAATCAGGCCCATCACGACCAGAGGCGGCAACGACCAGCTCTTGGCGAAGTTGATGAAGACTTCGGGCAAGTGGGTTTGCACAATGAAGGTCGAGAAAAGGTTGGCGCCGATGACGATGACGAACAGCAAGCCGGAGGTCACAACCGACGTCTCGATCGAGCCGAGCAATTTCTTGCCGCCGATACGCCGGCCGAGCACGCCAATGGCGATTGCTCCAAACGCGCCAACCGCCGCCGCCTCGGTCGGACTGAATATACCGGCATAGATACCGCCGATCGATACGACAAAAAGTGCAATAAACTGCCACGGCCCCGATAAAGCAGTCAGCTTTTCGCGCAGCGGCACCGACTTTGGCGCGGGAGCGTAATCTGACTTTATCCGGACCATCACCATTGCGACCAGGGCGTAAAGCGCGGTCAGTACGAGCCCCGGGATCAACGCCGCGGCAAAAAGCTTGGGAACGGATTGCTCGGCAATCGATGCATAGATGACCAGAATGATCGAGGGCGGAATCAAAATGCCCAAACTACCGCCGGCGGCGATCGAACCGGTTGACAAGCGATCATCATAGCCGGCCGTGCGCATTTCGGGCAGTGCGATTCGCGAGATGGTCGCCGCGGTCGCGACCGACGAACCGCATACGGCGCCGAAACAAGCCGACGCCGCGATCGCGGCGATCGACAAGCCGCCGCGTACCCCGGATAGAATTCTTTGCGCCGCGATGAACAGTTCGGCCGACAAACGCGTGCCGGACGCCACCTCACCCATCAGGACAAAGAGCGGGATGACCGACAGTGTATAAGCTGACGCCGTATCGAAAGGCGTCGTTCCGGTAATGGCAAGGGCACTTTGCCAACCGGACACGAGGCCGCAGCCGACGAAGCCGACCAAAGCGAGGCTGGCCCAGACCGGAACGCGAACAAAGAGAAGGGTAAAGAGGATAACGATCCCCAACCCGCCAATGGCTTGACTGCTCATAGCTTGTGTCCGGTGTCCTGATCGCGCCAAGACCTGAGGAAGATCGCGCCCAACGCACAGACAATGGTGCCGAACAGGCCGGCAAACATGACGATCCATAATGCCCAGAGCGGCAATGCCAATTGCAGCTTGCGCTCGCCGGATTCGAACGCCTGCAGCGCCGGAACGATCGCGGCGTAGCTGAAAATGAAAAGCAGCGCGAGCGAGACAAGATCGCTTAATGTCACGAGCACACGTCTGACCTGAGGGCTGATTGCCGTGTCGATCAGGTCGATGACGATATTTGCCCTGGCTAGAAAGATCGGCGCCATGCTGTTGAAAACAAAGACCACCAGCATGGCCTCCGTGAAGTCGTAGGCGCCCCGAACGGGATTGTTGAAGACGTAGCGCATGAAGACATCGGCAACCGTCACCAACATCATGGCGATAATCGCGAAGCCCGCCAGCCAGAGCTGTATACGGCCGAGAACGGCCACGACATCGCGCTGAGGCTTGATCACGGTTGCGTCAGACATTCGGGCCTCCACGTGCCGCACACTGTGGGTGCGGCACGTTTGGTTTCTACAAAACTACTTCAGGTATTCTTGATAGAAGGCCCGCGCCGGCAGCCCCTTACGTTCGGCATCGGCCAAAGCAGCCTCGATCTGCGGCGCAACCAGCGTCTTGAACTTCTGCAGTTCGGGCGCGGGCAGCGTACTCACCTTGACGCCCTTGGCCATCATGCTGTTTTTGCCTTCAACTTCCGCTTGATCCCAAAGCGCGCCGAAAGCCTGCGCCGCGTCCGGGCCGGTCGACTTGTCGATCAGCGATTTCAATTCCGGCGGCAGCGAGTTGTATTTGGCCTGGTTCATGACCATCGCGAAAGTCGCGGAGCTGATGCCGGGCTCAAGCGAATACTTGACGACCGTACCAAGGCCAAAACTGTTAGCCCCCTCGAACGGGAACGTGGCGGCCTCGACGATGCCCTTGGAGAGCGCGTCCTGCGTTTCCGGCGGAGGCACCGGGACCGGAACGCCGCCGACAGCATCGATGACGTTCTTCAGCTGAATGCCAAGGAAACGAATCTTCATTCCCTTCAGATCGTCGACCTTGTTGACCGGAGGGATGGAATGGACCTTCAGCGGCGACGTCACAGCGACAAAAAGGATGTGCAGGCCCTGATGTTCTTTAGCGAGATACTTGCCGCTCAGTTCGGTGGCGCGACGCGACATCATTTCACTGGTCGCGCCTACCGTCGGCGCGGCAAAAGGCAGGCTCATCAGCTCGGTCAGCGGATAGCGGCCCGGGGTCCCACCATGCGTGGAGAATGCGATGTCGACCACGCCGTTACGCGCGGAGTCGAACTGCCGGTTGGCGCCGCCGCCGAGCTGACCCGCCGGATAGATTTGGAATTTCAGCTTCCCGCCGGACTCTTTTTCCAGCTTCTCGGCCCACGCCGTCGCGAATTTATGAAATGTGTGGTTCGGCGGAACGAAATGCGAAATCTTCAGTTCGACGGTCTGAGCGTTCGCGGCCCCGATCGAAGCGATGGCGAGCGCCACTGCGGCAATCGGTTTGATAATCGCGCGTATGTGGATCATCTACTCACTCCCTATGTTTCACGCCATTCCTTGAATGGAACAGTCTTGTGCGAACCTGCGCTCGGCGCCTCGACCGACAACCGAACGCCATCTCACAGCGTCAGATGCCGACCCTTTCCTACGCTTGAGGATACGGGCGCGACAGCTATGTATCATAATGTGGTTTTAGGGTATTGCATTATGAGTTGCTTTGCAAGTTGCGTTGCGACTCTGGTGTCCCATATGGTGAGCCACCAAGCGTCTGCGATTGAAATGAAACGGATTTGAAATGAAAAAAAAGACAGTTCTGAAAGACACCACCGATAAAAGCCCGGTCCAGGTTATCGCACGCGCGATCTCAATCCTACGATCGCTTGAGGATCAGCCGTCCGGTCTCAGCTTGGGCGAAATCGCGGCTCGCGTCCATCTTGCACGCTCGACGGTGCAGCGCATCGTGGCCGCCCTTGCGGCGGAGAAAGTGCTCATTGCTGCATCGCCGAACGGCCGTGTCCGCCTTGGGCCGACGATCCTTCGACTCGCGTCCTCGGTGCCTAACGATTTTGCGACGATGGCGCGGTCTTATGTGCAGGCTTTGTCGAAAAAGCTGGGCGAGACTGTCGATATTGCCACGATTAAAGGCGACCACCTTGTTTTTGTGGACCAGGTCGTCGGACCGCACCGTTTAAAGGCTGTTTCTGCTGTCGGCGAGGCATTTCCGCTGCACTGCACGGCCAATGGGAAGGCCTATCTGGCACAACTCGACGACAGCGAAGTCGAAAAACTCCTGGGCCGCACGTTCGAGAAGCGTACATCCAATTCGATCACCGACTTGCCGACCCTGCTGAAGGAATTGAAGACGATCCGCAAGTCGGGAGTCGCCTTCGACCGGGAGGAACATACAGTCGGGATATGCGCGGTCGGCGTCGCATTACGCGATCCGGTTGGCAATCCGATCGCCATCTCAGTGCCTGTCCCCGAGCCGCGATTTCGCGGGCGCGAGCATTTCCTTGCCGAACAGCTGCTGGACATGCTGCGCGCCGTGACGGCTGCGATCAACTGAACGAGCGCACTCCCCAAAATCGCCGCGCCATCCTCTGACCCGCCATACAGGTCACGCGAGACAAGGACCATTTGCATTCTGATCCGCTGATTGGTACATTGCACTCATAATACGGTACATGGAGGAGCGACCAATGGTTCAGAAGATCCGCGGCGTTGAATTCGAAGAGAACCTGAAGAACAGCATGGGGCTGGAGTTCTATAACCTGTCCCATCGTTTCGGTTATCAGTCGCCAAACTGGCCCTACTTCGAAGACGTCAAGATCGAGCGCATCCACTACATGGCGAAGTCGGGCGTGCTGTCGCAGCGCATCACCACCTCGATGCACAACACCACGCATATCGATGCGCCGGCCCACGTCGTCGAGGGCACGCCTTTCATCGACGAAGTACCGCTGCCGCACTTCTTTGGTTCGGGCATCGTCGTGTCGCTGCCGAAGAAGATGTGGGAACCGATCACCTATGACGACCTCGAAAAGGCCGCCGGCAAGATCGTGCGCCCGCATGACGTCGTCATCATCAACACCGGCTGGCACAAGAAGTATTCAGACTCGGAAGAGTACTTCTGCAAGTGCCCGGGCTTTGTGAAGTCGGCCGGCGAGTGGTTTGTCGAAAAGAAGGTGAAGGTGGTCGGCCACGACACCCAGGCCAACGACCATCCGCTCGCCACTGCCATCGGCCCGCAGCGCAATGGTCCCCTGCATCCGCACCTGCAGAAGGAGTACTTCGAATGGTCGGGCGGGCGTGATTGGAAGGACGACTTCCCGGAATGGGAGCCGGTGCACCGTATCCTGTTCACCAACGGCATTCTCGGCATCGAGAACGTCGGTGGCGACCTCGACGCAGTCACTGGCAAGCGCGTGACTTTCGCTTTCTTCCCGTGGAACTGGGATCGCGGCGACGGCTGCATCATCCGCTTGGTGGCGATCGTCGACCCGAAGGGCGAATACCGGATCGAGCCTGGTAACAAATTCTAAGCCGATTGGGGGGAACGACGATGCACGTCAAACGTTTCGCCGACGCCAAGCCTTACGACGCTCCTAACCACCGCCTCTATACCGGCTTGCGCCTGTTCGGCGCGGAAGCTGGCGGCGCCAAGAGTGTGATCGTCGGCGTGTCGCACTTTCTGCCCGGCGGCGGCGCCGGCCCGGACGCCTCGCCGCCGGAGAAGGTCTATTTCGTCCTCAGCGGGGAACTGACCGTCATCATCGACGGCAAGGAAACCGTGCTGAAGGCCAACGATAGCTGCGTCATCGAGCCGAACGAGATGCGCGAAATCGTCAACCGCAGCAACGAGGTGTGCACCATCCTCGTCGCCGTGGTGCCGGCGAAGTGAGATGAATGCTGCTGTCCCCTGCCCAGGCGGGGGACAGCATATCTTTCATGAAGACGACAAGCGCTGGATGCCAGCCTACGCGGGCATAACGGCGAAAAATTCTGGGAGTAAGCGTTATGCCCGAAGCCTTCCTGAAAAATCCGCTTGGTCTTTTCGATATCAAAGGTAAGACGGCCATCGTCACCGGCGCCTCGGGCGCCTTCGGCTCGCTGGCTGCGAAAATTCTGGCCGGTGCCGGCGCCAATGTCGTCCTTGCGGCAAGCAAGGAAGACGAGCTCAAGAAGGTGGCGGCCGAATGCGAAGAACTCGGCGGCGGCAAGGCCGCGGTGATCGCATTGCGCCCCTCTTCCGAGGCCAACTGCGACAAGATCGTCGCCGCGGCGCTGGAAAAATTCGGCAGCGTTGACATCCTCGTCGTCGCCTCCGGCCTCAACAAGGTGGCCAAAATCACCGAGCAGAAGGTCGAAGACTTCCTCGACGTTCAAGACGCCAATGTTACGCAATCCTGGTTGATGGCGCGCGCCGCCGGCAAGCAGATGCTCGCCCAAGGCCGCGGCGGCAAGGTGATCCTCACCTCCTCGGCGCGCGGCCTGCTCGGCCATCCGGCGGGCTATACCGCTTACTGCGCCTCCAAGGCCGCGGTCGACGGCATTACCAAGGCGCTGGGCTGCGAATGGGGCGAGACCGGCATCACCGTGAATGCCATCGGCCCGACTGTCTTCCGTTCGCCGCTCACCGCCTGGATGTACGAGGACACCGAGCGCGCGCAGACGGTGCGCAAGGGCTTCCTTGCGCGCGTGCCGAAGGGCCGCCTCGGCGAGCCGGAAGACCTCGCCGGTCCCCTGCTCTTCCTCGCCTCGAAAGCATCCGATTTCTACACCGGTCACATCCTCTACGCCGACGGCGGCTACACGGCGGGCTAAATCATGTCCAAGCCGCGTATCACCGTCATCGGTGCCGGTCTCATGGGTCACGGCATCGCGCAGGTCTTTGCGCTCGCCGGCCATGACGTCACGATCTACGACTCCTTCGCGAACACGCTCGCTACAGCAAAAGACCGCATTCTCGCCAACCTGAAATTTCTTGGCGACGACGAAGCGGCGGTGCACCGTGTGACGCTTGAACCTGATCTTGGCGCGGCCGTGCGCGACGCCGACTATGTCGTAGAGGCGGTGCTTGAAGATCTCGCGCTCAAGCAAAAGCTGTTCGCCGAGATCGAAGACCTGGCGCGGCCGGACGCCATCCTGGCCAGCAACACATCGGTCATTCCGATCACCAGCATCATGCAGAATCTCAAGCGCCGCGAGCGTGCGCTGGGGACGCATTGGTGGAACCCGCCTTATCTCGTGCCGCTGGTCGAAGTCATCGAGACCGAATGGACCAGTGCTGAAACACTCGCATTTGCGATGAAGCTGCACGCCGATGTCGGCAAGAAGCCGGCGCATGTCAAAAAGGACGTGCCCGGTTTTATCGGCAACCGACTGCAACATGCCTTGTGGCGCGAAGCCATTTCTCTGGTCGAGAACGGCATCTGCGATGCCGAGACGGTTGACGCTGTGGTCAAAGCCTCGTTCGGCCGCAGGCTGGCCGTGCTCGGGCCGTTGGAGAACGCCGACATGGTCGGCACTGACCTCACCTTGGCGATCCACAACAACGTACTGCCGGCGATCGAGCACCGGCCCGGCCCCTCGCCCTATTTGGAGCAACTCGTGCAGAGCGGCAAGCTCGGCTTCAAGAGCGGCGAGGGCTTCCGCACCTGGACACCCGCCCAGCAAACCGCGCTGCGCAACCGCGTGCTTCAGCATTTACGGACGGCGCGCGACGAAGAAACCTGACGGCGCGCGGCCGTATGGCGGCGTCAAACTCAATTCGATCAGCAGTGATAGGTACGAAATGACAGGTTCAGCCAAACCCAAGATCGCCGGCAAAGTCGTCATCACATGCGCGGTCACCGGGTCGATTCATACTCCGACCATGTCGGAATACCTGCCGGTCACGCCGGATGAAATCGCCACGCAATCGATCGCAGCCGCCGAAGCTGGCGCCGCCATCCTTCACCTTCACGCGCGTGACCCGCAGACCGGCCGTCCGACTCCGGATCCGGCCGTGTTCATGAAATTCCTGCCGCGGATCAAGCAAAACTGCGATGCCGTCGTCAACATCACGACCGGCGGCGGTCTCACCATGACGGTCGAAGAACGCCTTGCGGCGCCGCTCCAGGCATCGCCCGAGATGTGCTCGCTCAACATGGGTTCGATGAACTTCGCTCTTCATCCCCTCGCCGCGCGCTACAGCAACTGGAAGCACGGCTGGGAAAAGCCCTATCTCGAGAGCACCAAAGACGGCATCTTCCGCAACACTTTCGCGGACATCGAGAAGATCTACCGCTTGCTGGGCGAAGAGCACGGCACGAAGTTCGAGCACGAATGCTACGACGTCGGTCACCTCTATAATCTGGCGCACTGCCTTGATGCCGGCCTGTTCCGTCCGCCGGTCTTCCTCCAACTGATTTTCGGCATCCTCGGCGGCATCGGCGCCGATCCCGAAAATCTGATGTTCATGAAGCGCACCGCCGACAAATTGTTCGGCGACGATTATCGCTGGTCGGTGCTGGCGGCGGGCCGTCATCAGATGAATTTCTGCACCCACGCCGCCATGCTCGGTGGCAATGTGCGCGTCGGCCTCGAGGACAGTCTCTATGGTGGCGTCGGCCGGCTGGCGACCAGCAACGCCGAACAGGTCGCCAAGATTCGACGCGTGATCGAAGAGCTTGGCTACGCCGTCGCGACACCGGCGGAAGCGCGGGAATTGCTCGGCCTGAAAGGCGGCGATCGCGTGAAGTTCTGACAAAACGCCGGCCGCAAGACACGAACCAAGGTCAAGATACATAGTGGGAGAGAGCTGCATGAAAAAGATCGCCCTTGAAGAACACTTCATGGCGCCGGCGCTGGAGGAATACTGGTGGCCGGCCCATAAGGACATTCCGACCCCGATCCGCGAGAACCTGCATCGCCGCTTGAACGACTTCGGTGAGTTACGGTTGTCGGCGATGGACAAGGCAGGAATCGAGATCGCCGTCCTGTCGACTGTGGCGCCGGGCATTCAGTCCGAGAAGGACACTGCCACGGCCGTCCGGCTGGCGCGGGTCTGCAACGACTATCTCGCAGAAAAGATCGCGCCCCGGCCGGACCGCTATCGCGGCTTCGCCCATGTGGCCTTGCAGGATCCCAAGGCGGCCGCGGACGAACTGGAACGTTGCGTGCGGCAGCTCGGCTTCTGTGGCGCGCTGATCAATGGCCATTCGAACGGCCACTATCTCGACGAGCCCGAGATGAACCCGTTCTGGGAACGCGTCGAGGAACTGCAAACCGTGGTCTATCTGCATCCGGCGGACCCGGCCCAGCCCAATCCGACGATCGGCTCTTATCGCGAGTTGGCGCGGGCGACCTGGGGATGGGGCGTTGAGACCGGCACACATGCCCTGCGCCTGGTGTTCGGCGGCGTCTTCGATCGCTTTCCCAAGGCCAAGCTGGCGTTGGGCCACCTCGGCGAAACGCTGCCGTTCCTGCTCTGGCGCCTCGACAGTCGCGCCAAGCTCTACGGCGTCACGCTCAAGCGGGAGCCATCGCAATACCTGCGCGAAAACCTGGTCGTCACCATGTCCGGCATGTATTCGCGCGAACCTCTGATCTGCTCGATCGATGCGCTCGGCATCGAGAACGTCATGTTCTCGGCCGACTATCCTTTCGAGTCGATCGAGCTTGCGTCCGCCTTCATGGACAACGTGGACTTGCCCATGGAACAGAAGCAGGCGATCGCCTACGACAACGCAGCACGTCTCCTGAAGCTACGGTAAAGCAAACCACAACGGGGCGGCACGTCCGATCGGCTCTTTTCAGAGCGCGGCGTGCCGCCGCAGTCGCCCGACGAGCCAGGCGCCGTAGACGCCGATCAGCGCCAATGCGAGGCCGTACCAGGTGATGGCGTACTGCCAGTGATTGTTCGGCAGCTTGACATCGATGCGGCCGGGCTTTGGCAGTCCGCCGGCGGGCACCGGCAGTTCCTGGTCGATGTAGAACGGCGCATCGACGGTCCAGCCGCGAGCGGCCGCCATCGCTTGCGGATCGCGGGTGAAAAAGACGTCGGCTTTCATGTCATCGGCCGGAGCGAACATGCCGCGGCTCTCCGGCCAGCGCATGTATCCGACGATTTCCACTGCCCCGGATGACGTTCCTTGCCGGCGCGTCGCGGCGTCCTTGCGCTCTGTTGGTACGAAGCCACGATTGACCAGGACCACCACGCCATCGGCAAGTTGCGCCGGCGCGAACACCCAGAAACCCTGGCTCGTGACATCAGGCCGGAGCGAAGAGCCTGCTGTGTAAACGAAGGCCTCGCCGGGCAGCAACGTGGCGATGAATTTCACCCGGGCATACTCGCTGTCGGCTTCGCGGAGCGAGGGCCAGGCTGTACGCGACGGCAAAGGCTGCGGCGCCTGGTCGATACGCGCGTCCAAGGTCGCGATGAGATTCTCTTTCCATGTCATGCGCTGCAGTTGCCAGGTACCCAGCGACAGCAGGACGGCCAGGCCGATGGCCGCCGCGACGCTCGCCGTGACAATGCTGCGCATTCTACCGATCACTGGTCGCCCGTTGCCGCATCGCCTTTAGGCGTGAGCTGGCCGGGCGCCGCCTTGTGGTGGAACTGCAGCGCGATGAGGACACCCTTGATCATGCGCAGCGGCAGCAGCGTCAGCAGCAGGATCAGCGGCAGCCACAAGGCGGCATGCACCCAATAAGGCGGCTGATAGACGACTTCCGTGATCAGCGCCGCCATGACGACAAGGGCGCCGCCGATGAGGATGACGAATACGGCCGGGCCGTCGCCGGCATCGGCGAAGCCGTAGTCGAGCCCGCATTTATCGCAAGCCGGACGCAGCGTTAGAAAACCGTCGAACATCTTGCCCTCGCCGCAGCGCGGACAATGTCCCAGCAGGCCCCGGCCGATTGGTGTCGTCACGGAATGATCGCTCATTTCAGTACCTCCAAAGCAAAAGGGCGGCGTCGCCGCCGCCCTTCGCTGAACTCGATCGCGCGCGGCGTCAGTGGCCCGCAGCGGCGTTGCCGCCGTGGCCCCAGACATAGATCGCGGCGAACAGGAACAGCCAGACCACGTCGACGAAGTGCCAGTACCAGGCAGCGAACTCGAAGCCGAGATGCTGCTTCGGCGTGAAGTGGCCCGCCAGCGCCCGGAACAGGCAGACGATCAGGAAGATCGTGCCGATAATGACATGCGCGCCATGGAAGCCGGTCGCCATGAAGAAGGCGGCGCCGTACATGTTGCCGCTAAAGGCGAAAGCGGCGTGCGAATACTCATAGGCCTGCACGCAGGTAAAGATCAGGCCGAGGCCGATGGTGAGGATCAGGCCCCACTTCAGGCCCTGACGATCGTTTTCCAGAAGCGCGTGATGCGCCCAGGTCACCGTGGTGCCCGAGGTCAGCAGGATCAGCGTATTCAGCAGCGGCAGGTGCCACGGATCGAAAGTCTCGATGCCCTTCGGCGGCCAGACGCCGCCAGTGAAGGCCATGCGGGCGACGTCCTGTGCATCGCCGGGGAACAGCGCGGTGTTGAAGTAAGCCCAGAACCAGGCAACGAAGAACATTACCTCGGAGGCGATGAACAGGATCATGCCGTAGCGGTGCGAGATCTGCACCACGCGGGTATGGTCGCCCCTGTGCTGCGCTTCGTTGATCACGTCACGCCACCAGGCGATGAATACGTAGAGGACGCCGAGCATGCCGGCACCGAACACCAGCGGCGCCGCCGCGTAGAGGTGGTGCATCCAGCTGATGGCGCCGAAGGCCATGACGAAGGCCGCCAGCGAGCCGACGGCCGGCCACGGCGACGGATCGACCAGATGGTAGTCGTGTTGCTTGGTATGTGCCTCGGCCATTGTCGTCTCCGTTCAAATCGCGTCGGTTTGCAACGGGCGCTCAAGCGCCCCCCAGATGTGTGCCTTCAAAGTCGTTTCTTTTCCTTCGTCTCGGTGTTGGCGACCGGCTTCGGCGGCGCTTCCAGCGGGAAGAAGGTATAGGACAATGTGATGGTGTTCAGGGATTCCTGATCGCTGTCCTTTGCGATCGCGGGATCGACATAGAACACCACCGCCATCTCACGTGTTTCGCCGGGCTTCATGGTCTGCTCGGTGAAACAGAAGCAATTGATCTTGTGGAAGTAGAGGCCAACCTGCGGCGGCGTGACGTTGTAGCCCGCCTGCGCGGTGATCTCGCGCGCCGCCATGTTGATGACTTTGTAGTAGACCGTCTTCACCTCGCCGATGCGGGCGGTGATCGTGTTCTGCTCCGGCACGAAACGCCAAGGCAGACCCGGCGCCACATTTGAATCGAAACGGATGGTCAACTCGCGGTCGAGCACTTCGCCGGGCGCGACCACGGACACTTGTGTCGTCCCGCCGAAGCCGGTGGTACGGCAGAACCAGTCATAGAGCGGCACGGCGGCAAAGGCCATCCCGACCATGCCGGCCGCGACAGCGCCGCAGATCGCGGCGACGAGCGTGTCGCGTCTGACCTTGCGCGCAGGAACCGGATGAGCGTTGGGCGAGGACTGCGTCATAGCGGGCGCACCAAAACGGCCGGACCCTTCACCAGGGTCATGACGTAGAACAGCACGACAAGCACGAGCAGTGCCACTGCGATCGCGATCGAACGCGAGCGCCGGGCGCGCTGTTGCGCCTCGGTGAGCACGATGCCCTCGGTTTTCTGCTTGTCATCCATGGTCATCTCCGCCGTCACGCGGCCACCCTGGCGATCAGCCCGCCCCAGCCGCGATCGACCAGCAGCACCGCGTAAAGCAGGAACAGATAGAGGATCGAGAAGGCGAAAAGATGCCGGCAGGCCCGGTCCGCAGGCGAGACCTCGCGATAGACCTGCAACGCGAGCACGATCATGCCCGCGCCGGCGACAACCGAAACCGCACCGTAGAGAGCGCTGGCATAGCCGAGCAGCCACGGCGCACTGCCGAGCGGCGTAAGGATCAGCGTGTAGAGCAGAATCTGCAGCCGCGTATGGGCATCGCCGGCGACATTGGGCAGCATCGGCACGCCGGCGCGGCCATAGTCGCTCTTCTTGTAAATCGCCAGCGCCCAGAAGTGCGGCGGCGTCCAGAAGAAGATGATGGCGAACAGAATGATCGGCTCGAGCGACAGCGAACCGGTCACGGCAGCCCAGCCAATCATCGGTGGAAAGGCGCCAGCGGCGCCGCCGATGACGATATTCTGCGGCGTCGAGCGCTTCAGCCATATCGTATAGATGACGGCATAGAAGAAGATGGTGAAGGCGAGCAGCGCGGCGGCGGCCCAGTTCACCAGGAGGCCAAGCGTTACCACCGAGAAACCGGACAAAGTAAGCCCGAAGGCCAGCGCCTCGCCCGGCTTCACCTTGCCGGCCGGCACGGGACGACGCGCCGTCCGCGTCATTACCTTATCGATGTCGGCGTCGTACCACATATTCAGCGCGCCCGAGGCGCCCGCACCCACCGCGATGCAGAGCAGCGCGGTGAAGGCGGTGATCGGGTGCAGGCTGCCCGGAGCCACGGCGAGGCCGACCAGCGCCGTGAACACCACGAGCGACATTACCCGCGGCTTCAGCAGCGCGATGTAATCGCCAACCTCGGCGATGCTCGGCTCGTGCAAAGCCGCATCAAAGCGGCCCGACTCGACGACCTGAGCGCCGCCGGGACGGCCGACATTCGCGCCTTCGCTGATGAGCGACATTGCCCGGCTACGCCCTTCTCAAACGCGCATCACTTGATGCGCGGCAGAACCTCGAACTGATGGAACGGCGGTGGCGAGGACAGGGTCCACTCCAGCGTCGTAGCGCCTTCGCCCCACGGATTGGCGGCGGCGACGCGCTTCTTCATGAAGGCCTCGGCAACGCCGACGAAGAAGATCACCAGACCAACGGCGGCGATGTAGGAGCCGTAGGACGAGATCTCATTCCAGCCGTGGAAAGCATCCGGATAGTCCACGGTCCGGCGCGGCATGCCGGAGAGGCCGAGGAAGTGCTGCGGGAAGAAGATGATGTTGACGCCGACGAAGGTGACCCAGAAGTGCGCCTTGGCGATCGTCTCGTTGTACATGTAGCCCGAAATCTTCGGGAACCAGTAGTACCAGCCGGCGAAGATCGCGAACACCGCGCCGAGCGACAGCACGTAGTGGAAGTGCGCGATGACGTAGTAGGTGTCGTGCAGCACGCGGTCGACGCCCGCATTCGACAGCACGACGCCGGTCACGCCGCCGACGGTGAACAGGAAGATGAAGCCGATCGCCCAGATCATCGGCGTGCGGAACTCGATCGAGCCGCCCCACATCGTGGCGATCCAGGAGAAGATCTTCACGCCGGTCGGCACCGCGATCACCATGGTGGCGGCGATGAAGTAGGCCTGCGCACCGGTCGAGAGGCCGACCGTGTACATGTGATGCGCCCAGACGATGAAGCCGATGCCGCCGATGGCGACCATCGCGTAGGCCATGCCGAGATAACCGAACACGGGCTTGCGCGAGAAGGTCGACACGATCTGCGAGATCATGCCGAAGCCGGGCAGGATGAGGATGTACACTTCGGGGTGACCGAAGAACCAGAACAGGTGCTGGAACAGCAGCGGATCGCCGCCGCCTTCCGGCGAGAAGAAGGTGGTGCCGAAGTTGCGGTCGGTCAGCAGCATGGTGATGCCGCCCGCGAGCACCGGCAGCGACAGCAGCAGCAGGAACACGGTGACCAGCACCGACCACACGAACAGCGGCATCTTGTGCAGGGTCATGCCCGGCGCGCGCATGTTGAAGATGGTGGTGATGAAGTTGATGGCGCCGAGGATCGACGAAGCGCCCGCCAGATGCAGCGACAGGATGGCGAAATCCATCGCCGGACCCGGATGGCCCGTGGTCGACAGCGGTGCATAAATGGTCCAGCCGGAGCCGGCGCCGAGCGAACCGGCCTCACCCTCGACGAACAGCGAGCAGATCAGCAGGGCGAAAGCCGCCGGCAGCAGCCAGAACGAGATGTTGTTGAGCCGCGGGAACGCCATATCCGGCGCGCCGATCATCAGCGGCACGAACCAGTTGCCGAAACCGCCGATCATGGCCGGCATGACCATGAAGAAGATCATGATCAGGCCGTGGGCGGTGCCGAACACGTTGTACTCGTGCGGGGTCGAGAAGATCTGCAGGCCCGGATTCTGCAACTCCATGCGGATCGCAATCGACAGCACGAAACCGATGATGCCGGCGAACATCGCGAACACGAGGTACATCGTGCCGATGTCCTTGTGGTTCGTCGAATAGACGAAGCGACGCCACCCGGTGGGGTGCCCGTGATCGTGCCCGTGAGTGTCGTGCGCGCCGTGTGCTGCTGCGTTCTCGGCCATTGTCAGTTTTCCTCGACCCTGAGATTTCTCGTGTCGCCCACGAATTATATTCGAATTCCGCGATGTGTCACTTGACGGTGGACAGGTCGGCCGCCGCGACCGCGTTCTTCGGGGCGTCGTCGACGGTTGCGAACTTCTTCTTCGCCGCCTCGAGCCAGGCGGCATAGTCCTTCTCGTTCAGGACCTGAACCGCGATCGGCATGAAGGCATGGTCGCGGCCGCAGAGCTGCGAGCACTGGCCGTAATACATGCCCTCACGCTCGGCCTTGAACCAGGTCTCGTTCACACGGCCCGGAATCGAGTCGATCTTCACGCCAAAGGACGGTACCGCCCATGAGTGGATGACGTCGGCACCGGTGGTGATGACGCGGACGACCTTGTTCACCGGAACGACGAGGTTGTTGTCGACGGCCAGAAGGCGCGGCTCGCCGGGCTGCAAGTCCTTCGGCTGCTTCATCAGCGAGTCGAATTCGATCTTGGCGTCCGGATAGCTGTAGCTCCAGAACCACTGCTTGCCGGTCGCTTTCACGGTCAGATCGGCCGGCGGGACCTTGAGCTGGTAGAACAGCAGACGGAACGAAGGAACGGCGATCGCCACCAGGATGAGGACCGGAACGACGGTCCAGACCACCTCGATCATGGTGTTGTGGGTGGTGCGCGAGGGGACGGGGTTGCTCTTGGCATTGAACTTCACGATCACCGTGACGAGCAGCACCAGCACGAACAACGAGATGACCGCGATGATCCAGAGGAGGAAATCGTGAAACCACACGACGTCGTGCATGACCGGCGACGCGGCGGCCTGGAGGCCCACCTGCCAATTGTGCGGTTGTCCGGTCGCGGCGATCGCTGAACCGGCAGAGAAAACGGCCAAGCCTGAGGCCACGGAAGCGATCAACCGCTTGAGCACGAGCATTTTCTTATGCGCTCCTCGACGATAAACGGCCTTGGACAAGGCCCCTTTTTGCCCCCGCGCGCCGCTTGCCCGGGCGGGCAAACCAGTGCGGCCACTGACGGCATTTGCCACGGACGTGGCGGAGCTTGCGGTGCAGCGGCCCTAGGGGAAACCTCGCTTCTCAAACCACAAATCCCAGGCTGCCGCAATGTACCTCATTAGAACAATTCTGCGACAAAGCGGTAATCCTCAACGGAGCTCAATTTGCCGCATTTCCGCCAATCCGGAAGCGTTCACGGTATGCGATACCGCAACCCCGGACATTCCGGGACCGACCTGCCGGCATGTTCCGGCCCGACCGTCTAGAATGACCAGCGCGGGTGATTCGGCCGTGGGCGCCGCCTCCCCTGCCTCCCGCGGACTCCCGCTAAAGGATTGAAGGATGAGCGATTTCTGGCAGCGCCGATGGACGGCCGCTAACCTCGTGAGACTGGCACTGGGATGCGGCGCGGCCATCGTCGTGTTCTTGACGGGATGGTCGGGTGCCGCGCTCGCACAAGGCGCCGTGAAATCCGTTCACCGGGACTGGCAGATTCGCTGCGACACGCCGCCGGGTGCCAAGGCCGAGCAATGTGCCCTGATCCAGAGCGTCACGGCGGAGGACCGCGCCAATGTCGGCCTCACCGTTATCGTGCTCAAAACTGCCGACCAGAAGAGCAAGTTGATGCGGGTGGTTGCGCCTTTAGGCGTACTGCTGCCGAAGGGGCTGGGTCTCAAGATCGACAATGCCGACATCGGCAGCGCCGGTTTCGTGCGCTGCCTGCCGAACGGCTGTATCGCCGAGGTTGTCATGGACGACGAATTGCTCAAGAAATTGCGTGGCGGCAAGACGGCGCTGTTCATCATCTACCAGACCCCCGAAGAGGGCATCGGATTCCCGATGTCGCTGGCCGGCTTCGGCGAAGGCTACGATAAGCTGCCGTAGCGCCCCCTCGAACGGGGCAGTGGCCTCGCCTTCTCGTTTCAATCGGCGATAATGTCCGCGCGCGCCCCGCGTGGCATTCCGGATTTCGGCCCATGGCAAAAGACCTCCTCATCCTCACCACCGGCGGGACCTTCGACAAGCGCTATCCCGAGGGGCAGTGGGTGACGGAATTCACCTTCCCGCCCGGCCAGCAATCCGCCGTCACCGAAATCCTCAAGCGCGCGCGGATGGACCCGGATGCCTTCGCCTGCGAATGGCTGTTCGCCGAGGATTCGACCAAAATCACCGACGCCCAGCGTGATATCATCGCCGACCGCTGCGCCAGCGCGACGCAGCGGCGGATTGTCGTCACCCACGGCACCGACACCATGACCCGGCGCATCGACCCGGCGACCGGGAAAGTCGCGAACACGCCGAACACCGCGACGACCATCGCCGCCCGCGCCCTCGACAAAACCATCGTGCTCACCGGCGCGGCGCAGCCGGCGGTGCTGCGCGACAGCGACACCGACTTCAATCTGGGGCTGGCCATCGGCGCGGCGCTCACCGCGCCGCCGGGCGTCTATGTGGCGATGAACGGGCTGGTCGCGCCGTGGGACACTATCGTCAAGACGGTCGACGGCAGCTTCCGCAAGATCGAAGCGTGACGCGGCCCACCATGGCTTATTTCAGCATCGACGAACTCGAGGCCGCCAGCCGCCTCGTCTACCGGCAGATGAGGCCGACACCCCAATATGCCTGGCCGTTGCTCGCCGAGCGCACCGGCGCCACGGTATGGGTCAAGCACGAGAACCACACGCCCACCGGCGCCTTCAAGGTGCGCGGCGGCATCACCTTCATCGACTGGCTGAAGCGCACGCATCCGAAGACACCGGGCATCGTCACGGCGACGCGCGGCAATCACGGGCAAAGCCAGGCCCGCGCTGCGACCGCCGCCGGGCTGAAGGCGAAGATCCTGGTGCCGTTCGGCAACTCGGTGGAGAAGAACGCCGCGATGCGCGCCTTCGGCGCGGAGCTGATCGAATTCGGCAGCGACTTCGACGAGGCCAAGGTCGAGGCGATGCGGCTGGCGGAGGTCGAGGGGCTTTATCCGGTGCCGCCGTTTCATCGCGAACTGGCGCGCGGTGTCGCGACTTATGCATTGGAGTTCTTCAGCGAAGCGCGCGACCTCGACACCGTCTATGTGCCGATCGGCTGCGGCTCCGGAATCTGCGGTGTCATCGCCGTGCGTGACGCCCTCGGCCTGAAGACCGAAGTGGTCGGCGTCGTCTCGACCGAGGCGCAATGCGCCAAGCTGTCTTTCGAGGCCGGCAAGCTCATTGAGACCAATTCGGCCAACACGATCGCCGACGGCATGGCGGTGCGCGTGCCGGTGCAGGAAGCTTTCGACATCTATTCCAAAGGCGCGAGCCGCATTGTCGCCGTGTCCGACGACGATGTCGCCGAAGCGATGCGCATTCTCTATCGCGATACGCATAACCTCGCCGAAGGCGCCGGCGCGGCCGCGCTCGCGGCCCTGCTCAGCGAAAAAGACAAAATGCGCGGCAAACGAGTCGGCATCGTTCTGTCCGGCGGCAATGTCGACCTGCCGCTCTATTCACGAATTCTGACCGGCAACGCTAACAAGCCAGCATAACGACGTTGGGGATTCGACCATGAGTGCCTGGGATCACCCGCTCATCCGAAAGGGCATGCCGCCGCAGCTTGCCAAACGTCGTGCGCGGATCGCCGCCGGCGAAAAGCCGCTCGGCTGGAAGGTCGGGCTCGGCGCGCCGGCGATGATGGAAAAGCTCGGGCTGCAAGCGCCGATCGTCGGCTATCTGATGCGGAACGCGCTCATCGCCCCCGGCGGCACGCTGTCAATCAAGGGTTATGTGCGGCCGGTGGCCGAAGCAGAGATCGCCGTTCGCATGGCAGCGACGCCGAAACCCGGCGCCTCCGCCGACGAAGTGCGCGCTGCGATCAAGGAGATCATGCCGGCCATCGAGATCGCGGACATGGATGTCCTGCCGACGCCGGATAATCTCGACGTCATTCTCGAAGGCGACGTGTTCCAGCGTCACGTCGTCGTCGGCGACACGGCGCGGGCCGGCGGCTCGATCGAGGGCCTCACCTCGAAGGTGACGCGACGCGGCGCGCTCATCAATACGACGACCGATCCCGAAGTACTGACCGGCAAGGTGGTCGACATCGTCGCGCATGTCGCGGCGACGCTCGCGGCCTTTGGCGAAACGCTCCTGCCGGGCGACGTCATCATCACTGGCTCGATCACGCCGCCGCAGATGCTCGAGAACGACGATATGGACTTCGGCCACACGCTCGATCCGATCGGCGCGGTGAGCATCGCGTTCCGCCACGATTGATTTCCGTCAAAGCCACTCCGGCGGAGGCGACTATCGTCGTCGTAACCGGAGGATTGGTCGATGAAACAGTGGTCTTCCCACACCGACGAGATCAAGGCGCTGATGCGCGCCTTGCGCGGCGATACGCCGAACGTGATGAAGGCGTTCTCGGGTCTCGCGCAGGCCGCTCTGGCGCCGCAGGCGCTCGACGCCAAGGCCAAGGAACTGATCGCGCTCGGCATCTCGGTGGCGATCCGCTGCGACGACTGCATCGGCTTCCACGTCAAGGCGGCGCTCGACCACGGCGCCACCCGCGAGGAAGTCGTCGAAACGCTCGGCATGGCGATCTACATGGGCGCCGGGCCGTCGGTGATGTACGCCACCCACGCGCTCGAGGCTTACGAGCAGTTCAAGCCGGAAGCCGGCAGCACCGCCGCCTGACGACATCGCCGGCGATGGTTAGAAAAACGGCCCGGCAGCGGAATGCGCTGCCGGGCCGCGTCTCATTCACGCATCAGCTGCGCGCGCGCATCCTGATCTGGAAGCTGTCGAAGCCGAGTTCCGCGACCTGCAGCCAGGCGTAGGAGGCCGACCGGAACGGCACCAGGCTCTCATACATCTTCTTGAAGTGCGGATTGGTCTTCGACAGTTCGTCGTAGATCCCGTTGGCTGCCTTGTAGCAGTCCTCGAGAACCGGCTGCGGGAATGCGCGGAGCTGCGCGCCCGCCGCGATGAGCCGCAACAGCGCCGGCGGATTGACGGCATCGTACTTCGACAAAGTCCAGTTCCATGCATCGAAGGACGCGGTTTGGATTGCTGCCTGATACGACTTCGGCAGTTCGTTCCACTTCGCCAGGTTCATGATGTTGTGGGCCTGGCCGCAGCCTTCCCACCAGCCCGGATAGTAGTAGTACTTCGCGACCTTCACGAAGCCGAGCTTCTCGTCGTCATAGGGTCCAACCCATTCGGCGGCATCGATCGTGCCCTTCTCCAGCGCGGGATAGATGTCGCCGGCTGCGATCTGCTGCGGCACGGTGCCGAGCTTGGACAAAATCATGCCGGCGAAACCACCGACCCGGAATTTCAACCCTTTGAGATCGTCTGTCGTGTTGATCTCCTTGCGGAACCAACCGCCCATTTGTGCGCCGGTATTGGCAGCCGTGAAACCGATGCAGTTGAATTCCTTCAACAGGTCGTTGAGCAATTCTTCGCCGCCGCCGTGACGCACCCACGAGATCATCATGCGCGGATTGAGACCGAAGGGCAGCGCCGTGCCGAAAGTGAAGGCCGGATTCTTGCCGAAATAGTAATACATCGCCGTGTTGCCCATCTCGACCGTGCCGTTTTGTACGGCGTCGAGCACTTGCAGGCCCGGCACGATTTCGCCGGCGGCGAATGGCTGAATCTGGAATTTCTGGTCGGTGATTTCCGCAACACGCTTGGTGAAGTACTCACAGCCACCGTAGAGCGTATCGAGCGACTTCGGCCAGCTGGCCGTAAGCCGCCATTTGACGGTCGGTGACGATTGAGCAATCGCAGGCGCGGCAACGGCAGAGCCGGCAAGTCCGACACCGGCGGCTTTCAGGAATTGACGACGTTTCATGGCATTTCCCCTCTGTTGAACCGGTCCGCCGACCCGAGGGATTTCAGCCGTGATTGGCCGTTGTTGTTATCCGACTGCTACTTCCGAGTGCGCATTCCCATTCCGCATTTCATATTCTTGTATTGGGTCTCGTATTGGGCATTCCGACTTCCACAGTCCCCTCACGAGCCGGCGCGGCACCGGCGATCTTAGGACTTTCCCGGAAAAGCGAAAGCCGAAGAATTGTTTGCAGTGCGGCAGGCAATTGCCGAGACGGCTGGCCAAACGCCCAGGCTCGCGCCATAAGCGCGCCGGCTCATTGACTGGCGAAAGACAAATGCTCCCCTGGAAAGTACTCGATACCGCACCCGTTCCCGGCGGCCGGAAAGAACTGCGCCTTAAACAGCGCGGCAAGGAATTCGTCATCATGCTCGACAAGCAGGAGCTGATGAGCAGCTACCTGAGCGTCACGGAGAAGGCGCTCGCGACCTTCGGCTGCGACGGCATCAAGACGCGCGAGAAACCGCGCGTGCTGATTGGCGGCCTCGGTATGGGTTATACGCTGCAGGCGACATTGAAGGTGCTCGGCGACAAGGCCGAGATCCTCGTCGCCGAATTGGTACCGGCGGTTGTCAAATGGGCGCGCGGGCCGCTGGCGCACCTTATCAACGGCAGCCTCGACGATCCGCGCGTCGCCGTTCACGAGATCGATGTCGGCGAACTGATCCGCGGCAAAAAGTCGGCCTATGACGCCATCCTGCTCGATGTCGATAACGGCCCCGACGGGCTGACCCGCAGCGCCAATGACGCGCTCTACGACACGGCCGGCCTCGCCGCCGCGCATCAGGCCTTGCGCAAGGGCGGCGTGCTGGCGGTGTGGTCGTCCACGCCCGACGCGAAATTCACGGCGCGGCTGAAAAAGGCCGGCTTCGCGGTCAAGGAATTCCCCTTGCGCGCCAACGGCCCGCATGGTGGCGCCAAGCACTTCATCTGGACGGCAACGCGAACGGCGTAACGTTACTCAGGCCGCCAGCCAGCGCGCCACGTCTTCCTGTTTGGGCAAGCCGCCGGCATGCACGACCTTGCCGTCGATGACGATGCCCGGCGTCGAGGCGATGCCGTAGCCGGCAATCGCCGCATAGTCGGTGACCTTTTCGATCGTCACCGGCACGCCGAGTTGATCGGCTTGCGATTGCACCATCTCGGCGGTGGCGACGCAGCGCTTGCAGCCGGGGCCGAGAACCTTGACTTCTTTCATGCGAAGCCTCCGTTACTGAAATAGCGCGTTGAACAGGAAGCCGACCATCAGAATGCCGGTGCCAACGACGCCGATGAACACGGCGATCAATTTGACCGACAGCACCTTGCGCAAAATGATCATCTCCGGCAGCGACAGCGCGATCACCGACATCATGAAGGCGAGCACGGTGCCGAGCGCCGCGCCCTTGGCGAGCAGCGCCTGCACGACTGGAATGATGCCGGCGGCGTTCGAATACATCGGAATGCCGATCACCACAGCAGCCGGCACCGACCACCAGGCATCACGCCCCATGATCTCGGCGAGCAGGCTCGACGGCACATAGCCATGAATGAAGGCGCCGACGGCAATACCGGCGATGATCCAGATCCAGACCTTGCCGACGATATCGTTGACGGCTTCGAGACCGGCCTTGATGCGATCGACCACCGTGATCTGTTCGGGAGGCAGGTCGGCGGCGCTGGCGCGCAGATTGCGCACCCATTCCTCGAGCCAACCTTCAAGATGAAAGCGGCCGATCACCCAGCCGGCGATGATGGCGACGCCGAGGCCGAAGGCGAGATAGGTGAGCGCGACTTTCCAACCGACCAGCGCGAACAACAGGCCAAGCGCGACCTCGTTGACCATCGGCGCGGCGATCAGAAACGAGAAGGTGACGCCGAGCGGAATGCCGGCGCTGACAAAGCCGATGAACAACGGCACCGCCGAGCACGAACAGAACGGCGTAAGGATGCCGAGTCCGGCCGACAGCACATTGCCGACGCCTTCATGTTTGCCGGCCAGCATCGCCCGTGTCTTTTCCGGCGAAAAGAAGCTGCGGACCAGACCCATGGCGAACACCACCAGCGTCAGCAGCATCAACACCTTCGGCGTGTCGTAAACAAAGAAGCTGATGGCATCGCCAAGATGGCTGGCGCGATCGATCGGCAGTTGCGCGACGACCCAGTCCGAGAACGGGACCAGTTGGCTATAAACCAGGCCCCAAAGGATGAGCGCGGCCACGGTCGCCGCCAGCCATTTCGCGGTCGAGGGTTCGCTGGCGCGAGGCGCAACCGGCGGCGGGCTTCCCTTGCAGCAGGAGACGGTGGTGGTGCTCATGCCACTTGCCTTTCCTGCTCGACCGGCAAGGCCAGCGCCGCGTCGACGAGAGCGATGACGTCCCGCGGCAGATCGGACGCGCGGCGATAGCGCACCCACTGCGCATCGCGGCGATCGGTGACGAGACCCGCCGCCTTGATCGTCGCCATGTGGCGCGACATGCGCGACTGGCTGGCGCCGAGCGCCTTCATGAGTTCGCAGACGCAGTGCTCGTTACCGTCCCAAATCAGCCTGAGGGCTTCGAGCCGGACCGGCTCGGCCAGCGCTGACAGAATCGTGGTCGCGTTCATGGCCCTAGTCCATATTTGCTTATGCGCATAAGCGCATATCATGACTCCGAAGTCAATTCGCAAGGTCCTGGCGGCCGAGTTTTCCGCTCCTCCCAGCCCTTCCCTCGCCAAATCGCCACAGAGGCCCTATCTGACGAGGGACCGCCGCCTCACCGGAGCAATAACACCATGGACCCAGCCGCTTCCTCCCTGATCGACCGCGCCGGGCTCGACAAGGCCAAGGTGCGCGAACTCATCGACCGAGGCCTGGAAGGCGCCGATGACGGCGAACTGTTCCTCGAATACAAGCAGACCGAAGCGCTGGCCTTCGACAACGGTCGCCTCAAGCAGGCGACCTACGACACCACGCAAGGCTTCGGCCTGCGCGCGGTGAAGGACGAAGCCGTCGGCTACGCCCATGCGTCCGATCTCTCCGAAGGTGCGCTCAGCCGCGCCGCCGATGCCGTGCGCGCCGTGAAGGGCGGTTACTCGGGCAAATATGCCGAGCCGCCGGGCCGCACCAACCGCAAGCTCTACGACGATGTGAACCCGCTCGGTACGCCGGCCTTCGACCAGAAGGTGAAGCTGCTCGAGACCATCGACGCCTATGCTCGCGCCAAGGACCCGCGCGTGCGTCAGGTCACCGCGTCGATCGCCGCCACCTGGCAGGTCGTCGAAATCCTGCGCGCCGATGGCGAGACCTATCGCGATATCCGCCCGCTGGTGCGTCTCAACGTCTCGGTGGTGGCCGGCGACGGCGACCGTCAGGAAACCGGCAGTTATGGCGTCGGCGGCCGCGAGGGCTATGAACGTTTCATCGAACCGTCGATGTGGCAGACCGCCGTCGACGAAGCCGTGCGTCAAGCCATGGTCAACCTCACCGCGGTCGCGGCGCCCGCCGGCGAGATGGATGTCGTGCTTGCCTCCGGCTGGCCGGGCGTGATGCTGCATGAAGCGGTCGGTCACGGCCTCGAGGGCGACTTCAATCGCAAGAAAACCTCCGCTTTCGCGGGCCTGATGGGCCAGCAGGTTGCCGCCAAGGGCGTCACCGTCATCGACGACGGCACGGTGCAACAGCGCCGCGGCTCCCTCACCATCGACGACGAAGGCACGCCGACCAACCGCACCGTGCTGATCGAGGACGGCATTCTGGTCGGTTACATGCAGGACCGCCAGAACGCGCGGCTGATGGGCATGAAGCCGACCGGCAACGGCCGGCGTGAGTCGCACGCGCATATGCCGATGCCGCGCATGACCAACACCGCGATGCTCGCGGGCTCACATGAGCCGGCCGAGATCATCGCCTCGGTGAAGAACGGGCTCTATGCCGTGAATTTCGGCGGCGGCCAGGTCGACATCACCTCGGGCAAATACGTGTTCCAGTGCACCGAGGCGTATCGAATCGAAAATGGCAAGATCACCGCGCCGGTCAAGGGCGCCATGCTGATCGGCAATGGCCCGACCGACCTGCACCGCATTACGATGATCGGCAATGACTTCGCGCTCGATCCGGGCATCGGCACCTGCGGCAAGAACGGCCAGGGCGTGCCGGTCGGCGTCGGCCAGCCCTCGCTGCGCATGGACAAGATCACGGTCGGCGGCACGGCGTAACGCGAGGCTAACGATGGCGAGCGAGACTCCGATCGCGACCGAAACGCCGTCGCGCACGCGGCGCTTCTTCAAGGGCGTCATCGACATCGTCTCGATCGTGCTCGCCGTGACGGTCGCCAAGACCGCGCTTGCCGAACCGTTCTACGTGCCGTCGGGCTCGATGGAACCCACCTTGATGATCGGCGACGAACTCCTTGCGACCAAATTCGCCTATGGCTACTCGACTGCCTCACTGCCTTCTTTCGTCGTGCTGCCTGAGAGTGAACGGCTGTTCGGCGCACTGCCCAAACGCGGCGACGTCGTTGTCTTCCGCTGGCCGGGCGACCGCTCGCAGGTCTGGGTCAAGCGCGTCATCGCTTTGCCCGGCGACCATGTGCGGCTCGAGCGCGGCATCGTTTTCATCAATGGACAAGCGGCGACACTGGTGCCTGACGGCACCGGCCAGGCCGAGAACGAAGACGGCTCGCAGGCGCCGGCCGCTCGCTATATCGAGACGCTGCCCGACGGCCGCAGACACACCGTGTTCAAACTGACCTCGTTCAATCGGTTCGACAATATGCCGGAGACCGTCGTGCCGTCCGGCCATGTCTTCGTCATGGGCGACAACCGCGACAACTCCGCCGACTCGCGCGTGCCCCTGCGCGCCGGTGGTGTCGGTATGTTGCCGACCGCCAATCTCATCGGCCGCGTCGATGCCATCGTCGGCTCATGGGACCTCGGCATGAAGAACCAGCCGGTCTGGACCTGGCCGAAGGGGCTGAGGCTGTCGCGGTTTTTTAGCGGCGTCGAGTGATATCTATCCCCGTCCTCGGTGTCATCACCGGGCTTGACCCGGCCAGGACGAGGAGTGGGCTGAGAGGCCTCTTCACCGCACCACCCCCGAAATACAACACGGCTTCGGCCGCGGCCGGGTGATGCGCTCCTTCAGGAAACAGCGCGCCGATGCGCCGATATAGCCCGGCCGCACATAGGTCCAGGCCCGGCAGCGATTGTCCGCCGAGCAGGCCTCGCCACAAGCCGCGCCGGTGGCATCCGGCGGCAATTCGAAATTCCGATAGTCGCCGCCGAGGCGGTCGATGGAAAACTCGGTCGTGCCGAGACGCGGTTCGATGACGCCGGCGCCCTTCACCCCGGAGACGCAGCAGGCATCGTCGTTGCGCGGCGGCACCTTGTTCTTGAG
Source organism: Pseudolabrys sp. FHR47 (assembly GCF_005153485.1). Taxonomy (NCBI): domain Bacteria; kingdom Pseudomonadati; phylum Pseudomonadota; class Alphaproteobacteria; order Hyphomicrobiales; family Xanthobacteraceae; genus Pseudolabrys; species Pseudolabrys sp. FHR47. The sequence goes on from NZ_CP039740.1 coordinate 4,119,604, forward strand.
CCAGCAGGTCGCCGCCGCGTCGGCCGTGCGCGGATAGGAAAAGCTCCACGCCAGACAACGGCCGTCGCGTTCGCAACGCGCCGCGCAGACTTGCGGATCACCGCTCTTGACCTCGAATTTAAAATAATCGCCGCCGCGCCGGTCGAAGCCGGACTGGGCGGACGCCGATCCGCCCATCGCCAGGGCAATGACTAACAGCGCCAGAAAAAGAGCCGCCAAGCCCGCTTTCCCGGTGGGTTCGAAGCTCAGTCGCATGCCAACCTGCCACTCCCGCCCCGCGCGTGAATATCGGCGGGCGCCGCCACACGTTGCCGACACCTGCACGATTTCTTGTGCAGGTGCAGCATGACAGATGCCACGGAACAAGACAAAATCCCGTCAAGACAAATGGGGGGAGGAAATTTGCCGGGGGCGCACTTGCCGCTTCGGTCCGGTCAGCCGATGAACCGTGCGCATTGCCGTATGGTCATCCGCCGTTCAGGTTCCGCGGCGTAGCCAAATCACCATGATGCCGGGTCTGTATAAACGCCTCTCGAGCGCGCTGGCGTATCAGTGCGACCGGCTGGCCGCGCGTGATCGCTACGACCTAGCGTCGATAGCGCTTTTCGCGGCGCTGATCGCACTTGTCTTTGCAACCTTCGATTCCTACGCCATCACCAACGACGAGGCCGTCCAGCAGCGCTACGGCGAGATGATCGTCGCCTACTACACCAGCGGTTTCAAAGACCGCACGCTGTTTCATTTCGTCAATCTCTACCTGTACGGCGGCCTGTTCGACGTTACCGCGGTGCTGACGCAACGCCTGCTCCCTGCGATCGAGCCCTACACCATCCGCCATATTCTGTGCGCTCTCACCGGCCTTGGCGGCATCGTTGCCGCCTGGGCCACCGCACGTCTCGTCGCCGGGCCGCGCGCGGCGGCGATCGCCGCCTTCGCGCTTGCGGTGTGCGGACCGTGGTATGGCTCGATCTTCAATCACACCAAGGACATTCCGTTCGCCGCAGCGATGATGGCGGCAACCTTCTTCCTGCTGCGCATGAGCCGCGATCTGCCGCGGCCACGCTGGAGCGATGTCATCTGGTTCGGTGTCTTCCTCGGCTGTGCGCTCGGCATCCGCGTGCTCGGCCTGCTGCTGATTGGCTATGCCGCACTCGCCATCCTCATCAGCGGGCCGCGCTGGCGCGGCAACTGGCGCAACGCATTCGAATTCTCGGCCCGTTCGATTACGGCGCTGCTGCCGGCTTTTCTCATCGGCTACGCCATCATGCTCCTGGCATGGCCATGGTCGGCGCTATCGCCGCTCAATCCGATCCGCGGCCTCATCGACTTTGGCGCGTTTCACTATCAAATCCGTACCTTGCTCGATGGCCAGGTCTATGAGATGGCCAACGTGCCGCGCTGGTACGTACCGGCCTATCTTCTCTACAAGGTGCCGCTGATCATTCTCACCGGCGCCATCGTTGCGCTGGGCTTCATAATGTGGCCACGCGACGGCAAATCGACGGAAGCCTTGCGCCGCCGCAATGAAACGCTGCTGTTGGTGGCGATCGGCGTCTTCCCGGTGCTGTGCCAGGTCATCGATCGAGGACCGGCATTCTGCGGGCTGCGGCACTTCCTGTTCGTGGTGCCGGTGTTTACCGCACTGGCCGGCATTGGATTCGACACGGCGCTGACACAACTGGGCGCGTTGCGGCCTTGGCTGTCGCGCGCAGCGGGGCTTGCGATCGTTGGCTGGTTGACCTGGAACACCGGGCTGCTCATCGCGCTGCATCCCTATCAGTATCTTTTCTACAACCCGCTGGTCGGCGGACTGCCGGGCGCCTCCGGGCGCTATGTGGGTGACTATTGGGTGACAATCATGCCGGAAGCGGTGACCGATCTTGAAGCCTATATCGCGAAGATCGACGCCACCGGCGACCACCCGCAACGCTATACGGTCGCGGTGTGCGGCGACCGCCTGCCTTTCGAGAAAGAAGCCAATTCGCGCCTGCAATGGGTGTCGGACTGGAGCCAGGCCGAATTCTTCATCGCGCCGACGCACATGAATTGCGACCGCGCGCTCAGCGGCAACGAGATCGTCCGGATCACCCGGCTCGGCGTGAAGATCGGCGTCGTCAAGGATCGCCGGGATTTGCTGACCACAGCGATTGCAGGTTGGCCCTGAGCGCTTTCCTAAAATAAAAGCGCCCGCCGGAGGGGCCAGCGGGCGCTTATTGATCCGGCGCGAGAGGGGAATTTCGCGTTGGTCTCGGATCGACGGCCGATGAGAGGGATCGGCCGTTTATCGGGAGCGCGCGGATTGGCGCGCTCCGTGTTTCTTAGATTGCCTGGCGCGCCGGCCGGTTCGTCGGCGGACGACGGAAGGCCTTGCTGTCGCCTTCCCAGGTGACGACGCGCAACCGGGCGCGATTGATCCGGCGCTCGATGGCCCGTTCCGAAAGCAACGCCGTCGGATCCGCCCATAGCGGCTCGGAGAAGGCGTCGTGCACATCCGCGCGGGTGATGCCGATGTCGGCGAGCATGCGGCCGTCGAGGCTGGCGAGCATCTGGGCGTCGCGGCGGTGGCGGATGGCGCGAGCGACGGCTTTGACCGAGACGACCACGAGATTGAAGGCGTTACCCAGAGCGCGGGCCAGGGTACCGGCGGCAAGCGGCAAAACGGGGTATGCGGTCGTCATGGTCATCTCCATTTCATGCGCACGATCAAGGCGTCAATCGCCAAGATCGGGCCGGCGGGCCACCCGATTCCTTGCCGGCACGCTCAATATGCGCCTGCGGTATTGATTAGTGAAACGAATGTTTTTAATCTGACCAATCAGGAATGATGATATCGCGGCCGACCGGCCAAAAGCCCGGATTTGTCAGGAGTTGCCCATGACCGCCCTGCTCGACGCCGACCAGCTCCGCACTTTTATTGCGATCGCCGAAACGGGAAGCTTCACCAAAGCGGCCGAGGTCGTGAACAAGACGCAGTCCGCGGTGTCCATGCAGATGAAGCGGCTGGAAGAGCGGCTCGATCGCCCGGTGTTCGTGCGCGACGGACGCGCCTCCAAGCTGACCGAGGATGGCCAACGCCTGCTCGACTACGCACGGCGCATCATCAAACTGAATCTGGAGACGATCGCGGCGTTCGGCGACGAAGAGCTGTCAGGCCGCGTGCGGCTCGGCGTGCCGGACGATTACGCCGACCGCTATCTGCCCGAAATCATGGCGCGGTTCTCGCGCGCCTATCCCGGCGTCGAACTGTCGGTGATCTGCGAGCCGTCCTCCGATCTGTGGGAGCGTATCGACGCCAACGAGATCGATCTCGCCATTGTCACCAATTGCGAGTCGCAGCGTGCCGCCGAGACCTTCCGCCGCGAGCGGCTGCTGTGGGTGACGTCCAACCGCCACGCCGCGCATACCGAGGAGACCGTGCCGCTGGCGCTCGGCCGCCCGACCTGCGCCTGGCGGCGCACCGCCATTGAGCGGCTCGACACGATGGGCCGTCCCTATCGTCTGCTCTATTCAAGCTCGAATGCCGGCGCGGTCGCCGCCGCCGTCCTGTCGGGCCTTGCCGTTTCGGTGCTCGCGGAATCGGGCCTACGTCCCGGCATGCGCGTCCTCACGCCCGCCGACGGCTATCCCGATCTGCCGAGCTGCCAGATCGGCCTGGTACGCAATGCTCATGAAAGCTCGACTCTGGCGAACGCGCTGGCCGAGCACATCATCTCCTCGCTCGACAACCTCTCGGAAGCGGCGATCGCGGCCGAGTAACTTCGCGAGCCGTCGCGCTATTGTTTCGGCGCGCGCAGGATCAGCACATTGCCGAGTAGCACGGCGGCGAGACCGCAGGCCGCCAGCAAGCTCCAGCGGTAGTCCTCGAAGAAGGTCGAGACGACGAGCGCGACCACGGGATACATGACCGTGGTGTAACCGGTGCGCGCGGCGCCGATGCGCCCCAGCAAGGTGAAATAGACACCGAAGGCGACGAACGATCCCAGGATCGACAGATAAGCGAGGCCTCCGAGATAAGTGACGCTCCAGTCGATCGTGAAGGACTGGCCGCGGGCCAGCGCGACGAGCGTTACGAAAGCGGCGCCATAGGTCATACCCCAGGCCGTCGAAGCGAAAATCGGCAGGCGTCGCCGCTGCGCCGCGACCGAGATCATGTTGGCGAGGCAGAATGACGTCGTGCCGCCGAGCGCCAGCAAGAGCCCCAGCATCGCCGTGCCGTCAAAACTAAGGCCGCCGAGTTCCGGATAAAACATCGCGGCGACACCGGCGACGCCGAGCATGCCACCGATGACGGTGCGGCGCTCGATGCGTGCGCCGAAGACCAGCGCGCCGAGAACGACATTGCCAACCGATGCGAGCGAAAAGACGATCGACAGAAGGCCCGAGGCCACATACTGGGCGGCGTGGTAGAAGAGAATGAAATTGGTCGAGAATATCCCGATGCCCAATCCGATCAGATAGCGGTGATCGGCGAGCGGAAATCGCAAGGACTCGCCGCGCGCCATGGCCGCCACGAACATCAGCGGCGCGGCAATCGTAAAACGCCAGACCACCGACACCTCGGGCGCGACCGTGCCGACCTGATAGTGCATGGCGATCCAGGACACGCCCCAGACCAGCACCGAGGTGGCATAAAGGCCGTAATCGAGCGGCGTCAGCGCGCGCGTATTGGGATCGCGGCTGACGGCGGGTTTGGTGGTTGATTGCATGTCGGACGGGTTCGATGTCATGGCAGCGGCGCTTGTGCCCGCAGTGGCGTCGCCGCACAACCCGATTCAGGCAGCGAAAGCCGCGCTGATCAGCAGATATCCGCCGCCGTCGCGTTGAGGACGCGAACCAGGTCCGCCGGCGCCAGTTCCACCTGCAGGCCGCGGCGGCCGCCATTGCACAGGATGGTCGGGAACTGCAGTGCCGACTGGTCGATAAAGGCACGGGCCCGCTTCTTCTGTCCGAAGGGCGAGATGCCGCCGACGTGATAGCCGGTGATCCGCTCGGCATCCGCCGCGCCCATCATGGCCGCGCTCTTCGCGCCAGCCGCTGAAGCGAGCCGCTTGAGATTCACTTCGCGGTCGGATGGCGCGAGCACGCAGACGACGTCATTGCCGGCTTTGGCCATGAGAGTTTTGAGCAGCCGCGCGGGGTCGATGCCGAGCGCTTCGGCCGCCTGCATGCCGATGCGTTCGGCATTCGGATCGTAGTCGTATTCGTGCAGCTTGAAGGCGACCTTGGCCTTCTCAAGCGCGAGCGTCGCGGGCGTGGATTTGGCCATTCATCCCGCCTCTCAATACATATACTCATCATAAATGCGATCGACGTTGCCGCCCCACTCGCCGTGGAATTTCTCGAGCAGCTCCTCGGCCGGCGTGATGCCGCGCGCGACCGATTCCTCGAGCGGGCGCAGATAGCGCGTCTCGTCGCGGCCGTTGCGGTCGAGCCTTTTCCGGCGGGCCAGCCCGCGCGCCGCGATGCGCAAGGTCTCCTGAGCCAAAGTCAGCACATTGCGGCCGCGAATTTCGGCCCTGAAGCCGAGCCTGGGTACATCGTCGCGCAGCTTCTGGCGCTCTTGCGCGGTCCAGTCCTTGACCATCTGCCAGCAGGCATCAAGCGCGTCGTCATCATAGAAGATGCCGACCCAGTAAGCCGACAGCGACGGCAGACGCCGCCACGGCCCGCCATCAGCACCGCGCATTTCCAGATAGCGCTTGAGACGTACCTCGGGGAAGATGGTCGAGAGATGGTTGGCCCAGTCGGAAATGGTCGGCCGCTCACCCGGCAGGATGTCGAGCTTGCCGGCGAAGAAATCCCGGAAAGACTTGCCGGAGGCGTCGATATAGCTGTCGCCGCGCTTGATGAAATACATCGGCACGTCGAGCGCATAATCGACATAGCGTTCGAAGCCCATGCCATCTTCAAACGCGAAGGGCAGCATGCCGGCGCGGTTGTTGTCGGTGTCACGCCAGATTTCCGAGCGCGCCGACAGGTAGCCGTTGGGCCGACCTTCAGTGAATGGCGAATTGGCGAACAAGGCGGTGGCGACCGGCTGCAGCGCCAGCGACACGCGCAGCTTCTTGACCATGTCGGCTTCCGAGGAGAAGTCGAGGTTCGATTGCACCGTGCAGGTGCGATACATCATGTCGAGGCCGCGCGTGCCGACCTTCGGCATGTAGTTCGTCATAATCTTATATCGGCCCTTGGGCATCACCGGCATGTCGGCGCGCGACCAGGTCGGCGTCATGCCCAGACCGAGGAAGCCGATGCCGAGAGGCTTAGCCACCTCGCGCACTTGCGCCAGATGCGACATCAGCTCCGAGCAGGTTTGATGCACGGTCTCAACCGGGGCGCCGGACAGTTCGAACTGACCGCCCGGCTCCAGCGATATGGCGCCGCCCCCGGTGACGTCGAACATGCCGATGATGTTGTCGCCCTCCATGATCGGCTCCCAGCCGAGCAGGCCGTTCATGCCGTCGAGCAGCGCGCGGATCGACTGATGGCCGGCATAGGGCACCGGTTTGTGATCGTGAAGCGTGAAGACGAATTTCTCGTGCTCGGTGCCGACGCGCCACTGCGTCTTCGGCTTGCAGCCTGCCTCGAGCCAGGCGACGAGTTCGTCGCGCGTCTCGAGCGGGGTCATATCGATCTGGTCGCGCGCCATCGAGGATAGGTCCGGCAAATTGGGCCGCGAACTAACCATGCGGCGCGGCAAAGGGCAATGCGGGAGACGGAAGGGCGCCATGCGCAGGCGGCCTTCACCGGCGAGCGGAATTCAAGCCTTCGCGGCTTTGCGCTTATCCCCCGAACCCCGCTCGTACCAGCCACGACTGCGGTTGACGATCGCGACCACGGTCAGCATGACCGGGACTTCGATCAGGACCCCAACCACCGTCGCCAGCGCCGCGCCGGAATTGAAGCCGAACAGGCTGATCGCCGCCGCCACCGCAAGCTCGAAGAAATTGCTGGCGCCGATCAAGGCCGACGGACCGGCAACGCAATGCTGCTCGCCGGCCAGCCTGTTGAGCAGATAAGCCAGGCCCGCATTGAAATAGACCTGGATCAGGATCGGCACCGCCAGCAGGGCAATGATCAGCGGCTGCGCCAGAATCTGGTCGCCCTGGAATCCGAACAGCAGCACCAAGGTCGCCAGCAGCGCGATCAGTGACAGAGGCTGCAACTTGCCCAGTAGCCATTCGAGCGAGGCCCTGCCGCCTGCCGCCAATATGCGCCGGCGCAATAACTGGGCCGCGAATACCGGCACGACGATATAGAGCACCACCGACAGAACCAACGTGTCCCAAGGCACCGTGATCGCCGACAGGCCGAGCAGCAGGCCAACGATGGGCGCGAAGGCGAACACCATGATGGTGTCGTTCAGCGCCACCTGGGACAGTGTGAAATGCGGCTCGCCTTTGGTGAGGTTGCTCCACACGAACACCATCGCCGTGCAGGGCGCGGCGGCGAGCAGAATGAGGCCGGCGATATAGGAGTTGATCTGATCCGCCGGAAGGTAAGGCCGGAACAGATAGCCGATGAATAGCCAACCGAGCGCCGCCATCGAAAACGGCTTGACCGCCCAATTGATGAACAAGGTCACGCCGATGCCGCGCCAGTGCTCCTTCACCTTGCCGAGCGCGGCAAAGTCGATCTTGACCAGCATCGGCACGATCATCAGCCAGATCAGGACCGCGACCGGCAGATTGACGCGCGCGATCTCGGCCGCACCGATGGCCTGAAATACGGGCGGCATCAGATGACCGAGCGCAATGCCGGCGACGATGCAGAGCGCGACCCAGAGGGTCAGATAACGTTCGAAGAGGGTCATTGAACCTTTCAGGCCATACGCTGTTGCGGTGCGGTCGTCGCCGCGCTTGGGGGCAACAGAAAAGTGATCAGCCAGCAGATGACCAGCATGACGGCCGAACCGATCAGGCAGGCCGTGATGCCGCCCACTTGATAGAGAAGACCGGAAAGCAGGATTCCCATCAGCCGCCCGGTCGCATTGGCGGCATAGTAAAAGCCTACGTCTTCGGCCGCCTTCTCCGACCCGGCATAGGCCAGGATCAGGTAGGAGTGCAGCGACGAGTTGACCGCAAAGGGCAGCCCGAACAGCGCCAGGCCGCAGACAAGAATGATATCGGGCCGCCACAGACCGGGCGCCTGCATAACGAAGACCAAAGCGATCGGCACCGCGGCAAGGAGCGCCGCCCAAAGTCGTGCGGCAGGAATTTCACGGCTCAACCCGTCAGCACTGCGCGTAACCAAAGCCGGCGCGATGGCCTGAATGCCTCCGTAAGCGATGGTCCAGGCGGCGAGAAAGCCGCCGACCTCCAGAAAGCGCCAGCCACTGGCATAGAGAAAAACCGGAAGGCCGACGACGAACCAGACATCGCGCGCACCGAACATGAAAATGCGCGCCGCCGCCAACAGATTAACGCCGCGCGACTTGCCGAAAAGCTCCTTTATGCTTTTCGACGACTTGGCCTTGCCGAGCGCACGCGGCAGCGACAGCAAGCCGACGACGAGAATGACCGCGAGCAGCGCGGCCATCAGCCAGAGCGCGGGCCGGAAACCCACCAATTCGAGCAGCAGGCCGCCGACGAAGAAGCCGACGCCCTTCATCGCGTTCTTCGAACCGGTGAACCACGCGACCCACTTGAACAGCTGCCCGCTGCCTTCAGCAGAGGTTGCCTTGATCGCCGATTTCGACGCCGTCTTGGTCACGTCCTTGGCGACGCCGGCGATGCCCTGCGCGGCGACGACCCAGGCCACCGACGCCGCGGCGCTCCAGCCGGGATCGAGCAGCGACAGCATGATGAGGCCGGCGATCTGCAGCGACTGGCCGACTGCGAGCATGCGCGGGATGCCGAAGCGCGAGGCCAGCCAGCCGCCGCCCAGATTGGCGGCGATGCCGGCGGCTTCATACAGCAGGAACAGGAAGGCGAGCGCAAAAGGCGTATAGCCGAGCCGGAAAAAGTGCAGCAACACCAGCATGCGCAAGGCGCCATCGACGAGCGTGAAGCCCCAGTAGGACGCCGTGACGATGAGGTAGTTCCTGACCATCGACGTCACGCACCAGCTCTGATGACGATGTTGGCAAGGTCAACCATGCGGCAGGCATAGCCGACTTCGTTGTCGTACCAGGCATAGACCTTGAGAAGCGTCTCGTCGGTGACCATCGTCGAGAGCGCATCGACGATGGAGCTGCGCGGATCGTTGTTGTAGTCGGCCGATACCAGCGGCCGGTGCTCCATGCCGAGAATGCCGGCCAGCGACCCCTTGGCGGCGGCGTCGAACAGCGCATTGACCTCGGTGACGGTCGTCGGACGCGCCAGTTCGAAGACGCAATCGGTCAGGCTCGCATTGAGCACCGGCGCACGGACGGCATGACCGTTCAGCTTGCCCTTCAATTCCGGATAGATGAGCGCAATCGCCGTCGCACTGCCGGTCGTGGTCGGCTGCAGCGACAGCATGGCCGAGCGCGCACGGCGCAGATCCTTGTGCGGGGCATCGACAACGACATTGGTGTTGGTCGGATCGTGGATGGTCGTGATCTGGCCGTGGCGAATGCCGATCGCTTCGTGGATGACCTTGACGACCGGCGCGAGGCAGTTGGTGGTGCAGGATGCCGCGGTCAACAGGCGATGGCGCTCGGGATCGTAAAGGTGGTCGTTGACGCCGACGACCACATTGAGCGCGCGATCGTCCTTCACAGGAGCTGCGACGATGACGCGCTTCACGCCGCGATCGAAATAGGCCTGTAATTGCTCCGGCTTGAGAAACTTGCCGGTGCATTCGAGCACGATATCGCAGCCGAGATCGCCCCAGGCGACGTCGCCCGGCTGTGCCGCCGCGCTGAAACCCATCCGGCGGCCATCGACGATGATCGCGCTCTCGTCTTCCACCGCGAACGAAGCGTGCCAACGGCCATGGATGCTGTCGAACTCCAGAAGATGCGCGGTTGCCGCCGCGCCGCCCTTGAGTTCGTTGATGTGCACGATATCGAGCCGGTTGCCGGCCCGCGGATCGTCAGGACCGCGCCGGATGCCGCCGAACGCGGCCCGCAGCGCGAGCCGGCCGATACGGCCCATGCCGTTAATTCCGATTGCCATTTTGTTCGATCCTTCGGATCAGACGCGCGCCGTATCGCCGATTTCGTCGAGCCGCAGCCCGAGCGCGATCTTGTCGAGCGATGAAAACGGCAGGCTGGTGAAGGCTTCGAGCCGGCGACGGATCATGGCGTAGAGCTCGTTGAGCAGCGTCGTCCGCTCCGTCGCCGTGCCTGTGAACTTGGCGGGATCGGGCAGCGGCCAGGCCGCGGTCATCGCCTTATTGCCGAAATCCGGGCAGACCTGCCCTTGCAGCGTGTCGCAAAGCGCGATGACGAAATCCATGCGCGGCGCCTCGGGCCCGGTGAATTCGTTCCAGGACTTGCTGCGCAGATTACTGACATCGTGGCCGAGCGCCTTGAGGCGTTCAATGACCTCAGGCATCGGTTGCGCGGCCGGCGCGGAGCCGGCCGAATAGGCGTTGAAGCGACCCTTGCCGATCTTTTCGAGCAAAGCCTCGGCCATGATCGAGCGGGCGGAATTCTGCGTGCACAAGAAGAGCACGTTGAAGGCGGGCGCGTGAGTGTTCTGATCCATGTCATCGACCTCTTCGGGAATGAGCCGCGCGAGATCGCCGCAGATTTCCGGCCGCCCATTGCAGCAATCGCTGGCCAGGAATCGAAGGAGTTCACGGAAAGTCCGCAGATCGGCGCGGTAGTTCATCGACCGGCCGTCACGTTCGACGGTGACGAGGCCGGCGCGATGAAGAACCGACAGATGCGTGGACATCGTGTTGTGCGGCACCTCGCAGGTGCTGGATATCTCGCCCGCCGGCAGGCCATTCGGATGGCTGGCCAATAGCGTGCGAAAAGCCTTCAGCCGCGTCGGCTGGGCGAGCGCTGCGAAGACGGCTTCGGCTTCGTTGATATCCATATGTCGAGACATATCGACATATTACGACAGGCTGATGACAGAGGGAAGTGCCGTTTTCGTTGGGGTGAGAAATTCGGCCCGCCGACCAGACGTGCGCGGACGGCCCTGTTCTTTGAAGGGCCCGGGCGGGCCTGCCCCTTTTTCCTTCCCTTGAAGGGATGGAGCGCCGGGAGGCGCCAGGGCGCTGCGCTACGGCGCCCTTTGGCCATCCCTTGCGATCGGGACGGCCGCGCGCCTTCGCTGCGGGGGCGCTACTCCCCGCAACGGAGACGCACGCGCCGGGGAACGACGGGGTTGCTAATCCCGCCGCCACGGCGCTGCGCCTCCCGGCGCTCCACCATCGAACCGGCCACCGGCCGGCCCGATTGTCACGAGGCGCATTGTCGGCGCCCCGCCCTTCCCGCCCACCCCGGCGCGTCATGACGGCGCCGGGTGAGGCGGAGAGAGGGTTGGGAATATATGCTGGAAGCAAGCGGCGCGTCAAGACAGAATTCCTTGTGCGTTGATCCGCCTCATCCTGAGGAGCCGCCAAAGGCGGCGTCTCGATGGATGGGGCGGCCTCGTCCTTCGAGACGCCCGCTTCGCGGGCTCCTCAGGATGAGGCCGGTCTGGTGCCGTGCCGCTGGATAGCCCCGGTTCCCAATTTGTTCTTTGCCATCCGGCCGCCATGCTCTATTCATCCGGCCAACAACTGGAAGCCCATGCAATTCACGCCCCATCAAGATGATGCGCTGCAAGCCGTCTCGGCCTGGCTGAAGGCCAAGCCGGGCACAGGCTCGACGCCGCAGATTTTTCGCCTGTTCGGCTATGCCGGCACCGGCAAGACCACGCTCGCCACCCACCTCGCCGAAGCGGTCGACGGCGAGGTGAAATTCGCCGCGTTCACCGGCAAGGCGGCCTCGGTGATGCGCGGCAAAGGCTGCCGCGGCGCCACCACCATCCATTCGCTGATCTACCGCGCACGCGAGAGCGGCGAGGAAATCCCCAGCTTCGATTTGTGGGACGAAGCGCCGGCGTCCAAAGCCTCGCTCATCATCATTGACGAGTGCTCGATGGTCGATGCCGAGCTGGGCCGCGACCTGTTGTCGTTCGGCGTGCCGCTGCTGGTGCTGGGCGACCCGGCGCAATTGCCGCCGATCACCACAGGCGCCAATGGCGGCGGCTTCTTCACCGAGCACGAGCCCGACGTGATGCTCACCGAAGTACATCGTCAGGCGCAGGACAATCCGATCATCCGCCTGTCGATGGACATTCGTGCAGGGGAGTATCTCGAGCCCGGCCGCTATGGCGAGACCGAGGTCGTCAGCAAGAGCGACCTCGATCCGCAGCGCGTGCTCGAGGCCGACCAGGTGCTGGTCGGCCGCAACAATACGCGCCGCGCGTATAACCAGCGCATGCGCGAGCGTCGCGGCTTCAAGGACCCGATGCCGGAAGCCGGCGACAAGCTGGTGTGCCTGCGCAACAACCGCAAGAAAGCACTGTTCAATGGCGGCCTCTGGTCGGTGAAGGAACGCGGCGGCCGCAAAACCGGCATCATGACCTTGCGCCTGATGCCCGACGACGAGACCGCGACGCGCGGCGTCAAGGTGTCGGTGCGGCCGGAATGCTTCACCGGCGGCATCGAGCAGATCGACTGGCCGCGCCGCAAACCCTATGACGAATTCGATTACGGCTACGTGCTCACGGTGCACAAGGCGCAAGGCTCGCAATGGGACGACGTCGTGTTGTTCGACGAGTCGTTCGCGTTTCAGGAATCGCGCCAGCGCTGGCTCTATACGGGCATCACCCGCGCCGCGAAACGGCTGACGGTGGTGATGTAGCCGGCGAGGTTGTCAGAAAATAAGACGCCCAGCGTAGCCGCGACCACCGGGCGGCTTTTCCCGCGCGCTCATGGATGCCACGCTGCCGGCTGAAAGGCCTCAGGCGAACCCATTTCCACTGCTGTACGAGGGACTGCATGGAACCGATTATCGACGCGCATCACCACATCTGGCGCCATGCCGACCAGCCCTGGCTGCAGGGTCCGGCGGTGCCGCGGATCTTCGGCGAATATGAAGGGCTGCGGCGCGATTATCCGGTCGAGGACTTCCTCGCGGATCTCAAAGGCACCGGCGTCGTCAAGTCGGTCTATGTACAGACCAACTGGCTGCCGGGCCGCGAGATCGAGGAAGTCGAATACGTGCAGGAGGCCGCGAGCCGCAGCGGCTGGCCGCACGCCATCGTCTCTTTCGTCAATCTACAGAACGAGGATGCACCGCAGGTGATGGCAGCGCAGGCCAAGGCGTCAGCGCTGATGCGCGGCGTGCGCCAGCAACTGCACTGGCACACCAACCCGCAATACAAATTCGCGCCGACGCCCGTCGAGATGAACACGCCGATGTTCCGCAAGAACTTCGCGTTGCTTCAGGAGCGCGGCTGGCTGTTCGAACTGCAGGTGTTCGCCTCGCAGATGGCCGACGGCGCGGCGCTCGCCAAGGCGTTTCCCGGCATCACCATCGTGCTGGAACATGCCGGCATGCTGGAAGACCGCTCGCTAGAGGGCCGCAAGGCCTGGCGCGAGGGCATGAAGCGGCTGGCCGGTGAGCCCAACATGCACACCAAGTTCTCCGGGCTTGGCACTTTCATCCGGCGCAACGACCCGCAGCACATCGCCGACATTGTCGGTGAGACGCTGGAATTGTTCGGCGCGCAGCGCTGCGTGTGGGGCTCGAACTTCCCGGTCGAGAGCCTGTGGACCGACTATGCCTCGATCGTCACCGCGATCCGCGCCGCGCTGGCTTCTTATCCGGACGCCGACCGCCGCGCCGTGCTGCACGATACGGCGGTGAGGTTGTATCGGGTGTGAGGTGAGGCGGAAGCGCACGCGCCGGACTGGGCGTCATCGCCCGCGAAGGCGGGCGATCCAGCGCTTCGTGTCAGGCGCCGTGTTAGCCGCAAGCGCTGGATGGTCCGCCTACGCGGACCATGACAGCGAGAGACAACCGCCCATCTCCGTCATCACCCGCGAAAGCGGGTGATCCAGCGCTTCATCGCAAAGCGCATGGTTGCCGCAAGAGCTGGATGGGTCCGCCTGCGCGGACCATGACAGCTAAGGCTGAGAAATCTGGTAGTAAAGGTCAATCCAGTTCGGATTGTTCTCTTCAATCAGCCTGATCTTCCATGCCCGATTCCAGGCTTTCAACCGCTTCTCTCGCCGAATAGCGTTCTCGGCGTCATCGAACTGCTCGAAGTGAACCAGTCGATGAACGTCGTATTTCTTGGTGAAACCCGCCGCCATACTTTCGCGGTGCTGATAAACGCGACGAACGAGGTCGCTTGTCACGCCAATATAAAGCGTGCCGCCGATCTTGCTCGCCAATATATAAACCCAAAAATAACGATCGCCGCCCATAGGGCTGGATCGTCCGCCTTCGCGGACGATGACGTCAACTGCGTACGGCATTTATGTGTCATCACCCGCGAAGGCGGGTGATCCAGCGCTTCGTCGTAAGGCGCCGCGTTAGCCGCAAGAGCTGGATGGTCCGCCTTCGCGGACCATGACGGAGGAGATGCGGGCCATGATGGCGCGAACCTACGCCGCCTTCTTCTTCGGTGCGAAGCGGGTGTGGAAGCTCTCGCCCTTCTCGGCCATCTCGACGAGTTGCTTACCCGGCGCGAAGCGCTTGCCGTATTTGGCTTCCAGCTTCCTGCACAAAGCGACGAATTTCTTCGTGCCCATCATGTCGATGTAGGACAGCGCGCCGCCGGTGAAGGGCGCAAAGCCCCAGCCGAGGATGGAGCCGACATCGGCCTCGCGCACGTCGGTGACGACATGCTCCTCGAAGGTGCGCGCGGCTTCGACCGCCTGCGCCACCAGGAAGCGCTGCTTGAGCTCCTCGACGTCGATGGCCTCGACCTCGTCACGCGACAGCTTCTTCGGCGACAGCTCGGCGAGGCCCGGCCACAACTTCTTGGGCTGGCCCTGCGGATAGTCGTAGAAGCCCTTGCCGTTCTTGCGGCCGAGGCGCTGGTTCTTTTCCACCAGATCCTCCAGCAGCTTCTTCATGCCGGGATTGACCGCGCCGGCGCCGAGATCAGCTTCGGTGGCGCGCAGAATCTTCAGGCCGAGATCGACGCCCGTCTCGTCGTTGAGCGACAGCGGCCCGACCGGCATGCCGGCCATGCGCGCGGTGTTCTCGATCATCGCCGCCGGAATGCCTTCCAGGAACATCAGGTGTCCTTCCTGGATATAAGCGAGCACGCAGCGATTGGCGTAGAAGCCACGCGTGTCGTTGACCACGATCGGCGTCTTGCGGATGGCGCGGATGAAATCGAGCGCGGTGGCGAGCGCCGCATCGCCGGTTTCCTTGCCCATGATGACTTCGACCAGCATCATGCGGTCGACCGGCGAGAAGAAGTGAATGCCGATGAAGCGCTTCTGATCCTTGAATTCGGCAGCCAGCGAAGTGATCGGCAGTGTCGAAGTGTTGGAGGCGAAGATGGCCTTGTCGCCGATCACCGCCTCGATCTTCTTGATCACGTCGGCCTTGACCTTGCGGTCCTCGAACACGGCTTCGATGATCAGGTCGCAGTCCTTTAGCGCGGCATAGTCGGCGGTGGCCGTGATCTTCTCCAAGAGGGCGTCGCGTTCGGCGCCCTTCATGCGGCCTTTCATGACGCGATCCGACATCGCTTTATGGAGACCGGCCTTGCCTTTGTCGGCGGTTTCTTGATCGCGATCGACCAGCACGACGTTGAGGCCTACCGCGGCGGAGACCTGCGCAATGCCGGCGCCCATGAAGCCGGCGCCGACGATGCCGATCTTCTTCAGGTTCGTCGCCGGCACATTGGCCGGGCGGCGCGCACCCTTGTTGAGATCCTGCATGTTGACGAAGAGCGTGCGGATCATCGCTGTCGCTTCCGGCGAGCGCAGGACCTTGGCGAAGTGCCGCGACTCGACGCGCAACGCGGTGTCGATGTCGAGCTGCAGACCCTCATAGACCACCTGCATGATGGCGCGCGCCGCCGGATAATTGTCGTAGGTCTCGCGGCGATAAATGGCGTTGGCCGGCGGGAAGGTCATCATGCCGGCTTTCGAATAAACGAGGCCACCCGGGAATTTGTAGCCCTTAACGTCCCACGGCGCTTCGCCCTTGCCGCCGGCCTTGATCCAGGCCTTGGCAGTCTCGACGAGCTTGTCCTGCGGCACGACATTGTCGATGAGCTTCATCGCCTTGGCGCGATCGACCTTGAGCTGATCGCCCTTGAGCAGGAATTGCAGCGCATCGGCGGGCGGCATGATGCGCACGACGCGCTGCGTGCCGCCGGCGCCGGGGAACAGCCCGACCTTGATTTCCGGCAGGCCGAGCCGCGTCTTCGGATTGTCGGAGGCGACGCGATGATGGCAGGCCAGCGCCAGCTCGAAGCCGCCGCCCATCGCCGTGCCGTTCAGCGCGCAGACCCACGGCTTGCCGCTCTTCTCCAGGCGGCGATAGAGCTGCGACAGCTTCGAGCTTTCCTCATAGACATATTGCGCGGCGGCGACCTCGCCTTCCTTGCGCACCTTGTCGGCGTAGATGGCGCCCATGCTCTCCAGCATGGTGAGGTCGGCGCCGCCGCAGAAAGCCTCCTTGCCCGAGGTGATGACCGCGCCCTTGATGGCGGCGTCGCTCGATACCTTGTCAACGAGGGCGGAGAGCTCCTCGATCACTTCCATGGTGATGACGTTCATCGAACGATCGGCCATGTCCCAGGTGATGAGCGCGATGCCGTCGCCGTCGATGTCGAGCTTGAATGCGGTCATGATGCGTTTCTCCGGAGTGTTCGTGTCAGTACGGCGTGCCGTCGCGATGCAGGACGCGGACATTGGTGCCGTCGCGTTCGAATTTGAGGTCGTAGCCGGGATAATGCGCGCGTTCGCTCGGCGCCCTTGTGCCGACTTCGAGCAGCACCACGTCGCCCTCCGAGCGGTTGACGATGGTGTGGCCGTTGGCGACGCCGGCCTTGAAGCCCGCGCAATCGCCGGGGCCGAGAATGGTCTCGCCGGCGTTCTCGATCAGCACGCATTCGCCCATCAGGATGAAGACGAACTCGTCCTCGTTCTCGTGCCAGTGTCGCACCGAGGTCGACGCGCCCGGTTCGAGCCGGGTCATGTTGACGCCGAACTGGGTGAGGCCGGCGCCATTGCTCAGCGGCGTCTTGTGACGCCCGGCGCACATGTGCTGGAACGCCGGCGGATACATCGGCGAACCCTTGCGCGTTTCCAGCTTCGACACGTCGATCTTGGGCATTGGTCTCCCTTCTCCCCTCGCCCTTGTGGGGAGGGGTCGGGGGTGGGGATCCCACTTCCCGCCAGCATCCCCACCCCGATCACCTCACTTCGTTCGGCGATCGACCCTCCCCACAAGGGGGAGGGTAAAGACAACTCACACCCGCTCGATGATCGTCGCCGTGCCCATGCCGACGCCGATGCAGAGCGTGACCAGCGCGGTTTCCTTGCCGGTGCGTTCGAGTTCGTCGAGCACGGTGCCGAGGATCATGGCGCCGGTCGCGCCAAGCGGATGGCCCATGGCGATGGCGCCGCCATTGACGTTGATCTTGTCGTGCGGAATGTCGAAGGCCTGCATGTAGCGCAGCACCACCGAGGCAAAGGCCTCGTTGAGTTCGAACAGGTCGATGTCACCGATCGACATGCCGGCTTTCTTCAGCACCTTCTCGGTGACCGGCACCGGACCGGTGAGCATGATCGATGGTTCGGAGCCGATATTGGCGAAGGCCCTGATGCGGGCGCGCGGCTTGAGACCGTTCTTCTTGCCGGCTTCCTCATTGCCGATGAGCACCGCGCCGGCGCCATCGACGATGCCGGAGGAATTGCCCGGCGTGTGGACATGGTTGATAGCCTCGAATTCGGGATAACGCTGGATCGCTACCGCATCGAAGCCGCCCATCTCGCCCATCTGGATGAAGGACGGATTGAGCGCCGCGAGCGTCTGCATTGTGGTCGACGGACGCATGTGCTCGTCCTTGTCGAGGATGGTCAGTCCGTTGACATCCTTCACCGCGATGACGGAGTTCTTGAAGCGGCCTTCTTCCCAGGAGCGGCCGGTGCGCTTCTGGCTCTCGACGGCGTAGGCATCGACGTCGTCGCGCGAGAAGCCGTATTTGGTCGCGATCAGATCGGCCGAGATGCCCTGCGGCACGAAGTAGGATTTCAGCGCGATCGAGGGATCGACCGGCCAGGCACCGCCCGAGGCGCCGATGCCGACGCGGCTCATCGATTCGACGCCGCCGCCGATGGTCATGTCGTGCTGGCCGGCCATCACCTGCGCCGCGGCGAAATTCACGGCGTCGAGGCCGGAGGCGCAGAAGCGGTTGATCTGGATGCCGGGCACGCCGTCGCCGAAGCCGGCCATGATGGCCGCGACGCGGGCGATGTCGCCGCCGGCCTCGCCGACCGGATCGACGCAGCCGAGCACGACGTCGTCCACGCTCTCCGGATCGGAAAGATGGTTGCGCTCCTTGATGGCACTGAGCGCCTGCGCCGCGAGATTGAGCGCGGTGACTTCGTGCAGCGCGCCGTCGGACTTGCCGCGGCCGCGCGGGGTGCGGACAGCGTCGTAGATGAATGCGTCGGGCATTGGGGTCTCCCTCCGGCAGGAATTTACAAACTGCGCGCGATCAGCAACTTCATGATCTCGTTCGTCCCCGCATAGATACGCAACACGCGGGCGTCGCGGTAGAGGCGCGAGATCGGATATTCGTCCATGAAACCGTAGCCGCCGAACAGCTGCAGACAGCGGTCGAGCAGCTGGCCGAGCGTGTCAGTGAGGCGATATTTGGCCATCGAGGCTGTCACGGTGTCGAGCTTGCCTTCGATGTGCAGGCCAATGCAATGGTCGAGGAACACCTTGGCGATGGTGGCGTCGGTCTTGCAAGCGGCGAGTTCGAACTGGGTATTCTGGAACTCGATGATCGCCTTGCCGAAAGCCTTGCGTTGCTTGACATAATCAATCGTCAGAGCGAGCGCGCGTTCCATCATGGCGACCGCATTGACGGCGACAATCAGCCGCTCCTGCGGCAGTTCCTTCATGAGCTGATAGAAGCCCTGCCCGGTCTCGGTGCCGAGCAAATTCTCGGCCGGCAACTTGACGTCGTCGAAGAACAGTTCGGACGTATCGGCCGCGTCCATGCCGAGCTTCTGCAGCTTGCGGCCGCGGCGAAAGCCGGGCGCGTTGTCCGTCTCGACCACCATCAGCGACACGCCTTTCGAACCGGCGGCCGGATCGGTCTTGGCGACGACGATGATCAGGTTGGCATGCTGGCCGTTGGTGATGAAGGTCTTGGAGCCGTTGAGCACATAACCGTTGCCCGACTTCTCGGCCTTGGTACGCACGCCCTGCAGGTCGGAGCCGGTCCCCGGCTCGGTCATGGCGATGGCGCCGATCATCTCGCCGGAAGCGAGCTTTGGCAGCCAGCGCTTCTTCTGCTCCTCGGTGCCATAGTGAAGGATGTAAGGCGCCACGATGCCGGAATGCAGCGGCGCACCGAAGGAGTCGAAACCGCCGAGCGAGTATTCGCGGTAGATGACGGCCTCATGACCGAAATTGCCGCCGGCGCCGCCATATTCCTCCGGCAGCGACGCGCCGAGCAGGCCGGCTTCGCCGGCCTTGGTCCAGACGTCGCGCGGATAGATGCCGGCCTCGTGCCAGGCGTCGAGATGCGGGGTGTATTCGTCGGCGATAAAACGGCGGGCCTGCTCTTCAAGCAGGACCAGATCCTCCGTCATCCAGGACGGGCGAGGCAGATTGAGCGCTTCCATTGGCGGCATTTCCCGGCGAGTCGTTTGTTTGCCGGGGAGAATAGAGCGCCGGACGGGCGGAAGCGAGGGCTTGCCCGGCCCCGGCCGCGCGAAAAATAGTGCGGGCGGAGACCGCGAAGTCCCCGCCCGTCCGGTATCAAGTGCAGGAGCGACCAGCGTTACTTCGCCGGGTCCTTGACCTTCTCGATCTTGTCGAACTCGACGTTCTGCACGACGCCGTTCACCTTATCGACGCGGCGGATGTAGACCGTCTGCACGATGTCGCGAGTTGCCGGATCGATCGAGATCGGGCCGCGCGGGCTTTCCCAGGCCATGCCCTTGGCGGCGGCGATGAGGCTGTCACCGTCGGCCTTGCCGCCGGTCTTCTTGAGCGCCTCATAAATGAGATGCATGCCATCCCAGCCACCGACCGAGAACATATCGGGGTTACGCTTGAACTCGGCGTTGTAGGACTTCACGAAGGCCTCGTTCATCTTCGACTTGTGCTCGGCGCTGTAGTGCAGCACCGTGATGATGCCGAGCGCCGCGTCGCCCATGTTCTTGAGCGTGACGTCGTCCATGGTGATTTCACCCTGGCCCATCACCTTGGTCTTCTTCGGGTCGATGCCGCGTTCCTGCAGCGCCTTGGCCATGGCCACCGGCTGCGCGCCACCCGGAATGAAGATGAACACGGATTCCGGATTGAGGTCCTTCATGCGCTGCACGAAGGCCGAGAAATCCGGGTTGGCCACCGGCATGCGCACCGAGCCGACGATCTCGCCGCCGCCCGACTTGAAGCCCTTGTGGAACCAGGTTTCGGCGTCGATGCCCGGACCATAGTCGGCGACCATGGTGTAGGCCTTCTTGATGCCCTGCTTGGCCGCCCACTTGCCGAGCGTGTCCTCGAGCTGCGGAATGGTGACCGAGGTGCGCGCGATATAGGGCGACTTGGTGGTGACGACTGAGGTCGCCGCGTTCATGACGACCATGAACTTCTTGGCTTCCTCGGACGGGCCGGCGGCGCCGAGCGCTTCCGGAGTCAGCGTGAAGCCGGCGATAATGTCGACCTTGTCGCGAACGATCAGTTCCTGCGCCAAACGCTTGGCGACATCCGGGTTCGGACCGCCGGTGTCCTTGCGGATGATCTCGATCTTCTTGCCGGCGACCTTGTCGCCATGCTGTTTGACGTAAAGCTTGACGGCGTTGTCCATCTGCGCCGCGGTGTCGGCGAACTGGCCGGAATAGGCCATGATCAAACCGATCTTGACGGTGTCCTGCGCCGAGGCCGAGGATACGGCCGTTGCAGCCAGAAGCGCGGCCGCCATGAAGAGCCCAGATTTCTTCATCAAAATCCTCCCGATAGGGCCGCTCGGAAAATCGGCGGCTTCCCTCTTAAAATAGCGGCCTTTCAGGCGCTCGTCACGCTTTTAGCGGCGCAGCCGCCCCATAGAGGCGTCCCATGGAGGCGCCTGACGATGCTCAATGTCGCAGTGTTCGATCGTCGCGACCGCCATGCGCACCTTTGGGCGGAATTTCGAAGAACGACGCCGACGTGTTGAATTGATCGAACGCACAGGCTCTCGCCACGTCAACCCTCGGCATGAAGTATGGGACGCGTCCCACCGATACCGTGACGCCGCCTTTATGTGCCTTCGTTACGCAGGTGCAGGACTTCGGCAAGTGCGGATTTTGGGAATGTCGGCGCACGGCCAGTACGTCTGGCTTCCGCTCCGCCGTGACGATGCTGCACTGCCGCATTCCGACGTAACGCATTTTAGTGATGCAACTTATTCAAGGGATTTGTTTGCCAAGGACGTAATGCCGGCGTTCAAGGGCGGCTGAGCATGCTACGAAAGCTTCTCGCCTTGCCGGATACCCTACAATGAATGCAATTGCTGACGCCACCCACGGCGTCGAATCGCCTTACGCCTGGCGGCGCCTCGCCGCCGGCCTGATGCTCAGCACCTTGGGCGGCGTCGGCATGTGGTCGGTCGTCGTGGCGCTGCCGGCCATGCAGGCCGAGTTCGGCGTCGATCGCGCATCAGCCTCGGTGCCGTTCACGCTGACCATGCTCGGCTTCGGTGTCGGCAACATCGTCATGGGCCGGCTGTCCGACCGCTTCGGTATCGCGCTGCCGATGGCGCTGGGCACAGTGATGCTCGCCGTCGGCTATGTGCTCACCGGGCTTGCCGGTTCGTTGTGGCAGGTCGCGCTGGCGCATGGCCTGCTGATCGGCGTCGGCTGCTCGACATCATTCGGCCCGCTGATGGCTGACATGTCGCACTGGTTCTCCAAGCGCCGTGGCCGCGCCGTGGCGATCGCCGCCGCCGGCAATTATCTTGCCGGTACGTTCTGGCCGCCGGTGGTCTCGCACTTCATCGAAGTCAGCGGCTGGCGCGCCACCCATATCGGCATCGGCATTTTTCTCGTCTTCGCGATGTTTCCGCTGATCCTGGTGATGCGGCGCAAGCTGGTCGAAGGGCATAGCGACGCCACCACCAGCAACGACGAGCGCCGGCGCGCCGAGAGCCCGTTCTCGCCGCGCACGCTGCAAATCCTGCTCTGCATTGCCGGTGTCGCCTGCTGCGTGGCGATGTCGATGCCGCAGGTGCACCTCGTCGCCTATTGCGCCGATCTCGGTTACGGCGCGGCGCGCGGTGCCGAAATGCTGTCGGCGATGCTGGCGCTCGGCATCATCAGCCGCGTTGGCTCCGGCTTCGTCGCCGACAAGATCGGCGGCGTACGCACGCTGCTGATCGGTTCGGTGGCGCAGGGCCTCGCACTCTTCCTCTATTTGCCGTTCGACGGGCTTTATTCGCTTTATTTCATCTCGGCGATGTTCGGCCTGTTCCAGGGCGGCATCGTGCCGATGTATGCCGTCATCGTGCGCGAGTATTTCTCGCCGAAGGAAGCCTCAACCCGCGTCGGCCTCGTCATCTTCTCGACCGTGGCCGGCATGGCCATCGGCGGCTGGATGTCGGGCAAGATATTCGACATCACCGGCTCGTATCAGGCGGCCTTCGTCAACGGCCTCGCCTGGAATGCCCTCAATGTCACGATCATGCTGTGGCTGTTGTGGCGGTCGCAGCGCCGCGGGCCAACGGTGGCAGCGATAGCCTGATACCGGGTCCATCAAGGCCCGACGATCAGCTTCGGGCTTGAGTCCCGGCGGACAGGCTCACCGACGCATAAAACCGGCTTGAGCTTTTAATTCTTCGCAAGATCGTCGCAGGTGAGGCTTAAGCCACGGGCCTGACACCCCTATATTGTCGAAACCGAATGCATTGAGGAGAATTGCCATGCAGCAACGCCAGCTCGGTCGTAGCGGCCTTACCGTGTCCACGCTTGGATTGGGCTGTATGGGGATGTCCGAGTTCTACGGCGCGCGCGACGATGCGGAGTCCATTGCCACGATCCATCGCGCCATTGAACTCGGCGTCACACTCCTCGACTCCGCCGACATGTACGGCATGGGACATAACGAAGAACTGCTCGGTCGCGCCATCAAGGGCATGCGCGACAAGGTCGTGCTGGCGACCAAGTTCGGTAATATGCGCGGGCCAAATGGCGAACGGCTGCCCCCCAATGGCAAGCCCGAACACGTCAGAAACGCCTGCGACGCCAGCCTGAAGCGCCTCGGCGTCGATGTCATCGATCTGTACTACCAGCACCGCGTCGACCCAAAGACGCCGATCGAGGATACGGTCGGCGCCATGGCCGATCTGGTAAAGGCCGGCAAAGTGCGTTTCCTCGGTTTATCGGAAGCCGCGCCGAACACCATCCGCCGCGCCCACAACGTGCATCCCATCGCCGCGCTGCAGACGGAATATTCGCTGTGGAGCCGCGATGTCGAGGACGAGATCCTGCCGACCCTGCGCGAGCTCGGCATCGGTTTCGTGGCGTATGCGCCGCTCGGTCGCGGTTTCCTCACCGGTGGCATCAAAAATACGAAAGACTTTGCCGCCGACGATACCCGCCGTGTCGCGCCGCGGTTTTCCGACGCGAATTTCAGCCGCAATCTCGCTCTCGTGCATACCGTCGAAGCGCTGGCCAAGGATAAAGGCTGCAAGCCGTCGCAGATCGCCCTCGCCTGGGTCATGTCCCGGGGCAACGACGTGGTGCCGATCCCGGGCACCAAGCGCCGCACTTATCTTGAAGAGAACGTGGCGGCGGCGAATGTGACGTTGAGCGCCGCCGATCTCGACCGCCTGGAGAAGGCTTTCCCCAAAGGCGCCGCCTCTGGCGAACGCTATGCCGCCTCGGGCATGCAGATGCTCAATTTGTAACAATAACAGCGGCGGCCCAGGCAAACGTATGCCAGCCGGTCGCCTTCGGCGACCACCCTCCCCCGCATGAGGGGGAGGGATAACAAGATCAAAACGCCTCCGCCGGCAATTCCATGGTGCTCACCGCGCCGGCCTGGATGCGGGCGAGACGCGTCGCGGTCTCGGGCATCATGCGCTCCATGAAGAAGCGCGCGGTGACGAGCTTGGCGGAAAAGCGCGCAGCATCGCCGCCATCCTTCAGCTTGGCTTTCGCCGCCTCGGCAATCTGGCACCACATATAGCCGAGCGCCACGAGACCGAAGAGATGCAGATAATCGGTGGCGCCGGCGCCGGCATTGTCGGGCTTGGCCATGGCGTTCTGCATGAACCACATCGAAGCCTGCTGCAGGTGACCGGCGCCCTGCCCGAGCGCTGTGACCAAAGGCTTCATGGTCTCGTCCGCACTCTTGTCCTTCACATAGGCACCGACCTCGCCGAGAAACGTCATCAGCGCGCGGCCGCCATCCTTGCCGAGCTTGCGGCCGACAAGGTCCATCGCCTGCACGCCATTGGCGCCTTCGTAGATCATGGCGATGCGGGCATCGCGCACGAACTGCTCCATGCCGTGCTCGGCGATGTAGCCATGACCACCATACATCTGCTGCGCCGACACCGTGTTGGCGAAACCGACATCGGTCATCACGCCCTTGATCACCGGCGTCATCAGGCCGAGCGCATCGTCGGCGGCCTGGCGTTCCTTGGCGTCGCCGGAGCGATGTGCGACGTCGCTCTTGAGGCCGGCCCACAGCACCAGCGCGCGCGCCGCCTCGTTAAAGGCGCGCATGGTCATCAAGGTGCGGCGCACGTCGGGATGCACGATGATCGGATCGGCCGCCTTGTCGGGGAATTTCGCGCCGGTGATGGCGCGGCCCTGCAGGCGCTCCTTCGCGTAGACGACGGCGTTCTGATAGGCGACCTCGGACAAAGCGAGGCCCTGGATGCCGACACCGAGGCGCGCCTCGTTCATCATCACGAACATGGCGTTGAGGCCGCGGTTTTCCTCACCGACCAGCCAGCCCGTGGCATTGTCGTAGTTCATCACGCAGGTCGAGTTGCCGTGGATGCCCATCTTCTCTTCGAGCGAACCGCACGACACGCCGTTGCGTTCACCGACGGAGCCATCGTCGCCGACCATGAACTTCGGCACCACGAAGAGCGAAATGCCCTTGGTGCCGGCCGGTGCGCCCTCGATTCGCGCCAGCACCAGATGGATGATGTTGTCCGACATGTCGTGTTCGCCGGCCGAGATGAATATCTTGGTGCCGGTGATCTTGTAGGAGCCATCGGCCTGCTTCACCGCCTTGGTGCGCAAGAGGCCGAGATCGGTGCCGCAATGCGGTTCGGTGAGATTCATGGTGCCGGTCCAGACACCTTCGATCATCTTCGGCAGATATTTCTGCTTGACGGCGTCGTTGGCGTGCACGATCAGCGCGGCGATCGCGCCCTGCGTCAGGCCCGGATACATGGCGAAGGCCATGTTGGCCGAGCAGAAATATTCGTTGACGATTTCGGTGAGCGTCATCGGCAAGCCCTGGCCGCCGAATTCCTGCGGCGCCGAGATGCCGATCCAGCCGCCCTCGACGATCTGCTTGTAGGCGTCCTTGAAGCCGGTGGGGGTCTTCACGCTGCCGTCGGCCGAGCGCTTGCAGCCTTCCTTGTCGCCGACGCGGTTGAGCGGGGTCAGCACGTCTTCCGACAGCTTGGCGGCTTCGCGCAGGATGGCTTCGACCACATCGGGCGAAGCGTCGGAGAAGCCCGGCAGGTTACCGTAGCGCTCGATATGGAAGACGTCGTTGAGCAGGAACAGCGCGTCGTCGACGGGCGCTTTGTAGATCGGCATCGATTTCTCTCCCCGGCATCCGGCCTTGGCGTTCCCTGGGCGGTCAGGCGCCCGTTTGGAAAGCGGCCGGCTCGTTTCAAGTTCCCTTGCGGCAGCTAAGCGTCGGCCCAGGCGGTGCCAAGGCAGAATCGGCGTTTCCCACCATTTTGCCGCAGCGGCTTTACAGCGGCATTAAGGGAACGCGGTCCTGATGGACGCTACCCGCGCGCAGGCAAATTCCTAACGAAACCCCGCCACTTCGCCCGGATATTAACCCGCTGTTTACCGTAAAGGGCAAAAAGTCGGCGGGTGGCCCAAAGCGGGCCCGGTGGTCGTTCCCCGGCGCAATCCGGCTTTCCTGAATGGGAGCTGGTCCCCTTACGCCTCCACCTCGACGTTGGGTGTGAGAATGAAATTTGGTGTCCCGTGGAGTGTCAAAGGCATACGGCCCGAAGCCCGCGAGACTGCCAAGGAAGCGGCTCGCCGGTCCGGCATGCCTTTGGGCGAATGGCTGAATTCGGTCATCCTCCAGCAGGCCGGGGACTTTGACGAAGAGGATACTTATGGCGCCGCCGACATGTCGTCGGTCCATGAGCGTCTCGACGACATCACGCGCCGGCTCGACCAGTTCTCCCGCAAAGGCCCGGAAGCCTATGCGCCGCGCCGCGGACGCGAGGCCGCCAGCCCCAATAACGACCAGCTCGTCCAGCTGATCGCCCGGCTCGATCAGCGTATCGAGCAGCTCGCCCAATTGCCGCGGATGATGGCGCCCTACGCGCCGCCGCTGGCGCCGCAGGCCCCGGCCTGGCCCACCCCGTCGCAGATGGCGCGGCCGGCGACGCCGCCGCAGCCCGGCCTGCCGCTCGGCCTCGACCGCGCCGTCGCCGATATCGCCGCCCGCCAGCGCAGCCTCAACGGCGTCGCCGCACCACCCAGGCCGATGGCCCCGCCAAGCCAGCCGCTGCCGCAGGTCGTTACTACGCCGGCCGCTCCTGCTTATGTACCGGCGGTGCCGACGCAGGACCTTTCGGGCCTCGAAGAACACCTCAAGCAGATCACCGACCAGATCGAGACCTTGCGCCGTCCCGGCGTCGAGGACGCCATCAACGCCCTGCGCGCTGAACTCGGCGACATTGGCCGGGCGCTCAACGACGCCATGCCGCGCCAGGCGATCGACGCCATCGAGCGGCAGATTCACGGCCTGACCCAGCGCATCGCCGAAGGCCGGCAAAATGGCGGCGACGCCGGCGCACTGACCGGCATTGAGCACGGTCTGGCCGAAGTGCGCGACGCGCTGCGCGGCCTGACGCCGGCCGAAAGCCTGGTCGGCTTCAACGAGGCGGTCGACGGGCTGGCGCACAAGATCGATATGATCGTGGCCCGCCGCGATCCGGAAATGCTCGGCCAGCTCGAGCGCGCCATCACCACCTTGCGCGAGATGACCGGCCACGTCGCCTCGAACGATGCGGTCAGCCGGCTCGCCGCGCAGGTCGCCGAGCTGGGCGACAAGGTCGATCACTTCGCCATGGGCGGGGCAAGCGACGCGCTCAACAATCTCGAGCACCGCATCAGCGCCCTGTCCGAAGCGCTCGCCGCGCGCTCGCAGAACGGCGCCGTCGTGCCGCCGCGGCTGGAAGCGCTGGTCGAGTCGCTCAGCGACAAGATCGAGCAGATCCAGCAATCGCGCGGCGAGAATGTCGCCGCCGGCCATCTCGAGGACCAGATCGTGGCGCTGGTGAAGCGTCTCGACGCCTCGGACTCGCGGCTCGGCCATCTCGAGGCGATCGAGCGCGGGCTGGGCGACCTTCTCGTCCATATCGAGGAAATCCGCGCCAACAAGAATACCGGCGCCGTCCGCGAGGACGGTGCGCCCGTTGTCGCGCAATTGCAGCAGCAGTTGGCGCGCACCCAGTCGGCGCTCGACGCCATGCACGGCACGCTTGGCATTGTCGTCGACCGTCTGGCCACGATTGAAAAAGGCGTACGCGAGCCGCGTGGGGCGGTTCACGACGAGGCGATGGAGCTGACGCAGCCGGTCGGCAGGATTGCCGCACGCGCCGTTGTCGACGAGACGCCGCAGGCGCAGCCGGCTCAGCAGCCCGCGCCGCAGCGCATGGAGGCGCCGCAGGCCGAGCCGGCCCGGTTGCCGCCGCGTCCTTATCCGCAGCAGCCAGCGCCGGAGCTGGCAGCCGTACTGGCGCAGCGGCCCGCGCCGCAACCCGCGCCTCAGCCGGCAGCGCAGCCCGCACCGCAGCCAGCCGCCCGGCGACTGCCGCCGGCACCGCGCCTGCCGATCAATCCAGACCTGCCACCCGACATGCCGATCGAGCCGGGCTCGGCACCGCCGCGCTTTGCCGGCAGCCATGCCGCACGCATCGCCGCCTCGGAAGCGGCGCTCGGTGCAGCGCGGCCGAAACTGGAAGCGGAGCCCGAGGGCAAATCCGGCTTCCTCGCCGCCGCCCGTCGCGCCGCGCGGATTGCCATGCAGTCCTCCAAGCCGCGCGCGCCGGAACTCGACGTGCCCCAGTACATGGCCGCGGACGAGGAAGCTGCGCCGTCGCTGCGCTCCTCGGTGATGAAGAAGATCAAATCGGTCCTCATCGCCGCCAGCCTGGTCGCCATCATCATTGGTGGCATCCAGATCGCCAGCAAGTTCTTCGATTTCAATTCTTCGCACA
This sequence comes from Pseudolabrys sp. FHR47, assembly GCF_005153485.1. Classification (NCBI taxonomy): domain Bacteria; kingdom Pseudomonadati; phylum Pseudomonadota; class Alphaproteobacteria; order Hyphomicrobiales; family Xanthobacteraceae; genus Pseudolabrys; species Pseudolabrys sp. FHR47. The sequence goes on from NZ_CP039740.1 coordinate 4,148,172, forward strand.
CGCCACAGAACGTCGGCGGCGGCGTCACGACGCCGCCGCAGACGACCACCGACGACCCGCTGGTCACGCAATCGCTGACCGCGCCGATCAAACCGTTCGACGGCAGCGCGATGATCGGCGGCGCCACCCCGGGTACCGGTCCGGTCCGCAACGTGACGCCGGGCATACTGCCCGGCACCGACAGTTCGTCGCTGCTCTCCGCTCCCGCGCTCAACCCGCCGCCGCAAACTGCGCCGAACAGCAAGCCGACCAACGACGTCACCGGCAGCATTCCGTCGCGTGCGCCCAAGGCCAGGCCGGCAAGTCCTTATGGCGACATCGATCTGCCGATCGCCATCGGCGGCGCCCGGCTGCGCGACGCGGCCGTCGGCGGCGATGCGGTTGCCGCCTATGAGGTGGCACAGCGCTTCGCCGAAGGGCGCGGCGTCGCCGCCAATCCCGAAGAAGCCGCGCGCTGGTTCGATCGCTCCGCCGGCAAGGGCTTCGTCCCGGCGCAGTTCCGCTATGCCAGCATGCTGGAAAAAGGCCAGGGCGTGAAAAAGAACCTCGGCCAGGCGCGCAAGCTCTATGTCGCCGCTGCCGGCCGGGGCCATGCCAAGGCGATGCACAATCTCGCGGTGCTCTACGCCGAAGGCATCGACGGCAAACCGGACTACGCGACCGCCGCGCAGTGGTTCCGCAAGGCGGCCGACCATGGCGTCGGCGACAGCCAATACAATCTCGGCATTCTCTGCGCCCGCGGCCTCGGCGTGGAAAAGAACTTCAACGATGCCTACCGGTGGTTTGCACTGGCTGCCGCCCAGGGCGACCGCGAAGCCGCCAAAAAGCGCGACGAGATCGCCGACCGGCTTGAGCCCGACGATCTCACGGCCGCCCAGGCTGCCGTCAAGAAGTTCGTCGCCAAGCCGCAGCCCGCCGAAGCGATCGCAGTTCCCGTGCCGCAAGGCGGCTGGGACGACAACGGCAACGCCGAAGCGCCCGCCACAATGCCGCCGGCCCCCGGGCCGGTGAGCAAGCCTCAGGCCCGGCCGCAGCCCGCGCGCGCCGCCGCCGCCGGCCCGCTCAACCTCGGCTCCGTCGCCCGGCATTAAGTTTAAAACCGCGAAAGCGGTGACGTCGCGCCAGCGGGGGTGTTCAATCGCGTCGAATCGCGCGAAGACGTGCACGTGTCACGAAACATCGTCAGGATGGATCCGAGCCAAAGGGTCGCACGTTGCGCCTCAGTTAGACCCGGATCGAAAGCTACGCGTGCCTGGCACGCAATCCGCGGCGGCGACGGCCGCCGGCGCGGAGAACGCTTCCGACCAACGCCCTGAAAGCCGGACGACGTCGCTTTGCAGATCTATCTCCCGATCGCCGACCTGCCCGTCAACATCTTCCTGGTCTTCGGGATGGGGCTGGCGGTCGGGTTCATCTCCGGCATGTTCGGCATCGGCGGCGGCTTCCTGATGACGCCGCTCCTGATCTTCACAGGCATCACCCCTGCGGTCGCCGTGGCCACGGTGACCAGCCATATCGCCGCCTCCTCCTTCACCGGCGCGATCAATTACTGGCGTAAGCGTGCCGTCGACATATCGCTGGCGCTGATGCTGCTGGCCGCCGGCATCGTCGGCACGGCGGCCGGCGTCTGGCTCTTCACCGTGCTGCGCGCGGTCGACCAACTCGATCTCGTCATCGGCCTGTCCTACGTGACGTTGCTCACCGCGGTCGGCGCGCTGATGATCAACGAGGGCGTGCAGGCGGAATTGCGGGCGCGGCGCGGCGGCCCCGCGATGCTGCGCCGTCCCGGCAGCCACACCTTCGTTCATGGCATGCCGCTGAAGATGCGCTTCAAGCGCTCCAAGATCTATGTGTCGGTCATTCCGGTGTGGGGCATCGGCTTCATGATCGGCTTCATCGGCGCGGTGCTCGGCATCGGCGGCGGCTTCCTCCTGGTGCCGATGCTCATCTATTTCCTGCGCGTGCCGACCGCGACCGTGATCGGCACGTCGATGGTCATGACCCTGATCACCATGACGTCAGCGACCGTGATGCATGCCGCCACCAACCACCTGGTCGACGCCGTGCTGGCGCTGATCCTGATGGTCGGCGGCGTCATCGGCGCGCAGTTCGGCGCCCATACCGGCCAGCGCATGCGCGCCGAGCGGTTGCGTTTGCTGCTCGGCCTCCTGGTGTTCATGGTCGGAATGCGATTTGCCTACGAACTGGTGGTGCGGCCCGACGAGCTCTATTCGATCCGCATGGTGAGGTTCGACTGATGCGTCGCCTCGCCATCATCACCGCGATCCTCGCTTGTGCCGCCACAATGCCGACAGCCAAAGCCGAGCAGTTGGTGCTGTCGCTATCGACACATCGCGTTGCGGTGACCTCGAGTTTCGTCGGCGCCGATCTGGTGCTGTTCGGCACCATCGAGCCATCCGCGCCCCGCGCGGCGCTGCGCAGCGATTACGATATCGTCGTCACCGTGACCGGCCCGCGCGCGACATTGCGCACGCGCCGCAAGGAGCGCGTGCTCGGCGTCTGGGTCAATGTCGATTCGCGCGAGTTCATTCGCGTGCCATCCTATCTTGCCGTGCTCAGCAACCGGCCGGTCACCGAAATCACGGATGCAGAAACGGCGCGCCGCCTGCAGCTCGGATTGAGCCAGGTCATTCTGACGCAGCGCATCGGTGCCGATTTCGCCGATACCGTGCCGGACGACCCGTTCCGGGTGAACTTCATCAATCTGAAGAAGGAAGCCGGCCAGTATCGCGAAACGCCGAACGGCGTGACCTTCCTGACGCCGACTGTGTTCCGCGTCGCCATTCCGTTGCCGGCCGACACCGCCACCGGCGGCTACACCGTGGAGGTCAAGCTGTTTGCCGACCGCAAGCTCATCACGCGCAACAACACCGCGCTGGAAGTGATCAAGACCGGTTTCGAGCAATATGTCTACGAGGCTTCGCAGCACCACGGCCTGACCTATGGCCTCGTCGCGGCGATGATGGCCTTGTTCATCGGCTGGGCCGGCAGCGTGGTGTTCAGGCGGGATTAGGCCATTTCGCGCGCGACTTCGCGCGCGACACCCGGTTCTAGCAGCCGCAAGCGATGTTCGATGCCGAGCGCCTTGAACGACCTTACCAGATCGTCGCGATCCTGCGTGAAATGCGCCCAGCTGTCGCAATGCACCGGCACGATCGCCGCTCGCGGGAAAGCATGCGCAGTTTCGATCGCGTCGTTGACGTTCATGGTGAGATTGAAGGGGCCGCGCGTCTGCGCCGAACCGGCGAACAGCACGACGATGCCGGCCTTGAAGCGCCGCGCCACCTCGGCAACACCGTCATACCAGACCGTGTCGCCGGTGACGTAGATGGCCGGCCAGTTGTCGGCCTCCAGCACGAAGCCGATGACATCGCCGGCAAAGGGTTCGATGCCGGCAGGTCCGTGACGAGCCGGCGTAGCGCTGACGCGTACGGTGCCGCCATTCGGCGCCTTCAAATCGACGCTCTGCCACGGCGCCAGACCTTCGGTCTTGCCACCGAGCCGGCCGGCGCCAACTGATGTGGTGAGCACGCGGCCGGCGCGAGACAGATAATCACGCCCCGACGTATCGAGATTGTCGGCATGCTGATCGTGGCTGAGGAGCACGGCATCGACGTCGCCGATCTTCGCGGCGTCGAGCGCGGGACCATGCGTCTTGTGCAAGGTCACATGCGCAAGTTGGTAATCGCCCGGCGCATCGAAGGTCGGATCGGTGATGAAACGCAGGCCGGCATACTCGATGACTACCGTCGGACCCCCGATGAGGGTAAGGCGTGGATTAAGCATGATTGATCGCCTTGTCTTCAATTGAGAACTGTCGCGGGGCGCGTGACGAGCCAGATTCCGAGCGCGACCGGAACGATGCCGAACAGATCGGCGGGGGCGAGGTGCTCGCCGAGGATAAGCCAGCCGAACAGCATGCCGAGCGGCGGGATGAGGAAGTGATAGCTGCTCGCCGCAGTCGCGCCGGACACGGTGAGAATGCGGAACCAGAGCAGATAGGCGAAGATCGACACGAACAGCACGTTGTAGGCAAAGGCGACGAGCAGGCTCGTGCTCGGCACGATGTCGTGAAAGCTCTCGAAGCCGAGCGCGAAGGGCAGCACTGCGATCCCGGCGGCGAGACTCTGCACGCCATTGCCGATCCAGAGCCCCTGCTTCGGCGCGTAGAGCTTGAACAGGATGGTGCCGCCGACCAGCGAGAACAGCGACAGCACGGCTAGCGTAATGCCACCCAGTTGATCGGTGCCGAGCGCGAGCCGGCTCTGCACGATGACAGCGACGCCGCCGAGGCCGAGCAACAGGCCGATCGCCTTGCGCCAGGTCATGTGCTCGCCGAGCACGGCCACGGCGAACACCGCGGTGACGATCGGGTTGGCGCTGATGATCAAAGCCGCAAGGCCGGCCGACACCGTCTTCAGCGCGATGTAGCCGATGCCGAGATAGATCGCCTGGTTGGCGATGCCGAGCGCGGCGAACACGGCGACATCGCGCCGGCTCAGTGTCCAGCGTATCCCGCTCACGGGAGCGAGCGCCATCATCAGCGCGCCGGCGGCGAGAAAACGAACGGCGAGGAAAATCAGCGGCGGGCAGTCGGCGATCGCCACCTTGCCGGCCGAGAATGCGGAACTCCACAGCAGGATGAAACCGGCGACCATGAGTGCGAGGCGCAGGCGGCTGGTGCCGACCACGGGCGGGGCGGCGGACAAGGCAAATTGCGACATCGAGACGGGTCCTTTCGCCTCATCAGGTAGGCTCGCCCTTACCTATTTGGAAATTAAATGATATAATTATTTCTAGTGGCTTTTCGAATAGGCTTCGCCATGCTCGATATCGAACTCCTGCGCAGCTTCGTCTCGGTCGTCGATTCAGGCGGCTTCACCCGCGCCGGCGAACGCGTCCACCGGACGCAGTCGACCGTGAGTCAGCAGATCAAGCGGCTGGAGGAATCGGTCGGCCGGCCTTTGCTGGTGCGCAATGGCAAGCAGGCGACGCCGACTGAGGAGGGCGAGCGGCTGCTGACCTATGCCCGGCGCATCCTGGCGCTGGAGCAGGAGGCGCGCGATGTCGTCAGCCAGCCGGTGGTCGAAGGCGTGGTGAGACTCGGCATCCCGGAGGATTTCGCCGCCTACCGTCTCGTCGAACTGCTGTCTGACTTTGCGCGCGGTCGGCCGACACTGCGTCTCGACGTGCGCTGCGGCTTGAGCGTGGTGCTGCGCGGCCTGCTCGATCGCGGCGATCTCGACGTCGCCCTGATCAAGCGCAATCTCGGCGAGAGCGGCGGCATAGCGTCATGGCCCGAACGGCTGCAGTGGGTGACGAGCAAGAAGCACCCGGTCGACCTGTCACGCGATCCGGTGCCGATTGCCGTCGCCGAGCAGGGCTGCCTGTATCGCAATCGGCTGATCCATGCGCTCGAAAGCGCCGGGCGCACCTGGCATGTTGCTTACACGTCGCCGAACCTGCCTGGCATCCAGGCCGCGGTGGCAGCCGGGCTCGGCGTCGCCGTCCTTCCGGACGTCGCCATCACCGACAGGCATCGCATTATCGACACGCATGGCCTCGCGCCGCTGACCAACACCGAGATCGCGCTGATCGTGTCGGAGCGCGCCAGCCCCGCGGCGCGGCGAATCGCGGACGTACTGGCCGAATTCTGCACGGAACTGGACCCGCGCAGGCGGGCACAAGGTCAGCCGGCCAAACAGCGCTTAGCGGCGAAGGCGTAGAGCCGGTCCTCGCCGAGCATGTGCGCGGTGAAGGCGAGCGTGCCGAACAGATCGGCAAAGGCGGCGTCGCGGATGTTGAGCCCGCCGGTGAATTCGCCGAAGGCCGGCATGACCAGGCGCGTCTCATCGGCGGCGAAACAACGGCGGCGCACAGAGCGGCCGCGCTGCGCGATCTTCGCCACCGGATGCAGATGGCCGGCGATTTCGCCTGCGGCGCCGCTCGGCAGATGACGGAAGGTGAGCGCGTCGATGGCCAAGGTGTGCGTGAACACGCCGCCGATGCCATCGGCCGGTTCCGGATCGTGATTGCCGGTGATCCAGATCCAGTCGCGGCCGCGCTGCAGCGTTGCGATGCTGTCGCGATCCTCGGCGGCGAGGCGTGACGGGCCGCCGCCATCATGGAAGCTGTCGCCGAGCGCGACCACCATGCGCGGCGCGTAATGCGCGATGAGTTTGGTCAGCCGCGCCAGAGTTGCGGCGGTATCGTAAGGCGGCAGCAGCATTCCGCGCGCTGCGAAGCTCGAGCCTTTTTCCAGATGCAGATCGCTGACGACGAGCAGGCCGTGCTCGGGCCAGTAGAGAGCGCCGGAGGGATCGAGGATGAGGGAGACGGAGGAAACGTCAACGCAATGATCGGCGCGCACGCTTTCTTCACCTCCCTCTGCAAGGGGGAGGTCGGATAGCGAAGCTATTCGGGTGGGGGTCGCTACCAAGATGACCCCACCCCGATCACGCTTCGCGTGATCGACCCTCCCCTTTCAGGGGAGGGATAAGAAAGAGCGCTCAATTCATCGCCTCTTTGATCAATTCATCCGCGGCTTCCGCCAGCAGACTGTCCGCCGCTTCGCCATAGACCGTTTCGCGGCCAATCTCCAGCATCACCGGGACCGCCAGCGGCGAGACGTGGTCGAGCCTTTTATGGACGATTCGGCCCTGCACACGCGACAGCATTTCCGACAGCCGCTTGATGTCGAGCAGCCCGCTCGCGGCATCGGCCCGCGCCGCGCGCAGCAGGATGTGATCGGCCTGATGCTTGCGCAAGACGTCGTAGACAAGGTCGGTGGATATCGTGAGCTGCCGCCGCGTCTTCTCTTCGCCGGGGAACCGGCGCTCGATCAGCCCGGCGATGATGGCGCAAGTACGGAACGTGCGCTTCATCAGCGCCGATTCATCGAGCCAGGCCTCGAGATCGTCGCCGAGCATGTCCTCGGCGAAGAGTTCCTTCAGCGACAGACCGCCGCGCGCGATGCGAAGGCCCATATCGCCGAGGCCCCACACCGCCAGCGCATATTCATTGGCGACAAAACCGAGCGGCTTGAGGCCCCAGCGCTCCAGGCGCCGTGTCAGCAGCATGCCGAGTGTCTGATGCGCCAGGCGCCCCTCGAACGGATAACAAACGAGATAGTTCTTGGCGGCGCGCGGAAAGGTTTCGACCAGCAGATCGTTGGCCGGCGGCAAAAGCGAGCGCCACTTCTGAATCTCCAGCCACTCGCGCACCTGCGCCGGCAGCGCGCCCCACGCCTTCGGATCGGCGAGAATGCCGCGCACGCGCGCCGCGAGATAAGTCGAGAGCGGGAATTTGCCGCCTTCATAGGCCGGCACTTTGGGATCGGTCGCGGTGGAGCGCGAGACATAGACCTCGTTCTCGACCAGCGCCTCGTAGCGCAGGATCTCGCCGGCGAAGACGAAGGTGTCGCCCGCGGTGAGGCCTTCGATGAAATATTCTTCGACCTGGCCGAGCACGCGGCCGCCGCGCGGGATCATGACGCTGCCGCCGCGGCGCGACCTCATGAGCCGCACCTTCAGCATGTCGGCTTCGACAATGGTGCCGATATTCATGCGGTAGCGCTGCGCCACATTGGGATGGGTGACGCGCCAGCGACCATCTTTGTTCTGCCTGATCTTGGCGAAGCGCTCATAAGCCTTGAGCGCATAACCGCCGGTGGCAACGAAATCCACGACGGCGTCGAAGTCGGAACGCGCCAGTTTCGTGTAAGGCGCGGCGGCGCGCACTTCGTCGTAAAGCTCGTCCGACAAAAACGGCTCGCCAACGGCGCGGCCGAGCACATGTTGCGCCAGCACATCGAGCGCGCCCGTTCTGAGCGGCGGCGTGTCCTGCGCATTCTCGGCAACGGCGTCGATCGCCGCCGTGCATTCCAGCACTTCGAAACGATTGGACGGCACCAGCACCGCTTTGGACGGCTCGTCGAGCCGGTGATTGGCGCGTCCTATGCGTTGCAAGAGCCGTGACGAGCCTTTCGGCGCGCCAATATTGATAACCAGATCGACATCGCCCCAGTCGATGCCGAGATCGAGCGACGAGGTACAGACTACCGCGCGCAGTTTGCCGGCGGCCATGGCGTCCTCGACCTTGCGGCGCTGCGCGACATCGAGCGAGCCGTGATGCAACGCGATGGCGAGGTTGTCGTCGTTGATGCCCCACAAAGCCTGGAAGGTGAACTCGGCCTGACTGCGGGTGTTGACGAACAGCAACGTCGTCTTGTGGCGCTTGATGAGTTCATACATCTCGCCAAGCGCATGGCGCGCCGAGTGTCCTGCCCAGGGCAGCCGTTCGGTGGTGTCGAGCATGGACACGTTGGGTTGCGCGCCGGCCTGCGCGACGACGAGATCGGCGCGCGCCTCCCCATCCGGCCGCTGCGGCACCAGAAAGCGGCACAAGTCATCCGGCTCAGCGACAGTGGCGGACAGGCCGACGGTGACGAGATCGGGCGCCAGCGTGAAGAGGCGCGCCAAACCCAGCGACAACAGGTCTCCCCGTTTGGACAGCACCAGCGAATGCAGTTCGTCGAGGATGACTCGCTTGAGCGAGCCGAACAAAAACGGCGCGTCGGCGGTGGCGAGCAGCAGCGCGAGTTGCTCGGGCGTGGTGAGCAGAATGTCCGGCGGATCGCGGCGCTGGCGCTGACGCTTCGAGGTCGGCGTGTCGCCGGTGCGCGTCTCCAGCCGGATCGGCAGCTTCATCTCGGCAACCGGCGCTTCGAGATTGCGCGCGATGTCGACAGCCAGCGCCTTCAGCGGCGAGATGTAGAGCGTGTGCAGCCCGCCTTCGCGGCGAATGCCACTGCCGGTGGAAACGAGCTTTTTCTTTTGAACGCGCTGCGATGCTTCGTAGAGCTCGACCAGCGTCGGCAGGAATCCCGCGAGCGTCTTGCCACCGCCGGTCGGCGCGATCAGCAGCGATGACTTGCCGGCGCGCGCCTTCTCGAGCAGCGCCAACTGATGCGCACGCGGCTGCCATCCCCGCGAGGCGAACCAGCACGTGAAGATATCGGGGAGCAGCGCTTGCCCGCTCAAGCCCCCTCCTTCTTGGCAACAACGACCAACCCCGGAACCGCCACGCCCCTCTCCGTGCGCGTTGACGCACGCTCGCAAACCAGAAGCTCGAGCCCGCCGCCAGCCACCGCAGCGCGCACATGCGCCTCCGAATGCGCATAGCGCAACGTATCGCGCAAAATCACGCCGTCATCGTCATGCGTTTCGACGCTGAAGGCGAGATAACCGCCCGGCTTCAGAACTCGCGCGATCGGCACGCCGATCTGCATGAGTTCGTGGAAGTAAATGAAAACATCCGCAGCCAGAACGAGGTCGAAGGAATTCGGGCGCGCACTTCCGAGAAAAGTCATCGCCTCGGCTTCGACGAGTTCATCATAGACCTTCTTGCCCTGCGCCACCTGAAGCATGCCGCCGGACAAGTCGACGCCGGTCAGCCGGCCGCACAGCGCCCGGAACAGATCGCCGGCAAGCCCGGTGCCGCAGCCGAGATCGAGCGCATCGGCAAAGTGCGATGGCGCGCCGGCGCGCGTCAGCGCATCGAGCAATAATTGCGGCCCGCGATAATTGAGATGGCCGGTGAGCGAGGTTTCAAACTTCGGCGCATAACCGTCGAACAGCGACTGGATGTAACCAATCGGCATGGCGACCGGCGGCAGCGCACCAAGACGGGCGAGCCGCACCGCCGCGCCATGGGCGTCGCGCGGATCGGCCGCGCGCGCCTTCTCGAAGGCCGCCACCGCGCCGACGGTATTGCCGAGCTTTTCGCGCGTCTCGCCCAGCGCAAACCAGGCCGCGGCAAAACCGGGCGCCAGCGCCACCACCTCGGCCAGCAGTTCCGCCGCGGCGGCGTGGTCGCCTTCGTCGATCAGGCCGCGCGCCCATTCGAAACGGCGGTCGGCGATGAGGTCGCCGGAGGTCTGGTGGATGGCACTCAAAGGGGCGCTCGCGCGTTACGGGTTCAATGCTTATCTAGACCGTCATGCGGCCCGAACAAATCCTGGTCCCCACGCCGTCCGGCCTGTGCAGCAAGGCCGGCGGCTTTCATATCGACCCGACGCGGCCGGTGGACAAGGCCCTGATCACCCACGGCCACTCGGACCACGCCCGGGCCGGGCACGGCCATGTGCTGGCGACGCAGGAAACCCTCGACATCATGCGCTTGCGCTACGGCGAGAACTTCGCCGGCTCGACGCAGGCGGTGCGCTACGGCGAGCGCCTCACCGTCGGCGACATGACGGTGAGCTTCCATCCGGCCGGCCATGTGCTCGGCTCGGCGCAGATCGCCGTCGAGCGCAAGGGCCTGCGCATCGTCGCCTCCGGCGACTACAAGGACGTCGCCGATCCGACCTGTACGCCGTTCGAACTCGTGCCGTGTGACGTGTTCATCACCGAGGCGACGTTCGGGCTTCCCGTTTTCAGGCATCACGACGCCGAAGGCGAAATTCGAAAGCTGCTGCATTCGGTGGCGGTGTTTCCCGAGCGCGCGCATCTGGTCGGCGCCTATTCGCTCGGCAAGGCGCAGCGCATCATCGCCATGTTGCGCGCCGCCGGCTACGACAAGCCGATCTATCTCCACGGCGCGATGGAGAAAATCACGTCCTACTATCAGGAACGCGGCATCGATCTTGGTACGGTCGAACTTGTCCGCGGCGCCAAGAAGGCGGAGCTCGCCGGCACCATCACCATCTGCCCGCCGACGGCCATGAGCGACCTGTGGTCGCGGCGCTTTCCCGATCCGGTGCTCGCCTTTGCGTCAGGCTGGATGCGCGTGCGCGCCCGCGCCCGGCAACGCGGCGTCACGCTGCCATTGGTCATTTCCGATCACGCCGATTGGGACGGGTTGACGAAGACCATCCTCGCCACCGGCTGCTCCGAGGTCTGGGTCACGCATGGCGAGGAAGAAGCGCTGGTGCATTGGGCGCACATGCAGGGATTGAAGGCCAAGCCGCTGGCCATTGTCGGCTATGGCGATGAGGAGGAGAGTGAGAATCCGGCGCCAGAAGAGGCGGACGCATGAACCGCTTTGCCGAACTGCTCGACCGCCTTGCCTACGAGCCGGGGCGTAACAACAAGATCAAGCTGATCGCGGCTTATTTCCGCGAGACCGAAGACCCCGACCGCGGCTATGCGCTCGCCGCGATGACCGGGGCGCTTTCCTTCAGAAATGCCAAGGCCGGCCTGATCCGGCAGTTGATTGCCGAGCGCACCGATCCGGCGCTGTTCGCGCTGTCTTACGACTACGTCGGCGATCTCTCGGAGACCGTCGCATTGATGTGGCAACCAACGGCTGTCGACTCGCCCGCGCTCGATAAATTTCCGACCGACCTCTTCGCAACGCCGCGCGACGAAGCGAAGCTGCTCCGCAACGATCCCTCCCCCACCCTCGCCGAGGTCGTGGAGACGCTCTCGACGTTGAGCAAGGCGCAGCTTCCGACCCAGATCGCGCGCTGGCTCGACACGCTCGACGAAACCGGCCGCTGGGCGCTGCTCAAGCTCGTCACCGGCGCGCTGCGCATTGGCGTTTCGGCGCGGCTGGCCAAGACCGCCGCCGCTTCGCTCGGCAACAAGGAGCCGGATGAGATCGAAGTGATCTGGCCCGGTCTCAAGCCGCCTTACACCGAACTGTTCGCCTGGCTCGAAGGCAAGGGCGACAAGCCTCAGAGCAACGATCCCGCGCCGTTCCGGCCGGCTATGTTGGCGCACGCCATCGAGGATGGCGATCTCGCCGCGCTCGACCCTGCCGACTTCATGGCCGAATGGAAATGGGACGGCATCCGCGTTCAGGCGGTCGCTGGACGCGACGAGCATGGCGCGCTGGTGACGCGGCTTTATTCGCGCACCGGCGAGGACATCTCGAAAAGCTTTCCCGATTTGCTGCCGTGCCTGCGCCAGCCCGGCGCCATCGATGGCGAGTTGCTGATCCTGCGCGATGGCCGCGTACAGTCTTTCAACGTCCTGCAGCAACGCCTCAACCGCAAGACCGTCACGCCGAAGCTGATGAGCGAATTCCCGGCGCATCTGCGCGCTTATGATCTACTCGCCGACGACAGCGGCGACCTGCGCCACCTCGGTTTCGCCGAGCGCCGCGCCCGGCTCGAAGCCTTCGTTCACAAGCTCGACACGAGGCGGGTCGATCTTTCGCCGCTGATTGCCTTCAAAACCTGGGACGAACTCATCGCCGCGCGCGCCAATCCCGACGGCGGCGGCGCCGGCGACGACGCCGAAGCCGTCGAAGGCGTCATGCTCAAGCGCCGCAACGCAGCCTACGTGCCAGGCCGGCCGAAGGGCCAATGGTGGAAATGGAAGCGCGACCCGATGACGGTCGATGCCGTGCTGATGTACGCCCAGCGCGGCCATGGCAAGCGCTCGTCGTTCTATTCCGATTACACCTTCGGCGTCTGGAACGGCGCCGACGAACTGGTGCCGGTCGGCAAGGCCTATTTCGGCTTCACCGACGAGGAACTGACCGAGATCGACCGCTTCATCCGCCGCAATACCATCGCCAAGTTCGGCCCAATCCGCGAGGTCACCCACGAGCCTGATACGGGTCTGGTATTGGAGGTCTCCTTCGAGGGGCTCCAGCAATCGACCCGTCACAAATCGGGGATAGCCATGCGCTTTCCGCGCATCAGCCGCCTGCGCTGGGACAAACCGCCACGCGAGGCCGACCGGCTGGAAACGCTGGAGAAGATGATGGCGAAGGCATAACTTGACCGCCACCGGAACTTCGCATCAGGTATCGCCGAGTTATACAACATGCCGAATGAATTAGAGCCCGTGGAGCGCCGCATGAGCAACGACACCGCCACCCGCATTTTCGGCGGCTCGCCGCTCGGCGTCCTCGTACGCCTGATCCTGGTGTCGATCCTGGTCGGCGTCATCCTGTCGGCGCTCGGGCTCGACCCGCTCGACATCTTCGATAGCCTGCGGCGCCTCATCCGCAACATCTGGGAGATGGGCTTCGATGCCATTCGCTGGGTATGGGGCTATTTCCTGCTCGGCGCCGTCATCGTCATCCCGATCTGGCTGATCATGCGCATCGTCAACGCGCCGCGCGGAAAATAATACGGCCCACGGGTGAATCCTTCCGTCCAGGTCACCTCGGCCCGCATCTTCGCGATCGCGGGCCCGGCGATGCTCGCCAACGTCACCACGCCGCTGCTCGGCGTGGTGGCGACGACCGTCATCGGCCGCCTCGGCGACGCCGCCATTCTCGGCGGCGTGGCGATGGCCGCGCTCGTCTTCGACTGCATCTTCTGGCTGTTCGGATTCCTGCGCAGCGGCACGGTAGCGCTCACCGCGCAAGCCTTCGGCGCCCGCGACCATGGCGAGCAACGCGCGGTGCTGGCGCGCGCAATGATGACCGCGGTCCTTTCCGGCATCGCCCTGATCGTCCTGCGCGAGCCGCTGACGACCTTTGCTTTCGATCTCATGGGCGGCAGCGACGAAGTCAGCACCGTCGCCCGCCATTATTTCCTTCTGCGGAGTTGGGCCTCCCCCTTCGCCCTCGGCAATTACGTGATACTCGGCTGGCTCGTCGGCTTGGCGCGGCCGTTGCCGGCGCTGGCGGTTCAGATCGTCGTCAATGTCATCAACATGACGCTGACGGTCATCCTGGTGCTCGGTTTCGACTGGGGCGCCAGCGGTGCGGCGATCGCCGCGGTCGTCGCCGAAATCGGCGGCCTTGTCCTCGGCCTCGCCATCGTCTGGCGCATGCTCAACGGCCGTTTGGAATGGAGCAGAACGGCACATTTCGACCGCGCCAAACTATGGCGCATGCTGATCATCAACCGTGACATCATGCTGCGTACGGCCGCGCTGGTCGCGGTCTTCCTGTTCTTCTCGGCGCAAGGCGCCCGCGCCGGCGACGTGACCTTGGCCGCCAATGCCGTGCTGCAGAATTTCATTTTCATCGGCACCTTCTTCCTCGAAGGCTTGGCCAATGCGGCGCAACAACTCTGCGGCGCTGCTGTCGGCGCGCGCGACCGCGCCGCCTTCGCGCGCGCCGTCGCCCTCATCATGCGCTGGAGCCTCATGTTCGGCGTCGGCGCAGCGGCGTTTTTCTATGTCGCCGGGCCGGCTATCATCGGAGCGATGTCGGCGAGCGACGACGTGCGGCGCGCCGCCAATGATTTCCTCCTGATGGCGGCGCTGGTGCCGCTGATCGGCGCACCCGCATTCGTCATGGATGGTGTCTATGTCGGCGCGACCTGGACGCGCGACATGCGCAACCTGATGGCCGTTTCGCTCGCCATCTATCTTGCCGCCTGGTGGGCGCTGCACGCGTTCGGCAACACCGGCCTGTGGCTGGCGTTGCTCACGTTCTATCTGTTCCGGGGGGCCTGCAGGTGCTGCGCTATCGCAGCCTGTCGCAGCGGCCCTGGCCGCAGCGCTGACCGGGCCGGATCAACTCGGCCAGCTGTCCGCGGTGATGTCGGCGGCGTCGACCCCGACCATGGCAGCGAGCGAATCGCGGTTGCCACGCTTGAGAGCGGCGGCGATGTCGGCCTTCATGCGCGGCACCAGTCCGATGCCGTGATAGATCAGCCCGGTATAGAGCTGCACCAGGGTCGCCCCGGCCTTGATCTTGGCGATCGCGGTCGCGCCAGAATCGATGCCGCCGACGCCGATCAGCGGGAAGGCGTTCTCGGTGCGCACAAAGGTCTCGGCGAGGATGCGCGTCGACAGCTTGAACATCGGCTTGCCGGACAGGCCGCCGGTTTCCTTTGCCTTCTCGCGGTCGCGCAATGCCGACGGCCGCGAAATCGTGGTGTTCGACACGATCATGCCATCGACGCGATGCTTGCGCGCGATGCCGACGACATCGTCGAGCTCGGGCAACGTCAAATCGGGGGCGATCTTCACCAGGATGGGGGTTGGGCCCGAACGCGCCCGAACGCTGTCGCGGGCCTCCATGACGCGGGACAGCAGTTCGTCGAGCGCCTGGGCCTGCTGCAGATTGCGCAGGCCCGGCGTGTTCGGTGACGACACGTTGACGGTGAAATAGCTCGCCACCGCCGCGAAAGTCTCGATCAAACGGACATAGTCTTCCGTGCGGTCGACCGAATCCTTGTTGGCGCCGATATTGACGCCAACGACGCCCTCACGCGGGCGCGCGGCAAGCCTGGCCAGCGCCGCCGCCGCGCCGCCATTGTTGAAGCCCAGCCGGTTGATGACGCCGCCGTCCGCCTCGAGGCGGAACACGCGCGGCCGCGGGTTGCCGAGCTGTGGCCGGGGGGTCAGCGAGCCGACCTCGACAAAGCCGAAGCCGAGCCGGAGCAGCGCATCGGGCGCCACGGCGTTCTTGTCGAAGCCGGCGGCGAGCCCGATCGGATTGGGGAAGTTCAGGCCGAAGGCGCGGACCTTCAATTCCGGCGGATCGGGCTCGGGGCGGCCCCGCGGCACGAATCGCAGCGCCTTCAGCGCCAGATTATGGGCGTCTTCGGGGTCGAACGCCCGCAGGAAAGGGCGGGACAGGCGATCAAAAAAGCCGATCACCGGCAAACTCCACATAAACAGCGCGGCGGCGACGGCCCCGCCGTGATTCCAAATGCCGCAGAGACATAGGCCTGGCCGCCGGCAAAAGCGATCTTTTTGAAAATTCCTGTCGGATTTTGGGTATTCAGCCACAGAAAGACTTGCAGTCCAGCCCCGATTCAAGGCTATAATTCCTACGTAATGACCGATAACCCATGCCTCCGAGTCCCGAGCGGGCCGGGGCCCAAATGATGGTGCCTTTCATGCTGACCCATGCGCAAATCTGGAATGCCATCGACCGCCTGGCGGCCCGCTCCAAGCTCACCGCCTCGGGCCTCGCCAAGAGGGCCGGGCTCGACCCGACCACCTTCAACAAGTCGAAGCGCATCACGCCGGAAGGACGGCCGCGCTGGCCCTCGACCGAATCGGTCGCCAAGGCGCTGGCGGCGACCAGCACCAAGGTCGATACCTTCGTCACCCTGATTACCGACGGCGGCAAGCCGACCATCTCCAGCGTGCCGCTGATCGGTTTCGCCGAGGCCGGCGCCGCCGGTTATTTCGACGATGCCGGTTTTCCGGTCGGCAAAGGCTGGGAGGAAGTGACCTTTCCCGCGATCACCGACGAGCACGCTTATGCGCTGGAAGTGTCCGGCGATTCGATGAAGCCGGCTTATCGCGAGGGCGACATCCTCATCGTCTCGCCGGGGGCGCCGGTGCGCAAAGGCGACCGCGTCGTGGTCAAGACCAAGAAGGGCGAGGTCATGGCCAAGGAGCTCAAGAAGAAGCAAGCCAAGTCGATCGAGCTCAAGTCGCTGAACTCCGAGCACCGCGACCGCACGTTGCAGATGGCGGATGTCGAGTGGATCGCGCGCATCCTTTGGGCGAGCCAGTAAGCCGACGGCGCATCTTCAGCATGGTAACGCTGTAGGCTGCGCCATGCAGCGATTACCGCATGCCCAAGACATCTCGTTAAATTGACACAACGCCCCGCGCGCGGGGCGCTGATTATAAACTGGATACGGAGTAGCCTTAACCAATTGCCGATTCCCGGCAGTTAAGGTTCGGAATCGCCGGCACTGCCGGAGCCATAACCGGTCTACTCTCATCCAGGGGCAATACATGAATCGTCGACATGCATTGAAGGCGCTCGCCGCGATGGCGCTGTGTCCGATCTGCTCACCCGCGGGCTTCGCGGCGGAAGGCGCACACTGGAGCTACGAAGGCGAACACGGCCCCGCCCACTGGGGCGATGTCGATGCAGCCAGCAAGGTCTGCTCGGTCGGCGCCCAGCAGTCGCCGATCGATATTCAGAGCAGCATCAAGTCGCAACTGCCGCCGCTGCAGATCGGCTGGACCAAGAAGCCGGACATGATCGTCAACAACGGCCACACCATCCAGGTCAACGCCGACCCCGGCAACATGCTCACCGTCGGCGCCAGCAAATACGAGCTGCTGCAATTCCATTTCCATCATCCGAGCGAACACCTGATCGCCGGCAAGACCTATCCGATGGAAGTACACTTCGTGCACAAGGACGCGGCCGGCAATCTGGCGGTGATCGGCGTCATGATGACGGCGGGTCAGGCCAATCCGGCGTTCAAGGCCATTACGACGGCGATGCCCGGCGCAGCCGGCAAGCCGGTGAAGATGACGGCCGTGGATATGGGCCAGCTCCTTCCGGCCCGGCGCGGCTATTTCCGCTATGCCGGCTCGCTGACGACGCCGCCTTGCGCTGAAGTTGTGAACTGGCTGGTGCTGCGCGAGCCGATCCAGGTCGCCCGCGCCGACATCGACGCCTTCGCCAAGCTGTTCCCGATGAACGCCCGCCCGGCGCAGAAGGACAACCGGCGCTTCGTGCTGAGTTCGTAAGGGGGCGCAACTCGCAACCAAGCTGTCATGCCCCGCGAAAGCGGGGCATCCAGTATCCATATCGGCCTCAGTGATTACTGGATCGCCCGCTTTCGCGGGCGATGACGTCTTCGTTCATTGCGGGCGCTACGCACTCCTCGCCAGCGCGCCGTCGATCATGTCGACCGTATTCTTGATGCCGTAGACGGCGACGAAGGAGCCAAAGCGCGGGCCCTTCTCCTGGCCGAGCAGCACCTGATAGAGCATGTTGAACCAGTCGAGCGACACGCCGGGCCGGCCATCCTTTGCCTTCTTGGCGTGATCGAGGAACGGCTCGCGGCGGCCGATCTCATAGACGACGTTCTGGATATCCTCGGCCGTCGAGTCCGGATTGAGATTGGCGAGCGCGTCACGCAGATCCTGCAACGCCTTGCGCTCGATCTCGCTCGGCTCGCGGAATTTCTTTTCCGGCAGCACGAAGTCGCGGAAGTAATGGATGGCATAGCCGACCATCGCATCGAGCTTGGGATGCGTCTGCGGCGTCACGCCGGGACGATAGCGGCCGATGAAGCCCCACAGGGTCTCGGCATTCTCCGCGTTCGATGACGACACCAGTGTGAGCAGCATCGTGAACGTCACCGGCATGTCCGCGACCGGCGGCTTGCCGGAATGGATGTGCCACACCGGATTGCCGAGCTTCTGCTTCCAGTCCTGCTGGCGCGGATAGCCCTCGAGGAACTGCTGATAATCGTCGACCTGTCGCGGGATCACATCGAAATAGAGGCGCTTGGCCGACTTCGGCTCGCGATACATGAACAGCGACAACGATTCCGGCGAGGCATAGCGCAGCCATTCCTCGATGGTCAGGCCGTTGCCCTTCGACTTGGAAATCTTCTGTCCCTTCTCGTCGAGGAACAGTTCGTAATTGAAGCCTTCCGGCGGCTTGCCGTCGAGCGCCTTGCAGATCTCGCTCGACAGCTTGACCGAGTCGATCAGGTCCTTGCCGGCCATTTCGTAATCGACGCCGAGCGCGACCCAGCGCATCGCCCAGTCCGGTTTCCATTGCAGCTTGCAGGCGCCGCCAGTCACGGGAACCGTGACCGGCTCCTTCGTATCCGGATGTTCGTAGGTGATCGTGCCGGCCTTGGCGTCATGCGCCGTGACCGGCACCTGCAGGACAATACCCGTGACCGGATCGATCGGCAGGAACGGCGAATAAGTCGAAGCACGCTCCTCGCGGAGCGACGGCAACATGATCGCCATCACCTTGTCAAAGCGCTGCAGCATCTTCAGAAGCGCGGCGTCGAACCGGCCCGACTTGTAGCAATCGGTCGACGACATGAACTCGTAGTCGAAGCCGAAGTGATCGAGGAAGCTGCGCAGCCGCGCGTTGTTGTGCTCGCCGAACGAGGGATGCGTTCCGAACGGGTCGCGCACCTTGGTCAGCGGCTTGCCGAGGTCGAGCGCCAGCGCGTCCTTGTTGGGCACGTTGTCCGGCACCTTGCGCAGCCCGTCCATATCGTCGGAGAAGGCGATCAGCCGCGTCTTGATCTTGTCTTCGGTCAGGGTGCGGAAGGCGTGGCGCACCATGGTGGTGCGCGCCACCTCGCCAAAGGTGCCGATATGCGGCAGGCCCGATGGGCCGTAGCCGGTTTCGAAAATGACCTCGTCTTTCGGTTTGGCTTTCAACCGCGCCACGATCTTTTTCGCCTCCTCGAACGGCCAGGCGTTCGACTGCTCGGCGAACTTCTTGAGCTCTTCGGGCGTGATTTGCGGCGCAATTTCGGCAGTGGTCATCGACATTCCGGCCTCCGGCGGGCAGACATAGGCAACAGGCGCGAAGGCGTCAATTGAAGGCCAGAAAGCAGCGATCTTGAGCCCACCCAAAGCCCCGAAGAACAAGAGCGCCGCCGTGATCGGCGGCGGCCCGGCCGGCTTGATGGCGGCGGAGACCCTGGCGCGCGCCGGCGTCGCCGTCACGGTCTACGACCGGATGCCCTCGCTCGGCCGCAAGCTGCTGATGGCGGGTCGCGGCGGGCTCAACCTGACCCACAGCGAGCCCCTCGCCGACTTCCTCAAGCGCTATGGCGAGGCCGACGAGCAGCTGCTGGCCGCCGTCACGGCCTTTCCGCCGGCGGCACTGCGCGCCTGGGCTGATGAACTTGGGGCCGACACCTTCGTCGGCTCCAGCGGCCGCGTCTTCCCAAAGGCGCTGAAGACCTCGCCGCTGCTGCGAACCTGGCTGCTGCGCCTGCGCAATCTCGGCGTCACCGTGAAGCTGCGGCATTGCTGGGAGGGCTGGGACGAGGACGGCCAACTTCTTTTCAAGGCTGGCGACGAGAAGGTTTCCGTGAAGCCCGATGTCGTCGTGCTGGCCATGGGCGGCGCCAGTTGGCCCAAGCTCGGCTCGGACGGACGCTGGGTGGATATCCTGCGCGGCGAGAAGGTCGCGGTGGCGCCGCTGCAGCCGGCGAATTGCGGTTTCACCGCCGCATGGTCCGACGTGCTGCGTGGCTTCGCCGGCCAGCCGCTCAAACGCATCGCCATCACGTTCGGTGAACGCAGCGCGCGCGGCGAAGCGATGGTGACGCAGTCGGGCATCGAGGGCGGCGCGATCTATGCGCTATCGTCGCCGATCCGCGACGCCATCACCAAGGACGGCGCAGCAACCATCACCATCGACCTGTTGCCGGACGTCACGGCCGCCAAACTCACCGAGCGCCTGTCGGCGCCGCGCGGCAAGCAGTCGCTGACGAACTTCCTGCGCAAGAACACGCATCTGGCCGCCGTCGCGCTGTCGCTGCTGCACGAGGCGGCCCTGGCCAAAGGCAAGCCACTGTCGGCGCTGTCGCCAGCGACTATCGCCGCGCTGATCAAGGCCGTGCCGGTAACGCTGACCGGCGTGCAGCCGATCGAAACGGCGATCTCCAGCGCCGGCGGCATCCGCTTCAGCGAACTCGACGATCACTTCATGCTCAGGAACAGCCGCGGCGTCTTCGTCGCCGGCGAAATGCTCGACTGGGACGCACCGACCGGCGGCTATCTCTTGCAGGCTAGTTTCGCCACCGGCGTTGCGGCCGCGCAAGGCGCGCTGGCCTGGCTCAAAAGTTCTCGCAAATGAAAGAAGGGCCGTCCCGATCGGGACGGCCCTTCCATTGTCGAACCGCAATCCGCGGGACCGCTAGCCGACGCGGAACCCCACCGAGGCGAGATTCCAGGTCGCGGATGCCGACGTCTGCGGCGATAGACAATGAGACACTGGATCACCTCCTTTCTGATGTTGACGATCTCACCAAGTTAAGGCGTTCGCACAGATTTGGAAGTGGCTTCACCCGTCAAAACGGACTGATCGGAAAATATCGGAGCCACAGGTCGGTGAACCGCCCCTGCTCCCACAGGCGGAACAGCGCCCAGTTGATGGCCTGGCGCACGAGGTCGTTGCCCCGGCGGACCGCGATGCCGACGCCCTCGCCGAAGAAACGGCTCTCCATATAGGGCCCGCCGACGAAGGCGCAGCAGCCGGCCGAATCCGTGCCATTGAGCCAGAACGACAGCGAGATGCCATCGCCGAACAACAGATCGACCTCGCCCTTTTTCAGCGCCTCGCGCGCCGCCGCTACGTCAGGGAAGGGTCGCAGCTCGGCCTCGGTGAACAGCATCTTCAGATAGGCTTCGTGCGCGGTGCCGGCGACGACGCCAACTTTCTTGCCTTCGAGCGCGGCCGGGCGCACGTCGACAATGCCGGCATTCCGCCGCGCCACGAAACGCGCCGGCGTGCGGTAATAGGGATCGGAGAAGTCGACGCGCTTGCGCATCGCCGGCGTCGCCGCGAAGGAGGCGATCACCGCATCGCCCTGATTGGCATTGAGGCTGTCGATCAAGGTGTCGTAACGGCGCATCTGCACCGTGCAGACGACCTTGATCTCCTCGCAGATCATCCGCGCCAGATCGACATTGAAGCCGACCGGCGCCCCGTCCGGCCCGGCGTAATTGAACGGCGGATAATCGGTCTCGGTGAGAAAGCGAATCACGGTGAGGCGCGAGAGGTCGGGCCGTTCGGGCCGGCGGCGCGGATCCCAGAAGCCCGGCACGTCGGTTGGCGTGCGCACAGGGTTGGTATCCGGAGCGTCAACGGGCGGCTGGTCGCGCTGCTCGCCGGGCCGCGGCACATGGGCCTGCGGCCAGGCCGCGGTCGCGGTCAGCATCAACGCCAGCGCAGCAAACGCCGCGCGCCCCGTCAGCTTCTGGAAGAAACCCATCGACCGGTCCGGTCCTCGATCAGATTCGGCCGGACCATAAAGCGTTTTCAGGCGAAGTGGAAACCGGTTCGCCTTCGTGGCCCACGAGCCACTACCTGAGTCCCCTTACGCCGTGAGGTACTTCTCGATTTCGTGGACGGGCATCTTCACCAGATCCTTGTCGATCTCGGCGCGCACCGCGGCCTTGAGGCCGTGCCCGTAAGCCTGGCGCAGAAACCCGAGCGCGCGCGGCGGCGCCACCACGATCAGAGACTTCACGTCCTGCCCGTTGATCGCCTGATCGAGCTTGGCGGCGAGATCGGCGAGAAAGGTCTCTTCTTCCTGCGTATGCCAATCGGTCTGACCGACCGAGGAGCGGCCCGGTCCGACAGCGGAATGCGAACGCCCCGGCTTGTCCGCGCCCAGTTCGTGGGTCGCCGCCGCCTTGTGCTCGAAGACCTCGCGCGTTTTCAGGTTGGGGAATTTGGTATCGCCGACATTCTCGAGAATGAGCGCCTTGGCGCCGTCGCAGACCACGATCCACTCGCCCTGATTGATGGTTAGCGCCATGAAAACCTCCCTGAATTGCAGGGCATTAGAGCGCGGTCGCCGCCGCAACGATTTGCGGCAGATCAACGCCCGACCCGGTATTTTTGTTGCATCGCTAGTTGGTGCCGTCGAGCAACCGGCGCGCGATGACCTGCGCCTGGATCTCGGCCGCGCCCTCGAAAATGTTGAGGATGCGGGCGTCGCAGAGAATGCGCGACACCGGGAACTCCAGCGCGAAGCCGTTACCGCCATGCACCTGCACGGCATTGTCAGCATTGGCCCATGCGACGCGCGCGCCATAGAGCTTGGCCATGCCGGCCTCGAGATCGCAGCGACGGCCGGAGTCCTTCTCGCGCGCGGCATGATAGGTGAGCTGGCGCGCAATCATGATCTCGGTGGCCATCATCACGATCTTGTCCGAGACGCGCGGGAAATCGGCGATCGGCCGCGAGAATTGGATGCGCTGCTGCGCATAGTTCATGGCCGTCTCCATCGCCGCCTGAGCGACGCCGATGGCGCGCGCCGCGGTCTGGATGCGCGCGGATTCGAAGGTCTGCATCAGTTGCTTGAAGCCGAGACCTTCGACGCCGCCGAGCAGGTTCTCCGCCTTCACCTCGAAACCGTCGAAAGCGATCTCGTATTCCTTCATGCCGCGATAGCCGAGCACCTCGATCTCGGTGCCCGTCATGCCTTTCGCCGGGAAGGGGTTCTTGTCGTCGCCGCGCGGCTTTTCAGCGAGCAGCATCGACAGGCCGCGATGGCCCGGCTCCTTCGGATTAGTGCGCACGAGAAGCGTCATCAGATCGGCGCGCACCGGATGCGTGATCCAGGTCTTGTTGCCGTAGACCTTGTAGACATCGCCTTCGCGCACAGCCCGCGTTTTCAGCGACGCCAAATCCGAACCGGTGTTCGGTTCGGTGAACACGGCGGTCGGCAGGACTTCGCCCGAGGCGATCTTCGGCAGCCACTTGGCCTTCTGCTCCGGCGTGCCGCCGCCGAGAATGAGTTCGGCGGCGATTTCCGAGCGCGTGCCGAGCGAGCCGACGCCGATATAACCGCGCGACAATTCCTCGGAGACAACGCACATCGACTCCTTGCCGAGACCCATGCCGCCGAATTCTTCCGGAATGGTCAGGCCGAACACGCCGAGCTCGGACATCTGCGCGATAATCTCGAGCGGAATGTAACTGTTGGTGCGGTGCCAGCCTTGGGCGTGCTCGATGACTTCGGCGTCGGCGAAGCGGCGCATTTCTTCGCGGATCGATTCCAAAGTCTCGTCGAGTCCGGCGAAGCCCACGGTGGCGCCGTGATGCGCGCGCATCAGCTCCATCAGCCGCGCGCGGCGCTCGGTGGTGTTACCGTTCGCGATCAGCGTTTCGACGGCAGGCGTCATGCGGGCCGCGACCTGCGTCATCGACAGGCCCATGTCGGCGGGGCGCACGATTTCGCCCTGGCTCATCGGGATGCCGCCAAGGGTCTGCGCCAGCAATTCGCCGAGCCCGATCCAGGTCAGATGTTCTTCCATCTCGCCGAAGGTGCCGGCCGCGGTCATGCGCTCTGCATAGGCCGTGAGCTGCTTGACCGCCTCGGCATAGGTCGCGAGCCAGGCCAGCCCGTGGGTGGCGCGCTGCTCGCGGTCGAACAGTTTGGCCACCGCGTGGCCTTCCACCACGACCTTGCCGCGGACCCGAACCGTGGCGTCCGACAGCAGCGCCTCCATGGCGATGACCGCCGCGCGGCCGAGTTCAACGAGGTCCTGGTCGGCAGCGGTACGGGAAGCGGCAATCGGCATGAGGGTCCTCGGAAAACGGATTTACAAACAGCCCGATGGGCATCGCCTCAGACTATGCGTGCAGCGCACAAAAGCAAAGAGGAGCGCCGCCGGCCGGGCGAAAAATACCTAAATATTAACCAATTCAGGCTCTTGTCGAGCGTCATAGGTGCGTGCGGCATTCCCTCACCTTCGACGAGTCCGGACCGGTCATGCGCTTCAGAACACAGCTCCTGTCGTCGCTGTCGCTGAACCGGCTATTGACCCGGTTTTCGGTCCGCACCCGCATCATAGCGCTGGCTTTGGCGCCGCTGGTCGGCTTTGCCGCCAATGCCATCACCTATAGCGCCGGCGAGCGGGAGGTCGACGATGCCTTCGTGACCGTCGACCATGCACACCGCCTCGCCGACGCCAGCCGCGACCTGCGCAACGCCATCGCGCTGATGCGCATCGCGGTGAAGGACTTCGCCCGCCAGCGCGATACGCAGTTGGACGCCTTTCCGCAGTCGCTCGACCTCGCCAACCGCAGTCTCGACACCATCGCGATGCTTGTCGGCGCCGACGGCGCGGCGCAGATGCTCACGCTACGTGACGAACTGGTCGGCATCGGCCAAAACTACACCGATCTCTACAACACCCAGCGCGTCCTAGGCCTCACCGAGAGTGACGGCTTGCGTGCCGCGCTGAATAATGCGGGCGTGCGCATCGAAGCGGCCATCAACGACAGCCTGAGCTGGCTCGCCGGATCCGAGGCTCGGCGCATCGTCGTCCTGCTGCTCAACATGCGTCACCACGAGGCCGAATACCGGCTCAATCCCAGCGAACTGACGCGCCTGCAATTCACCGCCGCCTATCGCGAGTTCGTCAAAATCTTCGAGGGGGTGGAAGGCGCCCCGGAGATGAAAAACAAGCTCGCCAGCGAAATGAAGGACTATCACGATATCTTCCTGGATTGGGTCGTGCTCACCGATCGCACGAATCCGCTGCGGGCCATCATCGACATCGACAGCCAGAATTTATTGCCGCGGGCGGCGGCGATCATCGAAACGGCCAACCGGGCCGCGACGATGGCCAGCGAGAGGCTCGCCGCATCGCAGGCGCGGACCCGCAGCGGGCTCATCGCGGCCGGCCTCGTCATGGCAATTCTCGGCCTCGCCTTCAGTTGGTACATCGGGCGCAGCATCAGCGGGCCGCTGCAGAATCTGGCGGGCGCCATGAAGCGGCTGGCGGCCGGCGAAACGTCGGCGCGGATTCCGGATACCGGCGCGCGCGACGAAATCGGCGATATGGCACGCACCGTGCTGGTGTTCCGCGATTCCATGATCGAGCGACAGAAGCTCACCGCCATCCAGGGCGAACAAAGCCGCGCCCGTGAGGCGCGCAGCGACAGCATCGCTGCGGCGATCCGCCGTTTCGAAGCCTCGGCCGGCGATGCCCTTGGCAAGTTGCGCGCCGCCGCGCATGACCTCGAGCAGAGTTCGGCGGCGCTCAACAGAACCGCCGACACGGTTTCCGCCGAAACGCAGGGCGCCGAACGCAGCGCCACAGCCGCCTCGGGCAACGTCGCCAACGCGGCCGACTCGATCGAGGAACTGGCCACTTCCATCGACGCGATCACCGCCCAGGCCAACCAGTCGAACGACGTCGCGGCGCGCGCCGTCAAAGAAGCGCAGCGCACCGTCAAGACCATGGCCGATCTCGGTCAGGCCGCGAGCCGCATCGGCGAAGTCGTCGGACTTATCCAGGCTATCGCCGGCCAGACCAACCTGCTGGCGCTGAACGCCACCATCGAAGCGGCACGCGCCGGCGAGGCCGGGCGCGGCTTCGCCGTGGTCGCCGCCGAGGTCAAATCGCTGGCGGCGCAGACCGCCAAGGCGACGGAGGAGATCGCCGATCAGGTCGGCGGCATCCAGACCGCGGCCGCCGGTACCGCGCTCGCCATCGAGCAGGTCAACACCATCATCCGCGACATGGCCGCGATCGCCACCGCGGTCGCCGCCACCGTCGAGCAGCAGAACGCCGCAGTCGCCGTTATTGCCGAAGGAGTCAGCCGCGCCTCCGACGACGCCCGCACCGGAGCCGAAGCCATGGGCCGCGTGGCTGGCGTGGCGGTCGACGCGCGCTTGACCGCCGCCGAGGTCAAGGAACTTGCCGACGCCGTCGCCGTTGAAGCGGGCAGCATCGACGATGAAATCCGCCGCTTCCTGAACGACGTCCAGGCGGCCTGATCCCCTCTCCCCGAGAGCGGCTGGGCCGGCCGAAGCGCCACTTGCCAATAACCTGCCGATCGCCAACTCTGCGAAGCTGACGCAGCTCAGGATTTCAGCGCTTTGCGCATTCTCAGAATTTCATTTCGCGTCGTCCTTGATGCCGGCCGGCAATTCCTCGCCGACGATGGCTGGGCCATTGCCAGCCACATAGCGCTGTCGCTGTTGATGGCGATGTTTCCCTTCCTCATCGTCTGCACCGCGCTGGCCGCGGTGTTCTTCGGCTCCGAGAGCCTCGCGGACGAAGCGGCGCGTATTCTGCTGGAGGCATGGCCCGAGCAGGTCGCCGGGCCGATCGCCGCGGATATTCGCGGCGTGTTGACTGGCAGCCGCGGCAACGTGCTCACTTTCGGCGTACTGTTCGCACTCTACTTTGCCTCGAGCGGCGTCGAGAGCCTGCGGGTCGCGCTCAACCGCGCCTATGGCATGGCGGAGCGCCGGCCGTGGTGGGTGCTGCGCATCGAGTCCGTCGGCTATGTGATTGTGGGCGCGATCGCGCTTCTGTCGTTTTCGTTTCTCGTCGTGCTGGCGCCGCTGATCTGGTCCACGATCGTGCGCTACGTGCCAACCCTCGAGCCGCTGAGCGACCTCGTCACGTTGTCGCGCTTTGCCACCGCGGCCTTCGTGCTGGTGGTCTCGCTGCTGATCGTGCATCGATGGCTGCCGGCCGGAAAGCGCAGCTTCATGGAAATCGCGCCGGGCATTGTCGCGACGATGCTGCTTTGGCTGATCGGCGGCGCGGCCTTTGGCCGCTATCTCGCCGACTACGCCTTCGCTTACGTCAACATGTATGCGGGCCTCGCCTCGGCGATGATCGCGCTGGTGTTTCTCTACGTCTGCGCGTCGATCTTCATCTTCGGCGGCGAGCTCAATTCGGTCGTGCAGAAAATAAGGCTCGGACGCATCGCTGCATCCGAGCCCGGTCCGGTTGAAGATAAACCAACGCTGCCCTAGCGGTAGGACTACATCTGCCCTGCCACCTCCAGCACGTCCTCGAAAGTCTTCAGCCCCGTGGTCGGCGCATTCACCAGACACGCCATGTTGCCCGGCGGATGCTGGTTCTTCCACATCATGGTGTGCGCCTTCGGGATTTCCATCCACGGGAAGGTCTTGGACAAGCAGGGATCGATGCGGCGCTCGAGCACGAAGCGATTGGCCTGGCTGGCCTGCTTCAAATGCGCGAAGTGCGAGCCCTGAATGCGCTTCTGCCGCATCCAGACATAGCGCGCGTCGAAGGTGATGTTGAAGCCGGTGGTGCCGGCGCAGAACACCACCATGCCGCCGCGCTTCACCACCATCGACGACACCGGAAACGTCGCCTCGCCCGGATGCTCGAACACGATGTCGACGTCGCGCTTGCCGGTGATGTCCCAGATCGCCTTGCCGAAACGGCGCGCTTCCTTGCTCCAGTCGTTATATTCAGCCGAGTTCACCTGCGGCAACTGGCCCCAGCAGTTGAACTCCTTGCGATTGATTGCGCCCTTGGCGCCGAGATTGAAGACGTACTCCATCTTCGATTCATCGGACACCACCGCGATGGCGTTGGCGCCGGAGGCGGCGACCAATTGGATGCCGAACACACCGAGGCCACCGGAAGCACCCCAGACCAGCACGTTGTCGCCGGGCTTGAGCGTGTGCGGCGGGTGGCCGAACAGCATGCGATAGGCCGTGGCGAGCGTCAGCGTGTAGCAGGCCGACTCCTCCCACGACAGATGCGCAGGCTTGGTCATCAGCTGGCGCGACTGCACGCGGCAGAACTGCGCGAACGAGCCGTCCGGCGTCTCATAACCCCAGATGCGCTGCGACGGCGACAGCAGCGGATCGCCGCCGTTACAGTCCTCGTCGTCGCCGTCGTCCTGGTTACAATGGACGATGACTTCGTCGCCGACCTTCCAGCGCTTCACCTTGGAGCCGACCGCCCAGACGATGCCCGAGGCATCGGAGCCCGCGATGTGGAACGGCTGCTTGTGCACGTTGAACGGCGTAATCGGCTGGCCGAGGCCTGCCCAGATGCCGTTGTAATTGACGCCGGCGGCCATCACCAAAACGAGCACGTCCTCCTCGCCGATCGGCCAGGTCGGCACGGCCTCGAGCTGGAACGACTGCTCGGGCGGCCCGTGGCGCTCCTGCCGGATCACCCAGGCGTGCA
Organism: Pseudolabrys sp. FHR47; assembly: GCF_005153485.1. Lineage (NCBI taxonomy): Bacteria > Pseudomonadati > Pseudomonadota > Alphaproteobacteria > Hyphomicrobiales > Xanthobacteraceae > Pseudolabrys > Pseudolabrys sp. FHR47. The sequence goes on from NZ_CP039740.1 coordinate 4,176,512, forward strand.
TCTTCTCGGGGACATGACCGAGGGGCGGGATTTCGCCAATGTCATAGAGGCCCTTGAGCGGCCCCTCCCGCTCCACCTTCGCAAGCGCCGGCATCGGCTGATCTCCTTGGATATAGGTTTGTTCTATTTTTCGGCGGAGAGTGTGAACCAACTTATGTTGCAATGCAATATTGTCGTTCGCGTTTAAGGCTTCGGCAAACCGACGCGGTTAGGATCGCCGCCACACAACGCGGCGAGATGCATGACGGTTTCCGATAGCAACGAGGTAGCCAGCGAAGTCCTGGCGCGGCTGCCTCACGCGGTGCTGACGCGGCCCGTGGAACTTTTCAGCATGGCCCTGCTCGTCGTCTCGCTGTCCTATCTTTTAGCCAGCTATTTCAATCATCTGTGGCTGATCGGGACAGATGGCAAAGGCATCCCCGACGACTTCGTCAATGTCTGGGCGGCCGGCCGGCTGGTTCTCCAAGGCCATGCGCCATCGGTCTATGACTGGCCGACGCATAAGGCCATGGAGGAAGTGGCGCTCGGCCGGCCCTTCGAAGGCTATTTCGGCTGGCACTATCCGCCGAACTTCCTGTTCCTGGCCGCGGCACTCGCACTGTTGCCTTATCTCGGGGCGTACCTGCTGTGGCTCGCGGTCACCTTCCCGCTCTATCTCACCGCGATCCGCGCCATCATCGGCGAGCGCAGCGGCTATCTGATCGGCGCCGCCTTTCCCGGCGTGCTGTTCAACACCATCGTCGGCCAAAACGGTTTCCTGAGCGCCGGATTGCTGGGCGCCGGTCTCGTTCTGATCGCCGAGCGGCCGACCCTCGCCGGCCTTGCCTTTGGCCTTCTCACCTACAAGCCGCAACTCGGCATTCTCATTCCGATCGCGCTGATCGCCGGCGGCTACTGGCGCACGATCGCCGCGGCGGCGACGTTGACGATCGCGTGGTCGGCGGTCTCGCTGGCCGCCTTCGGCTGGCCGACATGGCAAGGCTTCATTGGCAATATCAGCCACACATCGGAGGCATTTCTCTCCAAGGGCTGGGCCAATTTCGGCAAGCTGCAAACGGCCTTCGGCATGATCCGTTCGATGGACGGCAGCGAAACGCTCGCCTGGTCGGTGCAAGGCGCCATCATCGCGGTCGCGGCCATCGCCATCGCCGCGCTCTGGCGCAGCCGCGCATCTCATGATGTCAAAGCCGCAGGCCTCGGCGTCGCGGCTTTGCTCGCGACGCCTTATCTCTATGCCTACGACCTGGCCGTGCTGGCCGTGCCGCTGGCCTTTCTGTTTCGCCGCGCCCGGCAAACCGGATTCCTCCGATACGAACTGGCGACGATCGGTGCCGCCTGCCTGCTGCTGCTGATCTTCCCGTTCGTTGTCCTGCCACTTGGGTTCATTGCGATCCTCATGATCGCGGGTCTCGTCGCGCGCCGCGCCCTGGACGAGGTCGCCATCGGCGCCCACAGAATTCATATTGCGTTGCAATAAAAAACACGGCACCTTGGCTCATTCTCATGAGTGCCGGACATGACCACCGAGAAGCAAAAGCGCGATAAGCCCTGGATTTTCCGCACCTATGCGGGCCATTCCACGGCCGCGGATTCCAACGCGCTGTACCGCAAGAACCTCGCCAAGGGACAGACTGGCCTGTCGGTCGCCTTCGATCTGCCGACACAGACCGGCTACGACAGCGACCATGTCCTCTCGCGCGGCGAAGTCGGCAAGGTCGGCGTTCCGATCAGCCATCTCGGCGACATGCGGGCTTTGTTCGACCAGATCCCGCTCGGCTCCATGAACACGTCGATGACCATCAACGCCACCGCGGCGTGGCTGATGGCGCTCTACATCGCGGTCGCGGATGAGACGGGTGCGCCGCGCACGGCGCTGACCGGCACGATCCAGAACGACATCATCAAGGAATATCTGTCGCGCGGCACTTATGTATTTCCGCCGAAGCCATCGCTGCGGCTTATCAAGGATGTCGCCATCTTCACCACATCGGAACTGCCGAAGTGGAATCCGATGAACATCTGCTCCTATCATTTGCAGGAAGCCGGCGCGACGCCGGTGCAGGAGCTTGCCTACGCGCTCGCCACCGCCGTCGCCGTACTCGACACGGTGAAAGCGTCCGGCGAAGTCGATCAGGCCAAGTTCGGCGAAGTGGTTGGCCGCATCTCGTTCTTCGTCAATGCCGGGCTGCGCTTCATCACCGAAGTCTGCAAGATGCGCGCCTTCACCGAATTGTGGGATGAGATCACGCGCGAGCGCTACGGCATCACCGACCCGAAGCAGCGCCTGTTCCGCTACGGCGTGCAGGTCAACTCTCTTGGGCTGACTGAACCGCAGCCGGAAAACAACGTCGCCCGCATTCTCATCGAGATGCTGGCCGTGACTTTGTCGAAGAACGCCCGCGCCCGCGCCGTGCAGTTGCCGGCGTGGAACGAAGCGCTCGGATTGCCGCGGCCGTGGGACCAGCAGTGGTCGCTGCGCATGCAGCAGATCCTCGCTTACGAGACGGATCTTCTCGAATATGGCGACATCTTCGACGGCTCCGCCGAGATCACCCGCAAGGTCGAAGAGCTCAAGACCGAGGCCCGCGAAGAACTCAAGCGCATCGAGGACATGGGCGGCGCGGTGGCGGCGGTCGAGACCGGCTACATGAAGCAGCGTCTGGTCGAATCGAACACCGCGCGCCTGGAGGCTATCGAACGCGGCGAGCAGGTCGTCGTCGGCGTCAATAAGTATCTTGAAACGGAACTGTCGCCGCTCACCGGCGGCATCGACTCGATCATGACCGTGTCGGAGGAAGCCGAGCACAATCAGATCGAGCGGCTGAATGCCTGGCGCGCGCAACGCGACAACAAGGCCGTCGCCGATGCGCTCGCGGCTCTCAAGCGTGCCGCCACCGAAGGCAGCAACATCATGCCGCCGTCGATCCAGTGCGCCAAGGCCGGCGTCACCACCGGCGAATGGGGCTGGACCTTGCGCGAAGCCTTCGGCGAATACCGCGCACCGACCGGCGTCGGCAACGCCATGCGCAACGACGTCGAAGGCCTCGACGACATCCGCGCCGATGTCGACCGCGTGTCGAAGAAACTCGGCCGGCGCATGACGTTCCTCGTCGGCAAGCCCGGCCTCGACGGGCATTCAAACGGCGCCGAACAGATCGCCGTGCGCGCCCGCGATGCCGGCATGCAGGTTGTCTATGAAGGCATCCGCCTGACGCCGGAAGAAATCGTCGATGCGGCGAAGAAGGAAAAAGCGCACGTCATCGGCCTCTCCATCCTCTCGGGCAGCCATCTGCCGCTGGTCAAGGACGTAGTCGGCCGCATGAAGGCGGCAGGGCTCGATGTGCCGGTGGTCGCCGGCGGCATCATTCCGCCGGAAGACGCCGCCGAACTCGAGAAGGCCGGCGTCGCCGCGGTCTATACCCCGAAGGATTTCGAGCTCAACCGCATCATGGGCGACCTGGTGCGGATCGTGGAAAAGAAGAACAGCCTGACGAACGCGTGAGGCGGGCCCCGAGCTAGGCCGCTTTCCGGCTGACCGCCATGCGGACCTTAAGGCCGGCTTTGTCCGCAATATTCATCAGCGCATCAAGGCTGAACTTGTCGATGCGTCCGCGCAGCAGATCGTTCATGCGCGGCTGAGTGAGGCCCAGACGCTTTGCCGCGGCAGCTTGCGTACCCTCCCAGGATTCGACCGCTTTAGCGATGGCCATCATGACATGCGCGCGCAACTTCATGTTGGCGGCCTCCGCACGATCCGGCTCTATGGCGTCCCAGACACTGGCAAACCTTCGGGCTTTCATTCGGCTGTCCCTCGCTTCAATTCGCTCAAGCGGGTTTTCGCAACCGCCAGATCTCGTAGCAGCGTCCGCTGCGATTTCTTCTGAAAGGCGTGCAGCACATAGACAGCATCCTTCCAATTGGCGACGTAGATGACCCTATACGCTCCTGATGCGTCGCGGACGCGGATTTCCCGGACGCCGGCCCCAACCGACGCCATTGGCTTCCAGTCATCTGGCTCAAGGCCGTTTTGAACGCGATCCAACTGAAAACCGCAGCTGCGTCGCGCTCGCTGGGGGAACTCCCGCACTCGCTCCAGCGAGTCGCCGAGAAAAACGATCGGCTTGATGCTTGCACCGGTTTATATCAATATGGATATATGAATTCAAGAACCTTTCGTACCGGCGGTCAGGCTCAGCGCCTCGGCCAGCTTCGACGGACTCACCGGCTTGGTGAGATAGAAATTCATGCCGGCATCGCGCGCGGCCCGTTCGTCGTCCGGACTATCGCGACCAGAAATGCCGATCACCGGCACTTGCCCCGCCTTGCCGGGCAACGCGCGAATGCGACGCGTCGCTTCCAGTCCGTCGATATCGGGCAGCGCCACATCCATCAGCACGGCGTCATAGCCGCCGCGCGCGGCCGCCTTCACTGCAGCCTCGCCGCTGTCGACGAAGTCGGCGCGGTGGCCGAGCGCCTTGAGAACGGTGTTCATCACCACGCGACCGTAGGGATTGTCTTCGGCGCACAGAACCATCAGCGATGGGCGCGCTTCGTCTCGCGCCGCCATTTCGCCGGACGCCGCAGCTTCTGCCACCGCGACCAGCGCTGTAAGCGTGAAGGTGGAGCCTTTGCCGCGTTTGCTGGTGACGGTGAGGTCGCCGCCCATGGCACGCGCGATGCGGCGCACGAAGACAAGGCCGAGGCCGGCGCCGCCATAGCGCCGCGCCACGTCTTCATTCGCTTGCACGAACGGCTTGAACAGCCGCTTCACCTCGGCGGGAGACAGACCGATGCCCGTATCGGTGAAGGTGAAGGTCAGGCGCAGGCGGCCGCGCGGCGCTTTCGTCGCCCCGGCGGCGAACTTGATCGAGCCCTCGCCCGTGAACTTCACCGCATTGTCGGCCAGGTTTTCCAGCGCCGTGCGCAGGCGCAGCACATCGCCCAAGACTAGAACCGGCAAATCGCCGATGACCGTCTCAGTGGCGACCGACTTACTTCCCGCACGAGCGGCCAACGCCTCGCCAACGGACCCGGCAAGGAGGCGCGGCGAAAACGGATCGTCGCGGATCACGAGCCCCTTGGCATCGGCACGCACCGCATCGACGAGCAAGGTCGCGATCTGCGCCAGATGGTCGGCGCCGCTCTTGATCGCATCGGCCCAGCCGCGCTCGCGCGCCCCAAGATCGGACGCCGACAACAGTTCGGCCAGCGCCACGATGCCGGTCAGCGGCGTGCGGATGTCATGGGCGATGCCGGCCAGCGCAGCCTCTACAGCGCGGACGACCGGCATCCGGCCCGGCCGCTTCGGCCGCCGAGCCCCGGTCTTCCTGGCCTTACTGACGGCCTTTTTGCGCTTCGCCATGCTCCTCGCCCCTCAGGGGCGACATTGCCATGGCCGCCCCGCTCAATCGAGCCCGGCCATCCGGCGGATATCGGACGGGGTTAACCCCTGCCCCCGCAATTCGCGCAGGCCCGTCGCCGCGGTCGATTTGGACAGTTTGCGGCCGTCGGCGTCGAGGATGAGCCGGTGATGGTGGTAACGCGGCGCCGGCAAACCCAGAAGCGTCTGCAGCAGGCGATGCACGCTGGTCGAATGAAACAGATCCCGCCCCCGCACGATGTCGGTGACGCCCTGCTGCGCATCGTCGATGACCACCGACAGATGATAGCTGTTCGGCGTGTCCTTGCGCGCGAGGATAACATCGCCCCACGCCGCCGGGTCGGCGGCAACCATCTTGCCCGCTTCGTCCCATTGCAACGGACCGCTTCGCACCAGCGCGGCGGTCATATCGAGGCGGCGCGCATAGGGCGCGCCCGCCTCGATCAAGCGCCGGCGCTCGGGCTCGGGCAGAGACTTGCTGAATTCCGGATAGCGAATGCCGCCATCGGGATCGCGCGGCCACGCTTGGCCCGATATGGCTTCGCGTTCGGCCACAAGGCGCGCAATCTCGGTGCGGCTTTCGAACGCCGGATAGATCAAGCCCATGGCGTCGAGTCTGTCGATAGCCGCCCGGTAATCGTCCAAGTGCTCCGATTGCCGCCGCACGGGCTGTTCCCACGTCACGCCGAGCCAGGCCAGATCCTCGTAAATCGCCGCCTCGTATTCCGGCCGGCAGCGGGTCTCGTCGATGTCCTCGATGCGCAGCAGCATGCGCCCGCCGGAAGCGCGCGCCGCTTCGGCATTCAGCAGCGCGGAGAGCGCGTGGCCGAGATGCAGATAGCCGTTCGGGCTCGGGGCAAAACGGAAAACGGGTGGCATGGTCATTGTGGACTCGTCATACCCTGCGAAAGCAGGGTATCCAGCCCTATATCACTTCAGCGAAGGGCTGGATCGTCCGCCTTCGCGGACGATGACGAGAGATAATGACCCATTTCCTCCACACCCAGGGCGATCTCGAAGCCGGTCTCCTTGAACTGATCCGCATCGATCCACGCCTTGCGCCGGTGGCAGAGACCGCCGGCGCCTTCAACCTGCGCCGCCGCGAGGGTGGTTATCCCGGCCTGTGCGCCATTGTCTGCGGCCAGCAGCTTTCGACCGCCAGCGCTGCGGCCATCCGCGATCGTTTGTTCAAGGCCTTCGATCCGTTTCATCACGACGCCGTCGTCACCGCGCGCAGCGACAAACTCAAGCGGCTCGGGCTGTCGAACGCCAAGATCAAGGCCATCAAGGAAATCGGCAAGGCCGTATCGACCGGCGCGATCGACCTCAATGCCGTCGGCGAAATGGATGCCGATGCCGCGCATCAACTGCTGACCGCCCTGCACGGCGTCGGGCCGTGGACGGCCGATATTTATCTCTTGTTCTGCCTCGGTCACGCCGACGCCTTCCCGGCCGGCGATCTCGCCGTGCAGGAGGCCGCCCGCATCGCGCTGAACCTGCGCAAGCGGCCCGATCCCAAGGCGCTCACCAAAATCGCGGAAAGCTGGCGGCCGTGGCGCGGCGTGGCGGCGCATCTGATGTGGGCCTATTATCACGTCGTCAAACGCCGCGAGGGCATCAGCCTGGAGGCCAAGGCAGACAAGGCGGAGAAAACGGCCAAGGCCAAGAAGCACGGGCCGCAAATCAAGAAAGCCAAAAAGCCGAGAACTTCGGCTAAGAAGGCCGCGAAGAAAACGGCGAAAGGAAAACAGCGTGCCCCTCGACGGACCAAATCTTGATGGGCCTCGTCTTGAGCCCAAATCCGGCAAGGCGAAGCAGCTCGTCGTCTTTCTCCACGGTTACGGCGCCGACGGCAACGACCTCATCGACATCGGCCTGGCCTGGCAGAACCTCTTGCCGGACGCCGCCTTCGTCTCGCCGCACGCGCCGCGGCCCTGCGGCCAGGCCCCGGTCGGCCGCGAATGGTTTCCGCTGACCTTCCGCGATCCGAACGAGCGCTGGACCGGCGTCAATGCCGCGGCGCCGGGACTGAACGAATTCCTCGACGCGGAACTGATTCGCCACGGTCTGCCGGCTGACGCACTGGCGCTGGTCGGCTTCAGCCAGGGCACGATGATGTCGCTGCATGTCGGGTTGCGCCGCGCCGTCGCGCCCAAGGCCATTGTCGGCTATTCGGGCATGCTGGTGCTGCCGGAGGAAGGCGATCTCGACGCTTTCTCCGCGGAGATCGTGAGCCGGCCTCCCGTACTGCTGATTCACGGCGATCAGGATCAGCTCATTCCCGTGCAGGCGCTCATGCACGCCGCGCAGAGCCTGGCCGCGCTGGAAGTGCCGGCGCAATGGCATGTGTCGTCCGGTATCGGTCATGGAATCGATCAGGAAGGCCTGCGCCATGGCGGCGAATTCCTCGCCCGGCAGTTTGCCGCCCGCCAGTAGCCGCCAGTATTAGTAGGCCCTCGTGCGGGCCTCTTGCATCGGCTTCACAATCCCGTCACGCTGCCCTATTAGTAGAGGCTAAGCCGCGTGGCGGCGGCTGTCCTTGGAGGTCGAGGAGCAGCGCTTGAACGTGCACGTTTCGCCAGCCGGGTTTCCGGCCCTTGTGCTCAACGCCGATTTCAGACCGTTGAGCTACTACCCCCTGTCCTTGTGGTCCTGGCAGGACACGATCAAGGCGGTGTTTCTCGAACGGGTCAGTATCGTCGCCAATTACGATCAGGCGGTACGAAGTCCCAGCTTCGAGATGAGATTGCCCAGCGTCGTATCGCTCAAGACCTACGTAAAGCCTTCGACCCACCCCGCCTTTACCCGCTTCAACGTTTTTCTCCGCGACCGGTTTTCCTGCCAATATTGCGGCAGCCGCGACGACCTGACTTTCGATCATGTCATTCCCCGCTCGCGTGGCGGCATCACCTCCTGGGACAACGTCATCACCGCCTGCTCGCCCTGCAACCTGCGCAAGGGCTCGCTGACCATGAACGAAGCGCACATGTTCCCGGCGCAGATGCCGTACCAACCGACGGTGCACCATCTGCACCGCAACGGCCGCCAGTTCCCGCCGAACTATCTGCACGACAGCTGGCTCGACTATCTCTACTGGGATACGGAACTGGAGCCGTAGATTTCCCGGCGTCTGTGCACAACACGCCGCCCCTTGCGGCGGAACCCCCGGCTACCTATCTGTGTTACTGCTGCGATGTTGAGCATGTGAAAGCCTGCTCCATCGCGCCGCGGCAAGACCGCGGATGACGGCCACGAATAGCGGGCGACGCCGGATGTACGCGCGCCTCTCCTTCGTGGTCGTTGCTTTTTGTGCTGAAGGTTTTCGCGACAGCGTTGAGCGGTTCGCGCCCGGTCGTCCGATCGGGCTCGCGTCGTGCTCCGCTGCTCGCGAGGCGTGGGTTGCGGCCTTTGAACCTTAATTGGCTCGGGTCGCGCCCACGCCGCCTTATTCGGGCTCAGGCCGCGCAAGCGCGGCTTTGGCGCCAAAGGCGGCGACGGCGGCAAGAAACGCCGAGATCAGCACGTCGTAACCAGCCATCGAAATTCCGAACAGCCGCCACGCCGCCTCGTCGCAACGCGCAATGCGTATGGTCTGGAGCCGGTTCAGCATGTTACCGGCCGACCCGAAATTGTTGACAGGCCCCGAGCAGTCGGACGGTCCGGGCCAGAACTTCCATTCGACCCCGGCGTGGAAGGCGGCAAGTCCGGTGTTCCAGAGCATCGCCACAGCGATGACCAGAAAGCCGAGAAACAAGACCTTGCGCGACGCGCCATGACCGGCGCCGAGGCACAACAAGGCGGCCAGCGGCACAGCCACGTAGAAGGCCTTGCGCTGATCGAGACACAGCGCACAGGGCTCATAACCGAGCACATGTTCGAAGAACAGGAAGCCGATAATGGTGGCGAGGCCGACCAGCGCGACAAGCGCCGCGGCGGTGGCGATCGGATCTTTGCGCATCATCGACAGGGTATCGGTCATCCGGCGTATCCAGAGTGGGTTGGCGCGTATCCGGACGGCGAACCGGCTTCCGTTCTGGCACAACAGGCAATCACGCCATCGGGCCCGGCCGCTCGGCTGAACGTTGCGAGGAAGATGGTGCCCCTGGCCGGACTCGAACCAGCACACCTTGCGGTACCTGATTTTGAGTCAGGCGCGTCTACCAATTCCGCCACAGGGGCATCTTTCACCGCGCAGGAGCGTACAGCCCGCCCGTTGCGCTTCGCGGGCGGGATAATAACCACGCGAAGCCCCCGGTCAACCGGCGGGTTCCGCGAACCTTCTCCGGTTCGTGGTGCAGCGATGTGGCGCTTTCGGGGCCGACGGAACTCGTTTTCGCGGCCAACAATCGCGCACGGCCCCGCAGGAACTTCCGCCGCTGATCGTTCTTAAGATGGGGCTACAAGCGTTCAGGAGTGGCACATGATCAAGACGACTGTTTTCGCCGCCGCGGCGGCCGCTCTGTTTGGATTGACCGCGCCCGCCCCGCGCAGGCCGCCATGGCCAATCCGGCTCTAGGCACGACGGTGCCGTCGGCGACGGAGAACGTGCAGTACTTCTATTACGGCCCGCCACGTCATCGCTACTATCACCGCCATTATCCGCGGCGTTACTACGGCCCGCCGCGGTACCGCTCTTATGGCTATTACCCGGGCTATCGCCGCTGCGTGACTGTTTGGAACGGCTATCGCTACGTGCGTCGCTGCCGCTGGTAGCAAACGGCGCTATTCCACCAGGCGACCGCCCGCGTCAGCGGGCGGCTCCGTTTCAAGACACGTTCTGTCGGCCGAAGGCGGCTTCCATCTCGCGGCGCACCTTCACCGCGATGTCAGTTGCATCGTAATCGACATCAGCCCAGCGCACCGCCCCGCCTTCGGCAATGTCATGCTTGAGCTTGACGTTGTGTGCCAGGCCGAGCGGCAGCAGACCGCGGTCGAGCGACAGGTCGGCCGGCGTCTGCTTGCCCCAGACGCAGAAACCGCCCTCACCATCGAGCATCTCGCCGGCCTTCAGATTCTTCTTTGCCGTCGCCACCACATCGGAACGGAACGCGTTGGGCGCGCCGGTCGGCTCATGCCGCAGCGCGCATGACGCCACCGATATGCCGAGCTCAAGGCCGATCATGTGGATCGGCCGATAAAGCGCAGCATACTTGCCGGATTTGTCCGGCAGCATGGCGTACTCCTTGAAGCAACGCCGTGCATAATCGGTCTCGCCCTCGAACACGACATAGGTGCCGAGCGCCAGATGATGCGGCACGTCGGTGCCGTCGCGATAGACCGACGACGTCACCTCGGTGACACCCTCGCCTTCCAGCGTGCCGCCGTCCGATTTCGGCTTGCAGATGTCGGCAAGTTCGAACCGCGTCGCGGGCGGAAAATGCAAACCATCCGATTGCGGACGCAATCCGGTGGCGTTGCACACCGCCGTCATCTCGATGCCGGACTTGGTGCCATCGACAAAGGAGTTGAACATCTTCGGATTGATCGACTTGCGGTCGATAATGTTCAGATAGCGATCGAGAATGTCCCAGACATTGTCGGGGTTGGATTGGTGATAATGCGGCTCATAGCGCGTACCTTTGCCGGCCGCGATCACCTTGAAGCCGGCGGCACGGGCCCAATCAACCTGCTCGCAGATCAGCGCCGGCTGGTCGCCCCAGGCCAGCGAATAGACGACGCCGGCGGCCTTGGCCTTGCGTGCCAGCAGCGGACCGGCGACGGCGTCGGCTTCGACATTGACCATGACGACATGCTTGCCGTGCTCGATTGCCTTGAGGCAATGCGCAATGCCCGCGCCCGGCACGCCGGTCGCCTCGACGATGACCTCGATACGCGGATCGGTAATGAGGGTTTCGGCGTCCGCGGTGATGAGGGTCGCGCGCCTGGCATAGGCGTCATCGAGCGACGTCGCGGCGTAAAGCGCCTCCGGCCACCCCGCTGTTTTGAGCTGCGATCTGGCACGCGCAACATCGAGATCGGCGACGCCGACGATATGAGTGCCGTCGGTGAGCCGGGCCTGCGACAGATACATGGTGCCGAACTTGCCGGCGCCGATGACGCCGACGGTCACCGGTCTGCCGGCCGCCGCGCGCTCGAGAAGTTTGGCGTGAAGATTCACGGGTGTCCGCTCCCTGATGTTTTTTATATTGGGAGAACGGAAACACGGCGGCGCGCTTGAGACAAGCTATGCGCTTTCTTACTTCCCTCTCCCCTTGCGGGAGAGGGTGGATCGCGCTGAGCATTTGCGAAGCGCGAGCCGGGTGAGGGGTCGGAGCGCACGTCACATCCCACCCCTCACCCGCCTTCGCCATAGCGCGTCGAAGACGCGCGTAAACGCGCTTATGGCTCAGGCGCCCTCTCCCGCAAGAGGAGAGGGAAAGAAGAAGTCTATTGGCAGAGCGCGCGGGAGACGAAGGTCTCGGAGCGGCATTCAGCGCCGGTGCTGCGGCCCGAGAGATAGACTTGCGCCGGGCAGACTTCGGCGGTGGTCATGTCGGCGCTCTTGCCGCTTTCGAAGCCGCGCGCCTTGCACATCGCGGTGGCGGCGGCGACGCAATCCGGCGCGCCGTTCGGCGCGGTACGGCATTTCTCGTGGCCGGTGACGACGCGCGCGGTCGGAATGCGCGCAACCGCACCGGCGGCATCCTTGGCGCCCTCGACTGTGGTTTTCGCGGCGACGCCAGCCTCGCGGCCGAAATTCTCGACGCCCTTTCCTGCATCCTTGAAGGAGGAGCCAATATTGTCGGTCTGGCGATCGAGCCAGCGCCCAATGCTCTCCAAGAGGCCGGGCTCATCGGCCCCTGGAGTTCGATCCCGCGGAGCCTGCGTCTGATGCTGACGCGGTTCCTGGCCCTGAAACTGCCGTTGCTCCTGGGCCGGCGCAATCGCGGGAAATGCCAGCAAGCAGACAGCCAGCACGCCAAAAGGCGCAGCTTTCGCCGCGCGCCCTTCCGCAAAAAATCGTGCGCCCCACATCATTTCGTTGCGCCTGAATTCGGACCACCCAACGCGGCCGCACGCGCAATAAATAATACCTAACCCATGCCGATGGCGAAATTGAGATCGCCGATTCGTTCAGAACAAGTATACCGCGCCAATGAGGCCGATGAGGACCACCGCGGCGCTCAGCCCGGTCCATAGCCCGAGCCGCTTCTCGATGATGATCCGCGCTTGGTCGCCATAGCGGTGCAGCAGGAAGGCGATCACGAAGAAGCGCATGGCGCGCGCGATGATCGAGAAGATTATGAACAGGAAGAAGTTGTAGGCGGCGAAGCCGGAAGTGATGGTCACTACCTTGTAGGGGATCGGAGTCAGGCCCTTGAGCAGGATGATCCAGGCGCCCCATTCGGCATAGGCGTGGCGAAAAGTCTCAACCTTGTCGCCGTAGCCATAAAGCTGGATTAGCCAGCCACCGACCGAGTCATAGAGCAGAGCGCCGATGGCGTAGCCGACGATTCCGCCCAGCACCGAAGCGACCGTGCACCAGGCGGCGAATAAGTAGGCGCGCTTGGGGTGCGCCAGCGACATCGGCACCAGCATGACGTCGGGCGGGATCGGGAAAAAGGAGCTTTCCGCAAAGGCGATCGCGCCCATGGTCCAGGTGGCATGCGGCTTGTGGGCAGCGTCGATGCACCGGTCGTAGAGACGACGGAGCCAGTTGCGCGGAGGGGCGGCGGCCTCGATAGGGGTCATACGCGACACTCATGAAAGGGAATTGTGACGGGGAGACGACGCGCCTAGCGCCGTTTCGAGACCCGTCGGGGCCGAAGGGGCACCACCTCGGGACCTGATTTATGCCTGACCGGCGGCTTGACCAGATCCTTTGGCAATTTTTCGGCAATGCCAAGAAGCCGCTCACGGCGGCGCATTTCATCCCAAACCTGGTCCGGGGTGACGCCGGCATGGACCCACAGAACGACCAGATTGTAGAGCAAATCCGCGCTTTCGCGGACCACCGCCTCGGGCTGGCCGTCGAGGGCGTCGATGACGACCTCCACGGCTTCCTCGGCCAGTTTTTTGGCCATTTTGGCCCGACCGGATTTGAGCAGCTTGGCCGTGCGCGATTTCGCCGGATCTGCGGTCCGGGCAGCCAGAACGGCGTTGTGTAGGCGTGAAATCGAATCGGCCATGGCGCACCTTAGCCGATCCGTCAAAAGACCACGTTAATGAAAAGCGGGCGGCCAGGTCGGCCGCCCGCTTTGTTTATTACCGTCGTTAACGGTCGAGGCCCCAGTTCTGGATCGGCGGATGCGGACCTGGGCCGTAATTCTGCGGGCCCGGCGTCCGAAGCTGCGGGTTCGGATGATCGCTGACGATGCCGTCGCGATAGTAGGTCCGGGGCTGCGGCGCCGCGCGATAATAGTTTCGGCCACTGCGTTGGTAGGTCCGCCCGCCATAGTAGGTGCGACCGCCGTAGTATGGGCCGTCGCTGTAATAGTAGCCGCCGCGCCGATAGTAGCGGTCGCGCTGCGACTCCTGGATGGCGAGGCCGATCATGGCACCGGCAATCCCCGCAAAAGCCGCTGCGGCGGCAGCGTTATTGCCGCGATGGCGCTTCTTCCTCGAAGCGACCTCGATCAGCTGGGCGTCATTGGCAGCGCTTTGATGAACCGCCGGCAGCGGCGCGGCCGGCGCGGCAGAAGCCGCGTTGATGCCGAACGAACTCACCGCCATGACCGCGGCCAAAGTCACGGCGATCGAAGATCTGACGCGCATGTTTCCTGCTCCCTGCGTTCCTTTGCGTCCTTGATCATTCAACGCACGAGGACGCGCAAACCTGTGCGGCACACGGATGCGTGAATAAAGAAGCGCAGACGCAACCTCGTCTGCCGACAAACCACGGAAATCTCTTGCTTATTCGTCCACCGCCAAGAGCGTCGCATTACCGCCGGACGCGGCGGTATTCACCGTCACGACCTGTTCCAACGCAAATCGGGCAAGATAGTTCGGCCCGCCGGCCTTCGGCCCGGTGCCGGACAGGCCGTTACCGCCAAAAGGCTGCGAGCCGACGACTGCGCCGATCATGTTGCGGTTGATATAAACGTTGCCATTGGGAAGTTTCCCTACGACCCGCGCAATCGTCGCGTCGATGCGCGAGTGAACGCCAAGCGTCAGGCCGTAGCCATTGCCGGCGATCTCGGCGAGCAGGGCATCGAGCTCGCCGGCACGCCAGCGCACGACATGCAGCACCGGCCCGAAAACTTCTTCCTTCAGGTCACCGGCGCGGCCGAGTTCGACAATGGCCGGCGCGACGAAGGTGCCTGCCGCCGGTCCGGCTTCGCCCCGGAAGCGCACGGCTCCGCGTGACGTCATGTCGCCGACCCAGCGGTCGAGCTTGCCTTTGGCTTCGGCATCGATCACCGGCCCGACATGGGTGGCGAGGTCGCGCGGATCCCCCATCTTCAACTCCCGCGCCGCGCCCTCGATCATCTCCAAAATCTTGTCGGCGACGTCATCCTGCACGCACAGCAGCCGCAGCGCCGAACAACGCTGACCGGCGGAACGGAAAGCCGACGTCACTACGTCGTCGGTCACCTGCTCGGGCAGCGCGGTGGCATCCACGATCATGGCGTTGATGCCGCCGGTTTCGGCGATCAGCGGCACAATCGGTCCGTCCTTGGCGGCGAGCGCGCGGTTGATCAGCCGGGCGACTTCGGTCGAACCGGTGAAGGCCACACCCGCGACCGCCGCATGAGCCGTGAGCCACGCACCGACCTTGCCGTCGCCCGGCGCCAGATGCAGCGCCGTCGCCGGCACGCCGGCCTGGTGAAGCAGCTTCACGGTCTCGCAGGCGATCAGCGGCGTCTGCTCGGCGGGCTTGGCGACCACGCTGTTGCCGGCGACGAGCGCGGCGGCAACCTGCCCGGTGAAAATGGCGAGCGGAAAATTCCACGGACTGATACAGACGAAGACGCCGCGGCCGCCATGGCGAAGCTGGTTGCTCTCGCCCGTCGGCCCCGGCAAGGTCTGCGGTGCGAAATCGCGCAAGGCCCGCGCGGCGTAATAACGACAGAAGTCGGCGGCCTCGCGCACTTCCGACATGCAATCGTCGATGGTCTTGCCGCCTTCGCTTTGCAACAGGGCGATCAGGCGGCCGCGATTGTCCTCGATCAAGTCGGCGGCGCGTTCCAGCGCCGCGGCACGGCCTTCAACGCTGACCGCGCTCCACGAAGGAAAGCCGGCTCTCGCCGCCGCCATCATGGCCGTGACGATCGCTTCGTCGCATTCCGTGACCTGCCCGATGACGGCGCCGTCGATCGGCGACGTCACATCGCGGCTCTTGCCCTTTACGGCAACGCCATCGATCAGCGGTGCGGCCTCGGCCACAGCCGGCGCCTTGGCGATCTCGGCCCGCAGCGAGGCGAGCGATGCAGCGTGGCCGAATTCGACCCCGGACGAATTCTTGCGCTCCGGCGCGAACAGATTGCGCGGCAAAGGAATATGCGAATGCCGGGCGTGCGCCGGATCGGCGATCCAGGCTTGCGGCCGCTTGAGAATATCGGAGACCGGCACGTCGGGATCGGCGGCGACCGACACGAACGACGAATTGGCACCATTCTCGAGCAAACGCCGCACCAGATAGGCCAGCAGATCGGCATAGCCCCCGACCGGCGCATAGGTCCGGCAGGCAAGCCGCGGATCCTCGGCGAGCAGTGCGCCGTAGAGCGCATCGCCCATGCCGTGCAGGCGCTGGAATTCGAAGCCTGAACTGTCGCCGGCATCTTCCAGCACGCTGGCGATGGTCAATGCATTGTGCGTGGCGAACTGCGGATAAATGCGCGGCCGCAGGCCGAGCAGCTTGCGCGCGCATTCGCCGTAGCTCAGATCGGTCATCGCCTTGCGCGTGAACACCGGATAGTCGGCAAGGCCACGCTCCTGCGCGCGCTTGATCTCGGTGTCCCAATAGGCACCCTTGACCAGTCGCACCATCAGCCGGCGGTCGAGCGTCTGCGCCAGTGCGGCGATCCAGTCGATCACCTGCGGCGCGCGCTTCTGATAGGCCTGGATGGCCAGACCGAAGCCGTCCCATCCCGCGAGCGATGGATCGCGCAACGTCGCCTCGATCACGTCGAGTGACAGTTCAAGGCGGTCGGCTTCCTCGGCATCGACGGTGAAGTTGAGATCGTAGCCTTTGGCCCGGCGCGCGAGATCGAGCAGACGCGGCGGCAGTTCCGCCATCACCCGTTCGCGCGACAGCGCCTCGTAGCGCGGATGCAGCGCCGACAGCTTCACCGATATACCCGGCCGCCGCGGCAGGGCGTCGTTGCCGGCGGATTGGCCGATGGCGTCGATCGCCTTGGCATATGAAGCGAAATAGCGCGCGGCGTCCTCGGCAGTGCGCGCGCCCTCGCCCAGCATGTCGAAGGAATAAAGAAACTGCCGGGCGTCGCCGGCGCGATCGAGCGCAGCCTCGATGGTCTGGCCGAGCACAAAATGCGAGCCGAGCAGCTTCATCGCCTGCCGGGTGGCGGTGCGCACCGCCGGCAGACCGAGCCGCTTCACCAAAGTGTCGACGATGCCTTCCGGCGTTTCGCCCGGCGCAATCACCCGCGCCGTGGTCGCCAGCGCCCAGGCGGACGCCGATACCAAAAGCGTTCCGGAACGACGGTCGCCATGATTCCAGTCGCCGCCTTTAAGCTTGTCCTCGATCAGGCGGTCGGCAGTGGCGCCGTCCGGAATGCGCAACAGCGCTTCGGCCAGCACCATGAGCGCCAGCCCCTCCTTGGTCGACAGCGCATAGGCATGGAGGAAGTCCTCGACCCCGCCGAGTCCACCAACCCTTGAACGGATCGCCTCGATCAGGCGGGCCGCCCGTGAGTCGATCCGCGCTTCGGCCGCATCATCTCGGCCTGCCGCCGCCAGCAGCCGGGCAGCGATGGCTTCATCCGGCGGGGCAAAGTCGGCGCGAAACGGAGAAATGGCGGGAGATGTCTGGGCGGGCATGGTGAGGACCTGATTTTTCCGATCCATATGCTACCTTATGTAGTGATACTATCTGCTTTTTTGGCTATAATTTAGTTCTATTCACTAATTACGAGACAAAAATAGTGACTTCAGAAATCGACAAGACTGACCGGCGCCTGCTCGCCGAACTGCAGCGCGACGGCCGTATCGCGGTCGTGGCGCTGGCGGAGAAGCTGGGGCTGTCGCCAACCGCGACGACCGAGCGGCTGCGCCGGCTGACCCGTGACGGCTACATCCTCGGCTATGCGGCCAGGCTCAATCCGGAAAAGCTCGACCGCGGCCTTCTCGTGTTCATCGAGGTCAAGCTCGACCGCACGACGCCGGATGTTTTCGACCGCTTCGCCCAGGCGGTGGCCCGCGCGCCGGAAGTCCTCGAATGCCACATGGTCGCCGGCGGGTTCGACTACCTGGTCAAGACCCGGGTCGCCGACATGAATGCCTACCGCCGCTTCCTCGGTGACGTGCTGTTAGCATTACCGGGCGTGCGCGAGACCCACACTTACGCCGTCATGGAAGAGATCAAGAACTCGGCCGCCCTGCCGATCTGAGTGCGAGCCGGGTGTAACTTCGTCGCAGGCGACAAAACGCCCTGACGGTGCCTTGCTCTTTGCCACGGCATGCTCTTTGCTAGGCAGTGCCTAGAAAATTGGCCGTGAACGCATCGCCGGGTGCGCGGGCCGTCACCAAAGAGGATGCTTTTCCATGCGCGCTTTCGCTGCCGGCCGGCCGGCAAAAACCCTCAAGCTGGCAAAACTCGCGGGCGGCCTGATGCTCGCCGCCGCGGTAACGGCTGGCGCCGGATCGATACCGGCCGCCGCGCAGGAAACCATCATCAAGTTCAGCCTGGACTTCAAATTCGAAGGTCCGTCCGCGCCGTTCCTGGTGCCGCTCGACAAGGGTTACTACAAGGCCGAAGGCCTCAACGTAACCGTCGACAGCGCCGCCGGCTCGCTGGAGCCGATCAACCGCGTCGCGTCCGGCACGTACGATATGGGCTTCGGCGACATCAATTCGCTGATCAAGTTCCGCGACGCCAATCCGGGCACGCCGATCAAGGCCGTGTTCATGGTCTACAACAAGCCGCCCTTCGCCGTCGTCGGCCGCAAGAGCCGTGGCGTGTCGAAGCCGAAGGATCTCGAAGGCAAGAAGCTCGGCGCCCCCGCGCCGGACGGCGCCTATGCGCAGTGGCCGATCTTCGTCGAGGCCAACGGCATCGACGCCTCGAAAGTGACGATTGAAAACGTCGGCTTCCCGGTGCGCGAACCGATGCTCGCGGCAGGTCAAGTCGACGCCATTACCGGCTTCTCGTTCTCGTCCTTCATCAACCTCAAGGACCGCGGCGTCGCCGTCGACGATATCACGGTGCTGCTGATGGCCGACTACGGCGTCAACCTTTACGGCAACGCCATTATCGTCAATCCGAAGTTCGCTGCCGAACATCCGAACGCGGTGAAGGGCTTCCTCAAGGCTTTCGTCAAAGGCCTGAAGGACACTGTCAAGGATCCGTCGACCGCGGTCGACTCGGTTCTCAAGCGCAACGACGTCGCCAAGAAGCCGACCGAACTCGAACGCCTCAACATGGCGCTCAAGGACAATATCGTCACCGCCGAGACCAAGGCCAACGGCTATGGCGGCGTCGACGCGGCGCGCTTTGCCAAGGCGGTCGATCAGATCGGCCTGACCTACAAGTGGAAGGGCACGAAACCGACGATGGCGGACATCTTCGACGCCTCGTACCTGCCACCGGAGGCGGAGCGCAAATTCTGACGGGATAGCGGCCATGTCCGCTTTCGTCTCGCTCCGCGATGTGAACCACGCCTATGGCGCGGGCACGGCGCTCGCCGTCGAAAACCTCTCGATCGAGGTTGGCGAAGGCGAGTTCGCCGCCGTCGTCGGCCCTTCGGGCTGCGGCAAGTCCACACTGATGAAGCTCGCGACCGGTCTCCAGTTTCCGCAAAGCGGAACGGTGACCGTCGCGGGCGACCGCGTCACCAAGCCGGTGAAGATCGCCGGCATGGCATTCCAGGCGCCGACCTTGCTGCCGTGGCGCTCGACGCTGGAAAACCTGCTGCTGCCGCTCGAGATCGTCGAGCCGCATCGCAGCGAAATGCGCCGGCGCAAGGTCGAATTCGCGGCACGCGCCAAAAATCTCCTGGCATCGGTCGGCCTGCGCGACCAGGGCGAGAAGTTTCCCTGGGAGCTGTCCGGCGGCATGCAGCAGCGCGCATCGTTGTGCCGCGCCCTGATCCACGAGCCGAAGCTTCTCATGCTCGATGAGCCTTTCGGCGCGCTCGATGCCTTCACCCGTGAGGAACTGTGGTGCGTCATCCGCGACCTGCATGCCTCGCGCAAGATCACGGTCATCCTGGTGACGCATGACCTGCGCGAAGCGGTGTTTCTCGCCGACCGTGTTTTCGTCATGTCGTCGCGGCCCGGCCGCGTCATCGAGGAGCGCAAGATCGACCTGCCGCGGCCCCGCGATCTTGAGGTGACCTTCACGCCGGAGTTTCAAGACATCGTCCACGAATTGCGGGCGCACATCGTCAAGGCGCGGCAATGACGATGAACCGCACCAACCTCCTCATCAAGGCCTCGCCCTGGCTGTTCACCATCGCGCTGTTCGCCGTCTGGGAAGCGGCAGTGCGAATCTTCAAAATCCCGACCTTCTTCCTGCCGCCGCCGAGCCTGATCGCAATGGCGTTCGTCGAGTTCTCGGGCCCGATCGCGCGCAATTCGTGGATCACGTTGCAGACGACCATGATCGGATTCGGTCTCGCCGTAGGCTTCGGCCTGTTGCTCGGCCTGCTGGTCGGCTGGTCGCGCGCCATCTATGCCGGGCTTTACCCGCTGATGATCGGCTTCAACGCCATTCCCAAGGTGGCACTGGTGCCGATCCTCGTATTGTGGTTCGGCATCGGCTTCATCCCGGCGGTGCTCACCGCGTTCCTGATCTCGTTCTTCCCGATCGTGGTCAATGTGGCGACCGGTCTTGCCACCATCGAGCCGGAACTGGAGGACGTACTGAAGGCGTTAGGGGCCTCCAAGCTCGACATCATGCGCAAGGTCGGCATCCCGCGCACGCTGCCTTACTTCTTCGGCTCGCTGAAAGTCGCGATCACACTCGCCTTCGTCGGCTCGGTGATCTCGGAAAGCGTCGCGTCGAACTATGGCATCGGCAATTTGATGCTGCAGGCGCAAGCGCAGTTCCAGGTGCCGCTGATCTTCGCCGGCCTCGTCGTGCTGGCGATCGAAGGCATCGCCATGTACGCGGTGATGGCGCTCCTGGAAAAGCGCATGACTGGCTGGGCGCAACGCTCGGGCTTCAGTCAGAACTGAGCCCGCCTCAAGCCGCGGTGTTTTTTCCATCGAAAAGCCCGGCCACACCCAAAGGCGTGGCCGGCATGCGTCTGCTCATCGTGGCGGCAATTTCGTCGGCCAGTTGCTCATAGATTTCGCGCGGCCCGCCCTCGCGGACATAGATACCGCCATAAGCATGATTGAGCGCCGGCAATGGGAGGTCGTCGCCGATGATCATGCCGCCATCGACGGCACGACGACGGGTTATCGGCATGACGCCGAGCCCGGCGGCAACGGCGCCGGACAGGCTCGCCATGATCGGCCCGGTGTAAACCTCTTCCCACTCGAGCCCCGCTGCCCGCAAGGCGCTGACGGCCGCGCGGTGATAGACGCTCGGCTCGCCATAGGACACCAGCGGCACCGTCTCGCCCGGCTCCAGCCGCACGTCGGCACCGCGTACCCAGACCAATGGCGCCGGCCAGACCTGATGAGCGTCGCGCGGCTCGCCATTCGACAAGCCGACGAACACATCGATCTCGCCGTCCCGGAGCTGCCGCATCAGCGGCTCGCTGTACCCGGCGCTGACGTTGAAGCGCACGGCCGGGTAACGGGCGCGAAAGCTGGCCAGAATGTCCGGCAACAGCGTCACGGTGAAGTCGCTCGACGTGCCAATGCGGATGACAAGCTCCGGCCGGCGACTGCCGCCGAGATGAACGATCTGGTCATTGATCGACAATAACCGCCGTGCATAGTTGATCACGACCTCACCATGCGGCGTCAGGCTGACGCCCGGCACCGTCCGGTCGAATATCTCGTCGCCGAGCATCGACTGCAGACGCTTGATCTGAGCGCTGACGGCCGGCTGGGTCACGCCCAACGAATTGGCCGCCTTGGTAAAACTTCGATTATCGACCACCGCCACGAACGTACGCAGCAAATCGGTCGGAATGTTCGTCATGGTGCCGTCCCCCCTTAGCGACCGCGTCACAATCGAACCGTCCAGGTCCGAAACAAATCTAACACGCCCGGTAGATGGATCAATTTCTCACTCATAATGAGTTGTGACGCCCTTCAGGTTGCATCGCCACGGCGATGCACAATGGTAGTCATGCACCGGGCCCACGCTCCGGCTCAGCTTGTCAGAAGATCATAAGTTCAACGACCCACGATCGTTATTTAATACGTTCTAAAATGCTCACGTAATTGGCGACAGCGGCACCGCCCATATTGAAGATACCGCCAATCTCGGCATCGCGGACCTGTATGTCGCCGGCGGTTCCCGTCAACTGCATGGCGGTAAGCGCATGCATTGAAACGCCGGTGGCACCGATCGGATGCCCCTTGGCCTTGAGGCCGCCCGACGGATTGACCGGCAATTTGCCGTCTTTCTGCGTCCAGCCTTCCTTCACGGCGCGGGAACCTTCGCCCTCCGGAGTAAGACCCATCGCTTCGTATTCGATGAGTTCCGCGATCGTGAAGCAATCATGGGTTTCGACGAAAGACAGATCGTCGAGCGTCAAGCCCGACTTGGCTAGCGCGCGCTGCCAGCCGAGCGCGCAACCCTCGAATTTGAGGATGTCGCGTTTGGCGAGCGGCAGGAAGTCCTGCACATGCTCGGCGGCGCGGAAGGCCACCGCCTTCTTCATCCTGAGCGCTGTCTCGATATCCGTGAGCACCACCGCGGCGGCACCGTCCGATACCAGCGAGCAATCGGTGCGCTTCAGCGGGCCGGCGACGAACGGGTTCTTGTCGCTTTCATTGCGGCAGAAGTCGTAGCCGAGATCCTTGCGCATCTGCGCATAAGGGTTGCCGACACCGTTCTTGTGGTTCTTGGCGGCGATCAAAGCGAGCGCGTCGGACTGGTCACCATATTTCTGGAAATAAAGCCCGGCGATCTTGCCGAACACACCGGCAAAGCCGCCTTCGATGTCGGCTTCATCGCGCACATAAGACGCCTTCAGGAGGTTCCTGCCGATCTCGGCCGGCGGCGTGGTCGTCATCTGCTCGACGCCAACCGCGAGAACGACACGCGCCGCCTTGGCCTCGATCGCCTTGATGCCCTGATGGACCGCCGCGGACCCGGTGGCGCAGGCATTCTCGACACGCAGCGCACGCTTGAAGCGCAAATCGGGGGACGCCTGCAGCACCAGCGAGGCGGTAAAGTCTTGGGCGGAGAAGCCCGCATTGAAGTGCCCCAGCACGATCTCGTCCACGTCGCCGGGCGCGATACCGGCATCGGCCAACGCCTCGGTCGCGACCTTAACGATCAGGCTCTCGACGGTCTCACCCGTCAGCTTGCCGAAGGGACTATGGGCCCAGCCGACGATTGCCGCAGTCATTGCTATCTCCCGGAATACATTACCCGACTTGGATGCTCGCCTTGGGCCGCCGCCGCCGGCTGCTGCCGAACTTTGGTCGCATTAACCGGCGAAGGAAAGCCGTTTCGTGATTGACCATAAGCTCAAGAGCTCGCCCGGACGGCTTTGCCTCGCGCCGCCAGCTTAGATAGCCTAGAAACACAGTTCGCGGAACCCGCGATTCTTTCGGGTTCCATTATCGGCCAACCTTGCCCGACCGGATTGCAGCCTTGCCGTTTCCAAGCCTCCGCCGCCTCGTTCTTTCGGTGCTCGCCGCGAGCGTATTCGCCGCCGCGTCGCCGGGCCGCGCACAGGCCGAAGCGTTCCTGCTAATCGAAGCCTCGACCGGTAAGGTCCTGCATGCCGAGAATGCGACCTACCCGTGGTATCCGGCCTCCGTCACCAAACTGATGACGCTCTATACGACGCTGAAGGCCATCAAGGATCGGAAGCTCAGTTACGACACGTTACTGACGGTCTCGAAGAACGCCGTGGCGCAGCAGCCCACCAAGATGGGGTTCAAGGTCGGCACGACCGTCACGGTCGACAATGCTCTCAAGATGCTGATGGTGAAATCGGCCAACGATGTCGCCGTCACCATTGCCGAAGGCGTCGGCGGCTCGCTCGAGGGCTTCGCCGACATGATGAACGCCAATGCGCGCCGCCTCGGCATGACGCAATCGCATTTCATCAATCCGAACGGCCTGCCCGCCGAGAACCACGTGTCGTCGGCGCGCGACCTCGCGATTCTCGGGCGCGCGCTGATCATGGAGTTTCCGCAGGACGACGCCTACCTGCATGTGCATGCCATCCGCTACGGCAACCGCGTCATGCGCAACTACAACAACCTGCTCGATCGCTACCCGGGCGCCGACGGCATGAAGACCGGCTTCATCTGCGCCTCCGGCTACAACCTCGTGGCATCGGCCACGCGTAATGGCCGCCGTCTGATCGTAGTGGTGCTTGGCTCCTATTCCGGCGCGACACGCGCGCAGAAAGCGGCGCAGCTTCTCGAGCGCGGCTTCGATAGCAGCGGACTGTCATGGCTGACGCCGCAACTCGGCACTGTCGACAAACTGGCGCCGATCGACGCCGCGCCGCCCAACCTGCGCGAAGAGATGTGCGGCGGCCATCGGCGCAAGCCGCCGTCGGAAGACAATCAGGAAGAAGAAGCCGTCAACGCCGACACCTCGGCCGTCCCAGGCGGCGGTCCGGCCTTCATGCTGTCGAATCTGAAGCCATCCGCCGGCAAATACGTGCTCGGCCCGCCGGTGGAAACCGTGCCGCCGGTCGTCGTCTTCACTGGCCCGGCCAATCATCCCGATCCGGTGGTCGCAACCGGCACTCCGGCGAAAAAGAAAAAGAAGGTTGCCGCCAAGCCGAATGGTGAAGGCACGGCGGGCGACAAGCCCAAGAGCACCAACAGCTCGGCCAAGAAGCAGGCCAAGCCGAAAGTGTCATCGGCCACTCAATGAGCAATACTGACCAAGCCCCGACGGCGGCAAGCGCACGACGCACGCCGCCCGAGCCGATTCCGCTATCACTGCTGACCGGCTTTCTCGGCGCCGGCAAGACCACCTTGCTCAACCGGCTCCTGAAGGATCCGGCGCTCGCCAATACCGCCGTCATCATCAATGAATTCGGCGAGGTCGGTCTCGATCACCTGCTGGTCGATTACATCGACGACAACACCGTGCTGCTGCAATCGGGCTGCCTGTGCTGCACCATGCGCGGCGATCTGGTCGACGCGCTCGAAAAGCTGTTGCGCGACCTCGACAACGGCCGCGCCAAATTCTCGCGGGTTCTGCTCGAGACCACCGGCCTCGCCGATCCGGCGCCGGTGCTGCACACCGCGATGGTGCATCCCTATCTGGTCAAGCGCTTTCGGCTCGACGGTGTCATTACCGTGGTCGACGCCGTCAACGGCGACCGGACGCTCAACGAGCATGCCGAGGCCGTGAAGCAGGCGGCGGTCGCCGACCGCATCGTCCTGTCGAAAACCGATATCGCCACGCCGACCGGAACGCAGGCGTTGATCGATCGCCTAAAAGCGCTCAACCCGGCAGCCGCGATCCTCGATGCCGCCCAGGGCGAGGCCACCGCCGACAAGCTCCTTAATTGCGGCCTTTACGATCCGTCACGGAAAATCCCCGATGTCGGCAAGTGGCTGGCGGCGGAGGCCTACGAGGCCAGCCACGTGCATGGTCACGACCACCATCACGGCCATCACCATCACGACATCAACCGGCACGACGAACACATCGGCTCTTTCGTGCTGCGAACCGACAGGACGATCCCGGCGGGAACGCTGGACATGTTCTTCGAGCTTTTGCTCGCAACCCACGGCGCCCAGATTCTGCGTCTCAAAGGCATCGTGAAGGTGGCGGAACATCCGGAAATGCCGCTGGTCGTCCATGGCGTACAGCATGTGCTGCACCCGCCCGCGCGGCTGCCGCGCTGGCCGGATGACGACCACACGACACGGCTGGTCTTCATCACCCGCGATTTGCCGCAGCGCACAGTTAGCGACCTGTTCGACGCTTTCATCGGTATACCGAAGGCCGATCAAGCCGACCGGACCGCCCTGACCGACAATCCTCTAGTGCCATTCGGCGGCCGCTGACGGCCCGGGGATATCTGCGCTGTTGCGCCCCCTTGCACCCTCACTCGACTCGATTGATGCTGCGGCAAGCCGCCTGCCATAATGGCGGCAGCCTAGGGGACGCATCATGGAACGGATCTGGCTGCGCAATTATCCGCCGGGGGTGCCAGCCGAGATCGACCCCGGGCAATATCCGTCGCTGCTCGACATTTTTGACGAGAGCTTCAAGACTCATCGCGACAAGGGCGCCTTCGCTTGCATGGGCGCGACCAAGACCTTTGGCGAAATCGAAGAGGCGTCGCGCGCCTTCGCTGCGTGGCTACAAACCCTCGGCCTGCCGAAGGGGTCGCGCGTCGCCATCATGCTGCCGAACATCCTGCAAAGTCCGGTGGCAATGTTCGGCACGCTGCGCGCCGGCATGACCGTGGTCAATGTCAACCCACTCTACAAGGCACGCGAACTCGAGTTTCAGCTCAACGATTCGGGCGCCGAGGTCATTGTCGTTCTCGAGAACTTCGCCGCCGTGCTGCAGCACGCCTTGCCGAACACGAAGGTGAAGCATGTCGTGATTGCCCGCATGGGCGACATGCTCGGGCTCATCAAGGGCGCCATCGTCAATATGGTGGTCAGGCACGTGAAGAAGATGGTGCCCATCCACGATCTTCCGGATGCGCATTCCTTCAAGGAAGTGCTGTCCATGGGCGCGCGGCTACCCTTCAAGCAGGCCCAGCTCGGCCCCGACGACATCGCCTTCCTGCAATATACCGGCGGCACCACGGGCGTCTCCAAGGGCGCAACATTGTCGCATCGGAACGTCGTTGCCAACACGATGCAGGCGAATGCCTGGCTGCAACCGGCTTTGCAGGCCGAGCCGCAGGTGGGGCAGCTCTTCATGGTCGGCGCTCTGCCGCTTTATCATATCTTCGCACTGACGGCCTGCGCGCTCATGTGCGTACGGCTTGGCGGCCTTTGCCTGCTCATTCCCAATCCGCGCGACATTCCGGGCCTGCTGAAAGAATTGTCTAAATATCAAATCCACTTCTTCCCTGCCGTGAATACTCTTTTCAATGCCATGCTGAACCACCCGGACTTTCACAAAGTGGACTGGAAGCATCTCAAAGCCGCCGTGGGCGGCGGCATGGCGGTACAGAAGCAGGTGGCCGATCGCTGGCTCAAGGAGACCGGCAAGCCGATCATCGAGGCCTATGGCCTGTCGGAGACGTCACCCGGCCTTACGGCCAATCGTTGCGACATTACAGAGTGGACCGGCGGCATCGGTTATCCGTTCCCATCCACCGATCTCAAGATTCTCGATCACGACGACAAGGAACTGCCGGTCGGCGAAGCCGGTGAGATTTGTGCGCGCGGCCCACAGGTCATGGTTGGCTACTGGAACAGACCGGACGAGACCGCCAAGGTGATGACCGCCGATGGCTTCTTCCGCACCGGCGATATCGGCATCATGGACCAAACAGGCATGTTCCGCATCGTTGACCGCAAGAAGGACATGATCTCCGTCTCCGGCTTCAAGGTCTTCCCCAATGAAGTCGAAGATCAGACCATGTTGCAGGGTAACGTCGCCGAATGCGCCGCCATCGGTGTGCCGGACGCCAACTCCGGTGAGGTGGTGAAATTGTTCGTGGTCAAGAAATCGCCGGACCTTACCGAAGACGAAATCCGAGCCCACCTGCGCGACAAGCTCGCGGCTTACAAGATTCCGAGATACATTGAATTCCGCCCAGATCTACCGAAGACCAATGTCGGCAAGATCCTGCGCCGCGCCTTGCGGGACGGGGAATAGCGCATTATCCCGAAGGCGGACGCGACGGGACGCGCTGTCCCTTCGACCAAGATCATGCGCAGGACATCATGAGTGCGTCGCAACTCGCTACCGCCGCCGATATCGTTTCGTTCTGGCGTGAGGCCGGCCCGGACGCCTGGTTCAAGAAGGACGAGGCGTTCGACACCCGCATTCGCGAACGCTTCCTGCCGACCTATGAAGCCGCCGCCGACGGCAAACTGTCGTCATGGGAAAGTCACGCCGAAGGCGCGCTGGCGCTGCTGATCCTGCTCGACCAGTTTCCGCGCAATATGTTCCGCGGCCAGGCGCGCATGTTCGAGACCGATCCGATGGCGCGCGCGATCGCCGCCGGTGCGCTCGTGCGCGGTTTCGACGCCGAGATGCCGCGCGACATGCGCTCGTTCTTCTATCTGCCATTCGAGCACTCCGAGAGCCTGAAGGACCAGGAGCGTTCGGTGGCCCTGTTCAAGGCGACGGGCGACGCGGACCTCCTGAAATGGGCGGAGATTCACGCCAACATCATCCGCCGCTTCGGCCGCTTCCCGCATCGCAACGCGGTGCTTGGGCGCGCGACGACCCCGGAGGAGCAGGCGTTTCTCGATGACGAGGCGAGTTTCAAGGGGTAGGCAATTTCATGTCCTCCAACTTCCACGGCGTCTTTCCCTACCTCGTCTCGCCCATTGATGCCGAGGGCATCATCAAGACCGGCGTGCTGGCGAAACTGTGCGACGATCTCATCGCGGCGGGTGTCCACGGCCTGACGCCGCTCGGCTCGACCGGTGAGTTCGCCTATTTGTCGCGCGAGCAGCGCGAGACGGTGGTGAAAACGACCATCGAGGCGGCCGCCAAGCGCGTGCCGGTGATCGCCGGCGTCGCCTCGACCGCCACGGCCGACGCGGTCGATCAGGCGCGGCGCTATCAGGCGTGTGGGGCCGACGGCATTCTCGCCATCTGCGAGGCTTACTTTCCGCTGAAGGACGCGCAGATCGAAAGCTATTTCCGCGCCATCGCCAACGCCGTCGATATTCCGGTCGTCATCTATACCAATCCGAATTTCCAGCGCAGCGATCTCACCCTCGACGTCATCGCGCGGCTGGCGCAGCATCCGCGTATCGTCGCCATCAAGGATGCCTCGACCAATACCGGGCGGCTGCTGTCGATCATGAACCGCGCGCCGGAAATCGACGTGTTCTCGGCGTCAGCTCACATCCCTGCGGCGGTGATGATGATCGGCGGCGTCGGCTGGATGGCAGGCCCGGCCTGCGTGGTGCCGAAGCAAAGCGTTCGACTCTACGAACTGTGCAGGGCGAAAAAGTGGGGCGAGGCCATGGCGCTGCAGCGCGAATTGTGGCGCATCAACGAGGCTTTCGCCCGCTTCAATCTGGCTGCCTGCATCAAGGCCGGCCTGCAGTTCCAGGGCTATGACGTCGGCGACCCGGTACCGCCGCAGACGCCGCTGTCGCCGGAAGACCGCAAGGTGGTGGAAGGTATTCTGGCGGCTCTGCCTTAAAGCAGCCTCCGCACCTCCCGCATCTTCCAACCGATTCTTAACGATCCCTTGCTATCGCCTGAGGATGGCCCCGCCGTCCTCCCCAGGTTCCGAAGCCGCCGCGCTGCCGCCGCCGGGCGGCGTTATCGCCCGCCTGCGCGCCATGCTTGCCGACAAAAGCGATTCCCGGCTGGCGCAGCTCATGGCCGGCAAGGTCTTCCTCGTCCGCGTCGCCAATGCGCTCTTGATGCTGCTCAGCCAGGTGCTGCTGGCGCGCTGGATGGGCACGCACGAATTCGGCATCTTCATCTATGTCTGGACCTGGGTGCTGATGATCGGCGCGCTGTCCGACATGGGCCTGTCGTCGGCGGCCAAGCGTTTCATTCCCGAATACACCGAACATAGGGCGTTCGAAAAACTCCGCGGCTTCCTCACCGGCAGCTGCTGGCTGTCCTTCGCCATCGCCACCGCCATCGCCGCCATCGGCGCGCTCGGCGTCTGGCTGCTCGGGCCCTGGCTCGATCACTATCTCATCATTCCGCTTTATCTCGCCTGCGTCATGATCCCGGTTTACGGCCTGGTGCAGGTCGCTTCCGGCATCGCCTCGGCTTACAACTGGCCGGGGCTCGCTTATTGGCCGTTCTATATCATTCGGACCTCGCTGGTGATCGTGCTGATGGCGATTGCCTGGCTCATCGGCCTGCCGACCGATGCGCACACCGCGCTCTACATCTCCATCATCACGATCTACGGCATCACCATCGGCCAGCTCGTGGTGCTGAACCGCCGGCTCAAGACCAAGGTCGCGCCGGGTCCGAAACAATATGAAGTCAAGGTCTGGCTCGGCACCGCGCTGCCGATCTTCGTCGTCGAGGGCTTCTACCTGCTGCTGACCTATGTCGACATCCTGGCGCTGCAGCATTTCGGCACGCCGGACGACGTCGCCACTTACTATGCCGGCGCGCGCCTGCTCTCGATTGTCGCCTTCGTCTATTTCGCCATCTCCGGCGCGGTGACGCATCGCTTCACCGAATATCACGTCTCGGGCGACAAGGAGCGGCTGGCGTCGTTCTTCGCCGAGACCATCCGCTGGACCTTCTGGCCGTCGCTGGCGATGTGCGTCGGCATTCTCGCCTTCGGCAAGCCGCTGCTCTATCTGTTCGGCCGCGAATATGAAGCCGCCTATCCGGTGATGTTCATCCTCGCCATCGGCCTCCTGGCCCGTGCCGCGGTCGGCCCGGCCGAGCGCCTGCTGAGCATGCTCGGTGAGCGCAGGCCCTGCGCGCTGATCTACGCGGCGGCCTTCGTCGTCAATCTGACGCTGTGCATTGTGCTGATCCCGCGCTTCGGCATCGAAGGCGCCGGCGCGTCGACGTCGGCGGCGCTGATCTTCGAGTCGATCATGCTGTTCATCGTCGCGCGGCGCCGCCTCGGCCTGCACGTCCTGATGTGGGGCGGCAAGAAGTAATCAGCCGCGTTCCCGCAGCATCCGCCGGATCACCTTGCCTGTCGTGGTCATCGGCATGTCGTCGATGAACGCCACTTCGCGCGGATATTCGTGGCCGGACAGCCGCGTCTTCACATAGGTCTGGATCTCGGCGGCGAGCGCGTCCGACGGCGTGATGCCTGGCTTGAGCACAATGAAGGCTTTCACGATCTCGGTGCGGATCGGATCGGGCTTGCCGATCGCGGCGGCCAACGCCACCGCCGGATGCGAAATCAGGCAATCCTCAATCTCGCCGGGGCCGATGCGGAAGCCTGATGACGTGATGACATCGTCGTCGCGACCGACGAAGGTGACATAGCCATCCTCGTCCATCACGCCCTGATCACCGGTCGTCATCCAGTCGCCGATGAATTTGTCGCGCGTCGCCTGCTCGCGGCCCCAGTACTCGATGAACATCACCGGATCGGGTCGCTTCACCGCGATCTGCCCAACCTCTCCGGCTTTCAGCACCGTGCCGTCCGCTCCGACCACCGCGACGGTGTGTCCCGGCACCACCTTGCCGATGGCGCCGACCTTCAATGCGCCGAGTTGCGCGCAGGAGCCGAGCACCAGATTGCATTCGGTCTGGCCGTAGAATTCGTTGATGGTCAGGCCGAAAGCCGAGCGGCCCCATTCCAGCGCCTCGAGCCCGAGCGACTCGCCGCCCGATCCCATGGCGCGCAGCTTGAGGTCGTAACGCCCGGCGGGCGACGGCACGGCGCGCATCATGCGCAGCGCGGTCGGTGGAATGAAGGCGAGGCGCACGCCGGTCTTCGCCATCAGCGCGAAGGCCTCATCCGGATCGAACTTGTCGAGTTTGCGCGCCACCACCGGCACGCCGTGATGCAGGCTCGGCAGCAGCACGTCGAGCAGGCCGCCGGCCCAGGCCCAGTCGGCCGGCGTCCAGAACAGGTCGCCTTTCTGCCCGAACGGATAGTACGGCAGTTCGGCGCCGGGCAGATGACCGAGCACGACGCGATGGCCGTGCAACGCGCCCTTCGGCTGTCCGGTGGTGCCCGAGGTGTACATGATCAGCGCCGGATCGTCCGCCGCGGTCACTTCCGGCGTGAACGATGATGAAGCCTGCGAGAGTTGCGCGCGAAAATCGCCGGCGCCATCGCCCGCGCCGTCGATCGACAGCACGCAGGCAAGTCCCGGCGTCTCATGGCGAATCTCGTCGAGACGCGCGACGCCCGCGGCATTGGTGATGAGTGCTTTCGAGCCGGAGTTTTGCAACCGATAGGACAGCGCCTCCGGCCCGAACAGCACCGCGATCGGCAGCGCCACGGCGCCGAGTTTGTAGATGGCGATGTGACAGGCGGCGACCTCGGGCGCCTGCGGCAGATACACCGCGACACGGTCGCCGCGCTTCACACCATTGGCACGAAGCACATTGGCGAGCCGGTTCGAGGTCTCGCGCAGCCAGCCGAAGGATATGCGATCTTCGCGGCCGTCGGCGTGGACATGCAGAATGGCAAGCCGGTCAGGGTCCTCGTCGGCCCAGCGGTCGCAGCACCCGATCCCGATGTTGTACTGCGGCGGAATCTGCCAGCGGAAACGGCGGGTCAGTTCGTCGAAATTGGTAGCGTCCGGCAACATGCGGGCGGGAGGCTAGTCGCGGACAGGCGCGGCGTCCAGACGAACGCGCTTCACCCTTCCCTGGAGGGGGAGGGTGAAGGTGAAAGCTCAATTCTTCCGGTCGTCCGGCTGGGCGATGATCATCGCCCAGTACACCTTGTACTTCGACTTCGGCGTATAGACCGCCGCGATCCCGAGGCGCGTCGCGTCCTTGAGGAGCATATTGGCGCGGTGCGATGGCGAATCACGCCAGCCCGAAAAGGCCTCCGCCAGCGTGTGATAGCCGGCGCCGATATTCTCGGCCGCCGATTTGGCGTCGTAACCCGCCGCTTTCAGGCGGGCGTTGAATGGTTTGCCGACGGCATGATCGAGCTTGTCGCGCTGAGCCATCACTTCGGCCTGGCTCTGCGCCAGGCGCGTCAATTCCGGATCGAGCGTCACCGCCGGCAGGCCGTTATTGGCGCGATAGCCGGAAATCATGGACGCGGCCGCGGCATCGTCAAGCTTGGCCCCCGGCTGCGCCAGGCTGCGGTAGAAGCTCGGTTCCTGCTTGGGAACATAATTGTCGCCGGCACAGCCGGACAGCGCCACGAGAGCGAGGAATGGCGCGCACAGGCGGGCAGCGAACATTGAATTCTCCGGAACGGAACGAGATGCGGCGGGAAACTGGCCGCCGACCATGGCCGAACGGTGGTGAAGAATGGGTGTCTCGCGAGTCTGTTGGGCGGAACCTCGGACAGACGCAAAGCCCGGCGTTAGCGATTGGTTAACCAACTAACTGCCCAAATTAACAACAAAAAAACCGCTCTGCCCTATCGTCGCGCCGATTATCGCCGGGAACACCCGAATGGCCGCTGCCGCTACTGCATCGACAGTCAAGCGACTCGCTTTTGTTGGCGGGTCCGGCGCCGCGGCGCTCGTTGGCGGCTTTCTCGCGCTCAACAATTTTTTCGCGGCCGGATCGGCTCTCACTCTCGCTGCGGCCGGGGCGACGACGCTCATGGCCGCCCTGCTGTTCGGCCTGTCCGCTCATATCCGCGCACAGAATCGGACGATGGCGGTCGCGCTGCGCGGCATGTCGCTCGGCCTCTGCGTCTTCGACGGCCGCGAGCGCCTCGTCTATTGCAACAAGCGCTACGCCGATCTTTATCGCCTGCCGGACAAGTTGACACGTCCCGGTACCACGCTGAGCGACATTCTCGCTTACCGCGCCGCCAATGGATCGTTCATGCACGATCCGTCCGAATTCCGCCGGAAGCTGATTGACGACATGCGGCAGCTCAAGACGACGAACGTCGAAGTGAAAGCGCCGAACGGGCGGCTGCTGCAAATCAGCAATCAGGGACTTCCCGGCGGTGGCTGGGTCGGTAGCCACGAAGACATCACGGAGCGGCGCGAGGCCGCGCTCGAACGCGAGAACCTGCAGGCGCAGGCGAGCCGCCGCGCCGCTATCGACTCCGCGATCGCCGCGTTCCGCTCGCGCATCGACGAGCAGTTGCGCGCCGCGAGCGACGGTGCGCGCACCATGCGCGCCACCGCGACCACCTTGTTCGCCAACTCAGGCCGCACGTCGACCGGCGCCAACACCGCGGTGTCGGCGTCCGAGGAGGCGTCGGCCAATGTCCAGACGGCAGCGATCGCATCCGATGAACTGGCGTCCTCGATCGTCGAGATCGCGCGGCAGCTCACCGTAACGACCGATATCGTACGCGGCGCAGTCGACGAGACCCGTGGCGCTTCCTCGCAGATCGGCCGGCTTGCCGAGGCCGCGCAGAAGATCGGCGATGTGGTCAAACTGATCCGCGCCATTGCCGAGCAAACCAATTTGTTGGCGCTCAACGCGACGATCGAAGCGGCGCGCGCCGGCGAGGCCGGCAAGGGGTTTGCGGTGGTGGCCTCTGAGGTCAAATCGCTGGCGGTGCAAACCGCCCAGGCAACCGAAGACATCTCGACATTGATCGGATCGGTGCAGAAGGCGACCGCCGGCGCCGTCGGCGCGATCGGCCGCATCGCGGGCCGCATGCAGGAAATCGACAGTTGCGCGACCATCGTAGCGGCGGCAATCGAAGAGCAGAGCGCGGCAACGTCGGAAATTTCGCAGAACGTCTCCGGTGCCGCGAGCGGCGCAAGATCGGTGGGAACCACACTCGACGACGTGGTCGGCGCTGCGACCAGGACCTCGGCGGCCGCCGAAAGCGTGCTGACCGCCGCGCAAGCGGTCGAGACGGCGGCCAGCGAATTGCGTGACGAAGTCGCCGCCTTCCTGCGCCGCGTCGCGGCCTGACGTTTCACCAGACTGAAACGGAAAAGGCCGGGCTTTTGCCCGGCCTTTCTTATTTTCTCTATCCGCTGCTTTAACGCACCGGCGGGCGCGACATCACCGGCGGATTGATCGGTGCCGGTCCGGCGTTGGGGGCGGGCGCCGCGGCGGCTCCGGTGGAAACCGGCACCGGCGTCCCCGCATTCGCGATGGTGGCTGGCGGTTTGCCCGGCCAGACGACCACGCGTGTGCCAACCTGAACGCGGCTGTACAGATCCTCGATGTCTTCATTGAGCATGCCGACGCAGCCGGACGACACAGTCTGGCCGATCGTCGATGGCTGGTTGGTGCCGTGGATGCGATACAGCGTGTTGCCGAGGTACAGCGCGCGCGCTCCCAGCGGATTGCCGTTGCCACCCGCCATAAAGCGCGGGAGATAAGGCTGGCGCTCGATCATTTCCGCCGGCGGATGCCAATCCGGCCATTCCTTCATGCGGCTGACGCGTTCGGTGCCCGACCACGTGAAGCCTTCGCGGCCGACGCGCACGCCGTAACGCAGCGCCTTGCCGCCACCAAGCACCAAGTAGAGGTAGGTGTTGGGGGTATCGACAATGATGGTGCCGGGCGGTTCCTTGGTCTGGAAGTCGACGAGTTGCTTCTTCAAATGGGCCGGCAATTCCTTTGGCTGGCCCTGCTCCGGCTGATCTTCTGCCGGCAACGCCATGACAGAGTTCGGCGCGACCGCAGACGGTGCCGCCGCCGACGCTCCGCCGACAGCGGACGGCGGACGGTCAATGGCCGGCGCTACCGCTGACTGGGCTGGTTGCGGCTCGTTGCCGAACTGGTGGCCGATCGGTCCTTGGGGCAGAGCCATCGGCTGGCCGGAATTCGGCTGACCGTAGCCGACCTGTCCGGGATTGGGAGTAGCGTAATTCGGCTGGGAGCCGGTCGCCGGCCCGATGGGCGACGGCGCGACGCCTTGCGGCTGCGCCAGTCCGGGCGGGGGCAAGCTTTCCGACTCGATGCGTCCCTGGGCCACCTGAGACTGCTGCACCTGAACGTAGCGATTGTCGTCATCGCGCTCCTGGTCGCCGCCGAACAGGCCGAGCAAGCTTGGAAACCGGCCGCTCTGGGAACCGGACGACTGGGCCTGCGCCGCCGGGGCGGCCAAAATCAGGGCCACCGGCAAGGACAGCAGCAATGAGCCGAGAGGACGCTTCATCGATCACCTTCGGAAAGTCGCTTGAAAGGTCTGGTCAAACGGAGGCGGCCGCTTCGGGCCGCCGATACCGCCACTGCTTTGCCCCGCGATCAAGGCACATTCAAGACCGGATTTGACGGTTCGCGCTTTCGTGATTCCAGCGAGAAATCCGTCACTTGATGGCATCCTGTCATGCGGAGCGGCCAATTGACAGGCCCGGCCGCATTTCGTCCATTGCCGCCGTGGCAGCGACGGCGGGCGCGGAGTCGGGCGTCCTGGACGGCGAAAGAGCAAGGGAACCAGGGATGAACGTAGCCATCGTCGGCGGGGGCATTTGCGGACTGTCGCTTGCACTCCATCTCCACAAACAGGGTATCCAGTCCCGGGTCTATGAGCGCGTGGCGGAGATCAAGCCGCTTGGCGTCGGCATTACCCTGCTGCCCCATGCCATGCGCGAATTCTCCGCGCTCGGCATCGGCGACGAACTCCTGAAGGCGGGCATCGAGAACCGCGAAAGCCGCTTCTACAACCGGTTCGGCCAGCTCATCTACCGCGAGGACCGAGGCAAGTTCGCCGGCTACCAGTACCCCGAGGTCGGCATCCACCGCGGCACCCTGCACCTGATCCTGCATGGCGCGGTCGTCCGCGCGCTGGGACCCGAGGCGGTCGTCACCGGCCACGAATGCGTCGGCGTCGACCAGGACGACAATGGCGTCACTGTCCACTTCAAGGGCCGCGAACCAGTCCGCGCCGATATCGTGGTCGCCTGCGACGGCATCAATTCGGCGATCCGCAAGCAGTTCTACCCGGACGACAAGGTCGTCTTCACCGGTATCAATACCTGGCGCGGCGTAACACGGCACAAGCCCATCCTCGACGGCCGCACCTACATGCGCGTCGGCTCGATCAATACCGGCAAGATGGTCATCTATCCGATCATCGACGATATCGATGGCAACGGCAATCAGCTCATCAACTGGATGGCCGAAATCAAACGCGAGGACAGCGCCAGCCAAAACGACTGGAACCGGCCGGGCAATCTCGACGACTTCTTCCCTATCTACGAGAGCTGGAGATTCGACTGGCTCGACGTCGCACAGATGATCCGCGACGCCGACCAGATCCTCGAATATCCCATGGTCGACAAGGACCCCATCCAGAACTGGACATTCGGCCGCGTAACGCTCGCGGGCGACGCCGCCCATCCGATGTATCCGCGCGGCTCCAATGGCGGTGCCCAGGCGGCGATCGACGCCCGGACTTTGGCCGACTGCCTTGCCAAGACTGCTGACCCGCGCGAGGCGCTCAAGGCCTACGAGGCAGCCCGCGCCGAACCGGCCGCCAATGTGGTCCGCACCAACCGGGCCCAGCCGCCGGACTTCATCAACATCAAGGTGGAGGAGCTGGTCGGCGACCGGCCGTTCGAGAACCTGGACGATTACATCACCCAGGACGAGCTGCGATCGCTGTCCGATGGCTATAAGAGGGTGGCGGGCTTTGCCCTGTCCGATGTAAGCCGGCCGGCCTAACCGGCCTTACCAAATCGGCGGCTGCAGCCTTCCGGCCGCATAAAGGCATGGTAAATAACGCCCTTGCGCCGTAAGCTTTTCTCAAAGCGCCGCCCGTTCAATGGCTTAGAGCACGCCTCGGAAAAGCTTTGTTACAAATCCGGACTCGTGTCGGCACAGGTTTTGGTCGATTTATGCGTTTAACGAATAGACCCAACCCCACGCCGATGTGGTTCTCGCGATGGCACTTGCCGGCTCCCGATGGACGATAGCGACGACGCCGACGATTTGGCGCTTATGGCGCGGGTCGCCCGGGGCGACGAGGCGGCCTATCGGCTGCTGTCCCGCCGCCACGTCCCTGCGATGCTGGGGCTCGCCCGGCGCATCCTCGGTAACGCGGCCGACGCCGAAGATGTGGTCCAGGAGGCGATGCTCCGGGTCTGGACCCACGCGCCGCGCTGGGAGCCTCTGGCGGCCTTCCGCACCTGGCTCACGCGGATCGTGGTCAATCTTTGCCTCGACCGCAAAAGGAAGGCCCCTTGGGTCGACCTCGAGGCGGCCGGCGAAATCGCCGACCCGACGCCCAATGCCGGCGACGAGGCCGAGCGGAATGAACGCGACCGGCTGGTGGACCAAGCCATTGCCCAATTGCCGGATCGCCAGCGCACCGCAATCGTGCTCACTTATGGTGAGGGCATGAGCAATGCGGAGGTCGCGGAAGTGATGGGAACGACCGTTTCGGCGGTCGAGACTTTGTTGGTGCGCGGCAAGCAGGGCTTGCGACGCGCGCTCGGCGACACCACCGACGAAGGGTGATGCGCCAGAAAGCGTGATGAACGGGGATCGAATGCCATGACCGACGATCGGAACCACGATTATCTCCAGGACGCGCGCAAGCGCGCTACGCTTGATGACGTGCTCAAGCGCGTCACCGCGCCGCGCCCGATCGATGACGCTGCGGTGGCCCGCGTGCTCAAGCGTCTGCAGCCTCCGCTGCCGCGGCAGAAGTTGTCGCTGTGGCGGCTGACCGCCGTTCTGCTCGATTGGCAATTCGCGCCGGCTTGGCCGCGCATGGCTGCGCTCGCCTGCAGCGCCGTGCTCGGCTTCTATGTCGGCATCGCCGGACTCGACCTGCCGTTCGACCGGCTCGACCAGACGACAGTCGCCAGCGCCGATGCCGGCTTCTTCGTGTTCGATCCCGAACCGCTCACCGGGGCACGGCCATGACGGCGACTCACTACACTCCCGCGACGTCCCGACCAGCGACGCGCTGGCTTCTGCTCGGCTCGCTGGCGCTCAACCTGTTCTTCATCGGCATCGCCATCGCGATGGCGGTGCGCCCTCCGCCACCAGGGCGCATGTGGGATCGCGACATCTTCGTGCGCACCGAACGCCTCGCCGAACGGCTGCCGAAAGAAGACGGTGCCATCCTGATCGCGCAGATGAATGCCAATCGCGATGCCATCGAAAGGACGCAGAAGCAATATCGTGCCGGACAGGAAGCGATCCGCGAGAGTTTCGGTAAAGAACCGTTCGATGCCAATGCCATGCGCGCGGCGATGAGCGACACGCGCGCGGCGCGGCAAGCCTTCGACGTCGCCGTGCAAGCCGCTTTCGCCAATGCCGCCATGCAGATGTCGCAAGCCGGACGCGTGGCACTGGCCGATGCGCGGCCATCGCAGCGCGGCTCGACTGAGAAAAATCGCTGACGCGCCGCCCGCAGAGCCACAACCCCTGACGATCGTTTGAAAGTATCTATGTATGCGTTGTTTTAATCGTGTGAGCGCGCGCTTCGGTCTGGAGACGGCACGGCCGTTTGGCAGAATACTGCTTGCAGCCTCAATCGCGGTGACCTTGGGCGGTTGTCTGCTCAGCGACAAGCCGGAGCCCGGACTCGACATCCCGGCGCGCTATAGCGGTTCTTCGGCCAATCCAAAGATCGCCGAAGCCGCCTTGCCCAAGCTCGACTGGTGGCGCGGCTTCCGCTCGCGCGAACTGACCGAGATCGTCGAGCAATCGCTCGAGGCCAATCTCGACATCGCCGCCGCCATTGCCCGCATCGTCCAGGCCGACGCGCAATCGCGCATTTCCGGCGCGCCGCTGTTGCCCAGTGTCAGCCTCAGCAGTGATGCCTCGCGCTCGCGCTCCTCGCGCAGCGTTACGCCGACGGCGCGCGACACCAACTCGCTGTCGGCGTCGCTGACGGCGAGCTACGAACTCGATTTCTGGGGCAAGAATCGGGCTTCCCTGCGCTCCGCCGAACAGAGCGCGGTGGCGGCCCGCTACGACCGCGAAGTGGTGGCATTGTCCACTGTCGCCAGCGCGGCCAACGCCTATTTCCAGGTGCTCGCAGCGCAGGACCGGCTCGCCGCCGCACGCAATAACCTCGCCAGCGCCAATCGGGTGCTCGATTTGATCAAGCAGCGTGTCACTGCCGGCACCGCCTCCGATCTCGAACTCGCGCAGCAAGAAAGTACTGTCTACACGCAGCGTGCCACCATACCGCCGCTATTGCAGACGGTGACGGAGAACAAGAACACGCTGGCCTTGTTGATGGCACGTTCGCCGGAAAGCGTACGCATCCGCGGCGGCTCATTGCGCGCCATCGCCATGCCGCGCGTCACGCCGGGCCTGCCGTCCGAACTTTTGGCGCAGCGCCCCGACATCCGTTATGCCGAAGCCAATCTCGCCGCAGCCAATGCCAATGTCGAAGTCGCACGCGCCAATATGCTGCCCAGCATATCGCTGACCGCCGAAGGCGGCGTTCAGAGCGCGGTCTTCAAAACGCTGTTGAAGCCGGAATCGACCCTCTATTCGCTCGGCGCCGGCTTAACCCAACCGATCTTCGACGGCGGTACGCTGCAGGGCACTCTCGACCTGAAAAAAGGTGCCCAGGACGAATTGTTGCAAAGCT
Organism: Pseudolabrys sp. FHR47; assembly: GCF_005153485.1. Classification (NCBI taxonomy): domain Bacteria; kingdom Pseudomonadati; phylum Pseudomonadota; class Alphaproteobacteria; order Hyphomicrobiales; family Xanthobacteraceae; genus Pseudolabrys; species Pseudolabrys sp. FHR47. The sequence goes on from NZ_CP039740.1 coordinate 4,216,349, forward strand.
ACCGCAAGGCGGTGATCTCGGGATTCTCCGATGTCGAGACCGCACTCGATGCCGTCCGCCAGACGGCGCAGGCCGAGCGCGTGCAGGCCGAGGTCGTATCGAGTTCGCAGCGCGCTTTCGACATTTCCGAACGGCGTTTGCGTGAAGGCACGGTCGATATGGTCACCGTCCTGCAGACGCAGCAAACGCTGTTCTCGGCGCAGGATACGCTGGTGCAGAAGCGACTCGCTTCCGTGCAGGCTATCGTCAGTCTTTATCAGGCGCTCGGTGGGGGGTGGGCGCCGAAACCGCAAATCGCAGAAGCGCCAGATGCACGGTGAACTCCCCAAACCCAATACAACGGTCGCGCCGGCGACCGGTCCGACGCAGAGGAAGCGCAATCGCTGGCTGATCTACCTCATCGTGTTCGTCGCGATCGGCGGCGCGCTTTACTATGTGTTTGGGCAGAAGGCTGAGCAACAGCAGCGACGCGGCCGCTTCTTCGCCGGCGACGGCCCGGTGCCGGTGCTGGCGGCCAACGCGCAGTTTGCCGATGTGCCGGTCTATCTCGACGCCGTCGGCACCACGAAGGCGCTCAATACCGTCACCGTGCGTTCGCAGGTCGACGGCAAGCTTCTGAGCGTGAATTTCAAGGAAGGCCAGGACGTTAAAAAGGGCGACGTGCTGGCGCAGATAGACCCGACGACGTTCCAGGCCACGCTCGACCAGGCCATCGCCAAGAAGGCCATGGACGAAGCTTTGCTCACCAACGCCAAAAACGATCTGGCGCGCTACGAGCAGCTCGCCGCAACCAACGCCATCAACAAGCAGCAGTCCGACACCCAGCGCGCGCTGGTGGCGCAATACACCGCGCAGGTGCAATCCGACCAGGCGGCGATCGAAAGCGCGCAGGCCACGCTCGGTTACGCGACGATCCGAGCGCCGATCGACGGCCGCACCGGCCTGCGCCAGGTCGACGAAGGCAACATCGTGCGTACGTCGGATTCCTCGGGCATCGTCGTCATCACCCAGCTTCAGCCGATCTCGGTGCAGTTCAACCTGCCGCAGCAATATCTCGGTGAGGTCAACAGCGCCTTTGCCCAACGGCCGCTGGCGGTCGATGCGCAACGCTCCGACACCGACGCCGTGCTCGACCGCGGCAAGCTCACAGTCGTCGACAACCAGGTCGATTCAACGACCGGCACGGTGAAACTCAAAGCCGAATTTCCGAACGCCAATCTGCAGCTCTGGCCCGGCCAGTTCGCCAATATCCGGCTGCTCATCAACACATTGCAACATGTCGTGACCATTCCGACCGGCGCTGTGCAACGCGGACCGAACGGCACCTTCGTCTATGTCATCAAGGACGGCGTCGCATCGATGCGGCCCGTCGTGGTGCAGCGACAGGACGAGGTGCGCACGGTGGTGAAGAGCGGACTGACGCCGCCCGAGCAGGTGGTCACGACCGGCTTCGCGCGCCTCACCGAGGGCGCGAAGGTGACCGTCAGCAGCGGCGATGGCACGCCGGCGACGGCGGCTGCGGCACCGCGGGGACAACGACAGAATGGGGCACCGGGGGCGAGCGGACAGCGACAGAACCGAGGTCAGTGATTTGTCACCCCATCCGCCACGTACTCGCTTCACCTCTCCCCTTGGGGGAGAGGTCGACGCACGAAGTGCGTCGGGAGAGGGGTCAAAATTTATCGGCTTAAGTTACCCCTCTCCCCAACCCTCTCCCCCAAAGCTCGCCGGACGGCGAGCGTTCGCTCGCCTATGGGGAGAGGGGGCAGGCCGAGACCGCGGCGCGCGCAATGCGAAACCGCTGAACGTGACCCCATGAGCGTCTCCTCGCCCTTCATCCATCGGCCCATTGCCACTTCGCTGCTTGGCGTCGCGGTGATGCTGGGCGGCGCCCTCGGTTACTGGTGGCTGCCGGTGTCGGCGCTGCCGCAGGTCGATTTCCCGACAGTGCAGGTGACGACGCAACTGCCGGGCGCCAATCCGGACACGGTGGCCTCGCTGGTGACGGCCCCGCTCGAACGCTCCTTCGGCCAGATCCAGGCGCTGCAGACGATGACGTCGTCATCGTCGTTCGGCATCAGTCAGGTCACCTTGCAATTCGATCTCAACCGCGACATCGACTCGGCCGCGCAAGACGTTCAATCGGCAATCAACGCCGCGGGCTCGACGCTGCCGAAGAACCTGCCCTATCCGCCGGTCTATTCGAAGGTGAACCCGGCCGACACGCCAATCATCACTTTGGCGATAACCTCCGACAACATCGCACTGCGCGAACTCTCCGACATGGCCAACACCATCATGGCGCCGCGCCTGTCGGAGGTGTCGGGTGTCGGTCGCGTCTCCGTGCAGGGCGGCATCAAGCCGGCGGTGCGCATCCAGGCCGATCTGTCGCGGCTGGCCGCTTATGGCATTGCGCTTGAGGACCTGCGCAGTGCCATCGTCAGCGCCAATGTGTCGGGCGCCAAGGGCGCGCTCGACGGCGCGCAGCAGTCCTACACCATCGCTGCCAACGACCAACTTGCCAACGCCAGCGCGTACCGGAACATCACGGTCGCCTACCGCAACAACGCACCGGTGCTGCTGTCGGACATCGCCGATGTCGTCGACGGGCTGGAGAACAACCAGGTCGGCGCCACATATCAAGGCAAGCCGGCTATCGTCATCGACGTACAGCGCCAGCCCGGCGCCAACGTGATCGACACGGTCAAGCGTTTGCGCGCCGAACTGCCGCGGCTGCAGCGCACCTTGCCGGCCGGCGCCAAGCTCACCGTCGTCACCGACCGCACCGACACCATCCGCGCCTCGATCTACGATGTCCAGTTCACGCTGGTGCTGTCGGTCGCACTGGTCGTGCTGGTTGTGCTGATCTTCCTGCGCACCATTCGCGCCACCGTGATTGCCGGTGTCGCGCTGCCTTTGTCGCTGATCGCCACCTTCGGTGTCATGTATTTCGCGGGCTTCTCGCTCGACAACCTGTCGCTGATGGCGCTGACCATCGGCACAGGCTTCGTGGTCGACGACGCCATCGTTATGATCGAGAACATCGTCCGCCACATCGAGAACGGGGAGCACCCGCTGGCGGCGGCGCTGAAGGGCGCCAAGGAAATCGGCTTCACCATCATTTCGCTGACCTTGTCGCTGATCGCGGTGTTCATCCCGCTGCTGTTCATGACCGGCCTCGTCGGCCTCATGTTCCGGGAGTTCGCGCTGACGCTGACCATCGCGGTGGTCGCGTCCGCCATCGTGTCACTGACGCTGACGCCGATGATGTGCGCCAAGCTGCTGCGCCGCGAGGAAGACGGCGAGCGGAAGGCTGGCCTCGGCCGCCGGCTGTCGCAGCGCTTCGAGGAATGGACCGACCGCACCATCGAGACCTATCGCATCAGCCTCGAGTGGGTGCTGCGGCGCCAGCGCGCCACTCTGCTCGCGACCTTCGCGACGCTCGCCGTCACGGTCGCGCTTTATGTCGTGATGCCCAAAGGCTTCCTGCCGATCCAGGACACCGGACAGATCACCGCCGTGACCGAGGCCGGCACCGACGTGTCCTTCGCCGAGATGCAGCGTCGACAGGCCGAGATCGAGAATGTCATGCGCGCCGATCCCGACGTTGCCAGCGTCGTCTCGGTGATCGGCGTATCGCCGCTCAATGCCACGCCCAATGCCGGCCGCATCGCCATCACGCTGAAGCCGCGCAGCGAGCGCGACAATCTGGTGAGCGCGATTGTCGATCGGCTGAAGGAGAAGGTCGCCGGCATTCCCGGCATGACGGTCTATTTCCAGGCGACGCAGGACATCCAGATTTCGACGCGGTCGAGCCGCGCCCAGTATCAGTACACCCTGACCGGCAGCGACGCCGCGGAGGTGGTGGCCTGGGGCGACCGGCTAACGCGGCGGCTGCGCAGCGATCCGGCGATGCGCGAGGTCGCCTCCGAGGCGCAGGAGGGCGGGCCGCGCATCATGGTCAATGTCGATCGCGACAAGGCCGGCCGCCTCGGCGTGTCGATGCAGAGCGTCACCGACACCCTGTACGACGCCTTCGGCCAGCGGCAGATCTCGACCATCTACGGCCAGGCCAATCAGTACCGCGTCATCCTGGAGGCGCAACCGCGCTACCAGCAGGATCCGACCGCGCTGTCGAAGATTTATGTCACTGGGGCGACCACCTCGACCGGCACCGCCGCGACCGCCGGCAACACTGCAACCGGCACGACCAACACCAATACATCGGCGACGCCAAACAGTGTCACCAGTTCCAATCAAGTGCCGCTCGCGGCCTTTGCGCGCTTCGAATACACCGCCGCGCCCCTCGCTATCGCGCATCAGGAGCAGTTCCCATCGGTAACGATCAGCTTCGATCTGGCACCCGGCTACGCGCTGTCCGACGCGGTGAAGTTGATCACCAGCGCCGAGCGCGAACTCGGTATGCCGTCGTCGGTGACCGGCAGCTATTCCGGCGACGCCGCCGAATTCGCCAAATCCCTGGAGGGTGAACCCTATCTTATCCTCGCCGCCGTGATCGCCATCTATATCGTGCTCGGCGTGCTGTACGAGAGCTTCATCCATCCGCTGACGATTCTTTCGACCTTGCCGTCGGCCGGCGTCGGCGCGCTGCTGGCGCTGATGCTGACCGGCTACGATCTTTCCATCATCGCCCTGATCGGCATCGTGCTGCTGATGGGCATCGTCAAGAAGAATGCCATTCTGATGATCGACTTTGCGCTCGACGCCGAGCGCGAGCAGGGCATGAGTCCGCGGGAATCGATCGTCCAGGCGGCCTTGCTGCGCTTCCGGCCCATTATGATGACGACGCTCGCGGCTCTGTTCGGCGCGCTGCCGCTGGCGCTGGAGAGCGGCACCGGCTCTGAGCTGCGCAATCCGCTCGGCATCACCATTGTCGGCGGCCTGCTGCTGAGCCAATTGCTCACGTTGTACACCACGCCTGTGATCTATCTGTACATGGAGCGCCTGCGTGCATGGGCGTCACCGTCACGCCCGCGCCGCGCGGCACAGCCGGCGGAGTAGCGCGATGGAGAAGATGCTGTGAACTTCTCCTGGCCCTTCATCCGCCGGCCGATCGGCACGACCCTGCTCGCCATCGGCCTCTTTCTGACCGGCGCCATCGCCTATGGCTTCCTGCCGGTTGCCAGCCTGCCGAGCGTCGAGTTCCCGACGGTGAGTATCTCGGCGTCGCGGCCCGGCGCCGATCCGACGATCATGGCCGCCACCATCGCCGCGCCGCTGGAACGACGACTGGGCGAGATCGCCGGCGTCACCGAACTAACCTCGCAAAGCTCGCAGGGGTCGACCCGCATCAACGTCCAATTTGACCTGTCACGCGACGCCGACGGCGCCGCGCGCGACGTGCAGGCCGCGATCAATGCCGCCATGACCGATTTGCCGAGCGACCTGCCCTCGGTTCCTACATTTCGCAAGATGAACCCGGCCGCCGCGCCGGTGCTGATTCTGGCGCTGACGTCGAAGACGATGCCCGGCAGCGCCATTTACGACGCCGCCGACTCGATCATCGTGCAGCGCCTGAGCCAGGTCGAAGGTGTGGCCGACGTCACCGTCGCCGGCTCCGAGCAACCGGCGCTCCGCGTCCGGGTCGATCCCGACCGGCTCGCCGCCACCGGGACGACGCTCGAACAGGTACGCACGGCTATCGCGAATTCCAACGCGCAGGGACCGCTCGGCACCTTCGAGGGCGACAAGCGTGCCGTCACCATCGGCATCAACGACCAGCTTCGCGAGCCCGCCGAATACGATCCGATCGTGGTCCGCACCGTCAACGGCAATGTCATCCGCCTGACCGACATCGCGACCATCCGCCCGAGCGTGCGCAACACCCGCTCCGCCGGCTGGTACAACCGCGACCCGTCGGTTCTGCTGATCATCACCAAGCAGGCCGATGCCAATGTGATCGACACGGTCGACCGGATCTACGAGCTGCTGCCAGAGCTCAAGCAGTGGATTCCGGCGGCGCTCGAGATCAAGGTGCTCAACGACCGCACCGGCACCATTCGCGGCAGCATCGCCGAGATGCAGCTCACTTTGGCGGCTTCGGCGATACTTGTGATGCTCGTCGTCTTCCTGTTCCTGCGCCGCACGGCGGCGACCTTGGCCGCCGGCGTCACCGTGCCGTTGTCGCTCGCCGGCACCTGTGCCGCGATGTGGGCGGCCGGCTTCTCCATCGACAACCTGTCGCTGATGGCGCTGGTGGTGTCGATCGGCTTCGTCGTCGACGACGCCATCGTCATGATCGAGAACATGTTCCGTTTCATGGAGAAAGGCTACCGGCCGCTGCGCGCCGCCCTGCTCGGCGCCCGGCAGATCGGCTTCACCGTGATATCGATTTCGGTGTCACTCGTCGCCGCATTCATCCCGCTGCTGTTCATGGGCGGCATTGTCGGCCGGCTGTTCCGCGAATTCTCGGTGACACTCGCTTTCGCCATCGCGGTCTCGACCGTGGTGTCGTTGTCGGTGACGCCGATGATCTGCGCCTATTTCGTGCGCGAGCCGCCGAGCCCGAATGCAACGTGGCTCGATCGCCGCATTGAGGCCCTGCTGTCGCGCATGCTCCGCTTCTACGATCGCACTCTGTCTTTCGTCCTCCAGCACCGCGCGCTGGGGCTCATCGCGTTTGTCGCCACGGTCGCGCTGACAGTCGGCCTGTTTATCAAGGCGCCGAAAGGCTATTTCCCGCAAGACGACAGCGGTCTCCTGTTCGGCGGCACCCAGGCCTCTCCCGATATTTCCTACGAGGCGATGGAGAAACTTCAGCTTCAGGCGATGGACATTGTGCTCGCCGACCCCGCGGTGGCGGGCCTGGGCTCCTCGGTCGGCTCATCCGGCTTTGGCGGCTCTGTCAATCGCGGCCGCCTTTTCGTCAGCCTCAAGCCACTCAATGAGCGCGGCAATGTGCCGACCCAGGCCGTGCTGGCGCGGCTACGCACGAAGCTCAGTCAGATTCCCGGCGTCCGCGTCTTTCTGGTGCCGACGCAGGAGTTGCGCATGGGCGCGCGGCAAAGCGACTCATCCTACCAGTTCACATTGTGGAGCGCCGACATCGACGCACTGCAGACCTGGGTGCCGCGCGTGGTCGAGCGTGCCAAGCAATTGCCTGAACTGAGAGACGTCAACACCGACCGCGAGCAGGGCGGCCTTCAGGCCGACATCAAAATCGACCGCGAGGTAGCCTCGCGTCTCGGGGTCAGCATTCAGGATATCGACAACGCACTCAACAACTCGTTCTCGCAGCGGCAGATCTCGACCATCTACACCCAGCGCAATCAGTATCGCGTCATTCTCGAAGTGGCACCGAAATTCGCACGCGATCCCAACGACCTCTCGAATGTCTACGTACCGGGCAACGGCAGCGCGATGGTGCCGCTATCGGCCGTGGCCCATGTCACGCGCGGGCTGACGCCGCTCGTCATCAATCATCAGGGCCAGTTTCCCTCGACGACCATCACCTACAACATCAGCGACGGCGTCCCGATCGAGCAGGCGACCGCCGCGCTGTCGCAGGCCGTCGCCGAGTTGCACATGCCGGACCAGATCCGTACCGACTTCGCCGGCGACATCAAAGCCTATCAGCAGAGCGCCGGCGCGCAGGGCCTGCTGCTGATCGCCGCACTGATCGCGGTCTATATCGTGCTCGGAATTCTGTATGAGAGCCTTATCCACCCACTCACCATCATCTCGACGTTGCCGTCCGCGGGCCTCGGCGCCCTGCTCGCCTTGCATCTGTTCGGTGCCGAGCTGACGGTGATCGCCTTCATCGGCATCATTCTGCTGATCGGCATCGTCAAGAAGAACGGCATCATGATGGTGGACTTCGCGCTGGAGGCAGAACGCGTGCGCGGCCTGCCGCCGATTCAGGCCATCCACGAAGCGTGCCTGGCGCGCTTCCGGCCGATTTTGATGACGACGCTCGCCGCGATACTGGGGGCACTGCCGCTGATCCTGGCCACCGGCCCCGGTTCGGAACTGCGCCGCCCGCTCGGCATCACCATCATCGGCGGTTTGCTAGTGTCGCAGATTTTGACTTTGTACACGACGCCGGTGATCTATCTCTGGCTCGACAAGTTGCACCACCGCTTCGGCGGCGGCTTGCCGAGCTTCGTGAAGCGGCGCTCACCGCCGTCACCCAGCATCCAGCCGGCGGAGTGACGCTTGCTTACCCTCTCCCCTTGAGGGAGAGGGTGGCGAGCCCGAAGGGCGAGCCGGGTGAGGGGTCAGAATCTCGATAGATACAAACCCCCTCACCCGCCCTCGCTTCGCTCGGGCACCCTCTCCCTCAAGGGGAGAGGGGAAGGAAGAAGTCACACCCCCAAATACCGATGCTGCACGTCGGTATTCGCGGCCAGTTCCGCCGACGAGCCGGACCACACAATGCGGCCACGCTCGATCATGAAATGGCGGTCGGCGACCTTGATCAGCGCGCCGACATTCTTGTCGATCACCAGCACCGAGAGGCCGGACTGCTTGAGCCGTGCCAGGCAGTTCCAGATTTCCTCACGTATGAGCGGCGCGAGGCCTTCAGTCGCCTCATCGAGAATAAGCAGGCGTGGATTGGTCATCAGCGCGCGCCCGACCGCCAGCATCTGCTGTTCGCCGCCGGACAATTGATTGCCCATGCTGGTGGCGCGCTCCGCCAGCCGCGGAAACAGGTCATAGACGCGCTCCAGCGTCCATTCGCCGCCATGACGCGACACCGCCGTGGCGACGAGGTTCTCGCGCACCGTGAGATTGGGGAAGATCTGCCGGCCCTCCGGCACCAGGCCGATGCCACGCTGGGCGATGCGATAAGCCGGCAGGCCGCGGATTTCGTCGCCCAGGAACTTGATCGAGCCCGCGTGCGCCGGCGTGAGCCCCATGATCGAGCGTACGGTGGTGGTCTTGCCCATGCCGTTGCGGCCCATGAGCGTCACCACCTCACCAGGCTGAATGCCAAGCAGCACGCCGAACAGCACCTGGCTTTGGCCGTAAGAAGTCTCGACGCCTTGAAGGCTGAGGATAGCCGTGGCGAAATCCTGCCTAGCCATGCGCCGCCTCCGCATCTCCGAGATAGGCCTCGCGCACCTGCGCGTTGGCCCTGATCTCATCCGGCGCACCGGTGGCAATCACACGGCCGTAAACCAGCACGGTGACCCGATCGGCCAACGCAAACACTGCGTCCATGTCGTGCTCCACCAGAAGAACGGTATAGTCGCGCTTCAGCTCACGCAGCATGTCGACCATGCGTAGGGAGTCCTCGGAACAAAGGCCGGCCATCGGCTCGTCGAGCAGCAACATGCGCGGCTTCACGGCGAGCGCCATCGCGAGTTCGAGCAGACGGTGTTCGCCATGGCTGAGCTCGGCGGTCAGCCTGCCTTCGCTGCCGGCGAGACCGACTCGGGCCAGTGCCTCGCGCGCCGGCTCGCGCAATGCGGCTTCGGCACGGGCGCCACGCCAGAACGAGAACGAATGCCCGGCATGGGCTTGCACCGCGAGCGCGACATTGTCGATCACACTCAAATCCAGAAACAGCGAGGTGATCTGGAACGAGCGCGCCAGCCCAAAATGGCTGCGCCGCTGCATCGGCAGGCGGGTAATGTCCTGGCCGTCGAAGGTGATGCGCCCGGAGTCGGCGAAGAGCGAACCCGAAAGTTGCGCGATCAATGTCGTTTTGCCAGCGCCATTGGGGCCGATCAGCGCGTGCAACTCGCCCTGCGGAATGGCGATGGACACGTCATCGGTGGCGACGATGCCGCCGAAGCGCTTGGCCAGATGCGAGATGTGGAGCAGCGGCGCGGTCATTGTGCCCTCCGCGAGCCGAAACGTTCATCGAGCTTCATCAGCAAGCCGTCAATGCCGCCGCGCGCGAACAAGACCACCAGCAGCAGCAGCGGCCCCATGACAATCATCCAGTATTCGGAAGCGCGGCCGGCCGTGGCAGCGCCGACGAACGGCAGGCCGATGAATTTGATGATGCCGGGCAGGATTTCCTCAAGCACCAGGAAGGCGATGGTGCCCATGACCGGGCCCACGACCGTACCCATGCCGCCAAGCACGACCATGATGATGAGGTCGCCCGAACGGGTCCAGTACATCACCGACGGCGAGACGAAATCGGCCTGATTGGCGAGCAGGGCGCCGGACAGGCCGCACATCGTGCCGGCAATGACGAATGCGACAAGCCGGTAGCGATAGGTCGGGAAACCGATAGCCCGCATGCGCAGTTCGTTGGACCGGATGCCCTGCAGCGCCATGCCGAAGCGCGAATTGACGATGCGGAAGGTCAGATAGACCGCGGCCAGCAGGAAGAACAGGCAGACGTAGTAGAACTGCGTCTTGTCCGACAGGTTCAGTGGCGCAAAGAAGCGACTGCGCTCGTCGATGGTCAGGCCGTCGTCTCCGCCATAGCGCGCGATACCGGACACGATGTAATAGGCCATCTGCGCGAAGGCGAGCGTAATCATGATGAAGTAGACGCCGCGTGTGCGCAGCGACAGCGCGCCGATCACCAGGGCGAACAGCGCCGACACGCCGAGCGCTACCGGCCACTGGATGAAGCCGGAATTGATGCCCTCATAAGACAGCATGCCGACCGCGTAGCCGCCAAGCCCGAGATAGACGGCGTGGCCGAAGCTCATCATGCCGCCGAAGCCGAGGATGAAATTGAGACTCACCGCCGCCAGCGCCAGGATGACGATGCGCGTGAACAAAGTCAGCATGAAGCGGTCGCCGGCGAGATGCGAATAGACCGGCAGCAGAATAAGCGCGGCTATGACCAGCGCGACGACAATATTGCGGATCGTAAGCGGTGGCATCAGCGCTGCCCCGCCGAGAACAGGCCTTCAGGCTTCACGATCAGCACGAGTGCCATCAGGAGGTAGATCAGCATCGATGACAGCGCCGGCGCCGCCGTCGCGGCGGCGGCTGCCGGCAGCACCTCCCGCAGCAGATCGGGGAAGAAGGCGCGGCCGAGCGTATCGATGAAGCCGACGAACAAGGCCGCCACCAGCGCGCCGCGAATCGAGCCGATGCCACCGATCACGGTGATGACAAAAGCGAGAATCAGGATGTTCTCACCCATGCCGATCTGCACGGTGAGGATCGGCGCCTGCATCAACCCGGCGAGACCGGCGAGCGCGGCGCCGAGGCCGAAGACGAGCGTGTAAAGAAGCTGGATGTTGACGCCGAGCGCGCCGACCATTTCGCGGTTCGAGGCGCCAGCCCGGATCAGCATGCCAATCCGGGTGCGCATCACCAGCACATAAAGCCCCGCGGCGACGATCAGCGACACCACGATAATGGAGAAGCGGTAGGCGGAATATTGGACACCGGGGAGCACCTCGATCGGCTGCTGCAGCCAGCCGGGCAGCGGCAGCGCGAGGCCGGCCGGCCCCCAGATGAGGCGCACCAGCTCATTGAAGAATAAAATGAGGCCGAAAGTGCCGAGCACATGATCGAGATGATCCCGGCCGTACAGCCTGCGCATGGCGATCACCTCCACCGCCATGCCGACCACGAGTGTGGCGATGAGCGCCAGAGCCGCGCCGAGCAGGAAGCTGCCGGTCAGCGCCGAAAACGTGGCCGCGAAATAGGCGCCCATCATGTAGAGCGAGCCGTGGGCCAGATTGACCAGATCCATGATGCCGAAGACGAGCGTCAGGCCCGCGGCGAGCATGAAGAGCAGCAAGCCAAGCTGCAGGCCGTTGAGACATTGCTCGATGAAAAGGGTCATGGGATTCGTCTATGCAAGCGTCGCGCAAGTTCTGGTGTCATTCCGGGGCGCGGCCTTCAGGCCGCGAGCCCGGAATCCATACGCCGCAGCGCCGGGGATATGGATTCCGGGTTCGCTCGCTGTCACTCGCGCCCCGGAATGACAGAGAGAGTATAAAACAAAACGGCGGAAGCGATATGGCTTCCGCCGTCATTGTGACCAATACGCCAGATTACTTCTTCATCGCGCACTTGCTGGCGAAGCGATCCTGGTCGTCCTTGACGATGGTCGCCACCGTCTTGAGCGCGAGCTGACCGTCGGCGCCCTTGACCACGTCCTGCAGATAGAAATTCTGGATCGGGAAGTGGTTGTTGCCGAACTTAAAGCCGCCGCGCACCGACTTGAAGTCGGCCTTTTCCATGGCCTTCTGCACGGCCGCCTTGTCCGACAGGTTGCCCTTGGTGGCGACGACCGCCGAGTTGATCAACTGGGCCGCGTCATAGGACTGCGCACCGTAGAAGGTCGGACGCTTGCCGGGATACTTCTTGAGGTAGTCAGCGACGAACTTCTTGTTCTGCTCGTTCGGCAGATCGTTGACCCACTCCTGCGCGCCGGGCACGCCGAGCGCCGCTTCCTTCTGCAGCGGCAGCGACAATTCATCGATGGTAAAGGCCGTGTAGAGCGGGATGGTGCCCTTGAGGCCCGCCGCCACGTACTGGTTGAGGAACTGCACGCCAGCCGCGCCCGGGTAGAAGACGAAGATCGCTTCGGCGCCCGAGGCCTTGGCCTTGGCGAGCTCAGCCGAGAAGTCGAGCTGCGACGGCCATGTCGTCAGCTCCTGGCCGACCACCTTGCCCTTGAAGGTCGAGGACACGCCGGCGAGCATGTCCTTACCGGCCGCGTAGTTAGGGCCGATGAGGAACACCGACTTCACGCCCTTCTGGTTCATGTAGAGGCCCATCGCCTGCGGCGTCTGATCGTTCTGCCATGAGGTCGAGAAGAAGTAAGGCGAGCATCCTTCGCCGGCGAGCTGGTGTGGGCCGGCATTGGCGCTGATCAGGAAAGTCTTGGAATCGAAGGCGGGCTTCACCGAAGCGAGCAGCACGTTCGACCAGATATAGCCAGTGATGAAATCGACCTTGTCGCTCTCGATCAGCTTCTCGGTCTTCTGCTTGCCGACATCCGGCTTCTGCTGATCGTCTTCGTAGATGACCTCGACCGGAATGCCGCCCATCTTGCGGCCCATGTGATCGAGCGCCAGCTCGAAGGAATTGCGCATGTCGTTGCCGATCACAGCGGTCGGGCCGCTGAAGGTCGAGACAAAGCCGATCTTGATCGTCTTGTTCTGCGCCGCGGCCGGGCTGGCCGCCAGAATGATCGCGGCACCGGCCGCAAGAAGCGTCTTACGCATTTTAATTCCTCCCCTTTGGACCATTCAGGCCCCTTATGCATTCAATGGATAATCTACCGGGAAAGCCGCGCGACCGTCTACGGTGAACCGCTCGCGGCAATGCGATATGATGACCCGCAAAGAACTATATTTCTCAGTTGGCCCAACATGTCCCCGACCATCGCCATCATCGCGCCAGGCGCCATGGGTGCCGGCGTCGCCAGTTGTCTGACCGCCAAGGGCGTGCCGGTGATCACGTCGCTCGAAGGCCGCAGCGAGGCGAGCCGGCGCCGCGCAGCGGCTTCCGGCATGCAGGACGCCGGTACCCATGCGCTGGCGGAAGCCGACTTCCTGCTGTCCATCATCCCGCCCGCCGAGGCGGTCGCCCTGGCCCGGCGCCTGGCGCCGGCGCTGGCCGCAAGCAGCCGCCGAACGGTCTATGTCGACTGCAATGCAGTATCGCCGCCCACGGCGCAGGCCGTGGCCGATATCATCGCGGCCACCGGCTGCGGCTTCGTCGATGCCGGCATCATCGGCCCGCCGCCAAAGCCCGGCACGACGAACACGAAATTCTACGCTTCGGGACCGCGCGCCGGAGACTTCGCCGCGCTCAACGATTTCGGACTGATCGTGCGCGTGCTCGACGGCCCGTTGACCGCGGCGTCGGCGCTAAAAATGTCCTATGCCGGCATCACCAAGGGGCTCACGGCGCTCGGCGCGGCGATGATGCTGGCCGCGACGCGCGGCGGTTCGGCGCAAGCCCTGAAGGCGGAGCTGGCCGAGAGCCAGCCGGAACTGCTGCGCTTTTTCGAGCGCATGGTGCCGCCGATGTATGGCAAGGCCTATCGCTGGGGTCCCGAACTCGATGAGATCACCGGCTTCGTCGGCACCGATCGCCCTGAAAGCGCGATGTTCGCCGCCGCCGCCAGGTTCTATGAAGAAATCGCCGCCGACGTTACGGGCGATAACCGCGAAACCGCCGCCCTCGACTCTTTCCTCAAGAAGTAGCCATCCTTAAGAAATAATCATGTCAGAACCGTCCATCCTCGTTCAGCGTCAAACCGGCTACCGAGTCCTTACGCTCAATCGCCCCGACCGTCTCAATGCCGTTAACGACGCGATGCACGAAGTGCTACGCGCCGCCATCGACGAAGCGGAAGCGGACGAGGATTGCCGCGCTTTGTTACTGACCGGCGCCGGCCGCGCCTTCTGCTCAGGGCAGGACCTCAACGACCGCCTGCTCAAACCCGGCGAAAAGCCGGTGCCGCGCGAGTCATTGGAGAAATACTACAATCCCCTGGTGCGGCGGCTGCGTGCGCTGCCCTTTCCGGTGGTTGCCGCGGTCAACGGCATCGCTGCCGGCGCTGGCGCCAATGTGGCGCTGGCCTGCGATATCGTCATCGCCGCGCGCTCCGCGACCTTCACGCAATCCTTCGCCCGCATCGGGCTCATTCCGGATTCCGGCGGCACCTATATTCTGCCGCGCCTCGTCGGTGAGGCGCGGGCGCGAGCACTGATGCTGACCGCGCAGCCGGTGCCGGCCGAGCGTGCCGCCGAATGGGGCATGATCTGGCGCTGCGTCGACGACGACCAACTGATGCCGGAAGCGACCGCATTGTGCGAACAGTTCGCGACCGCGCCGACGCAAGGCCTAGCGCTGATCAAGCGCGCGCTCGATGCCTCGGCAACCAACACCCTCGACGAGCAGCTCGACCTCGAGCGCGACCTGCAGCGCGAAGCGGTCATGTCGCCGGATTACGCCGAGGGCGTGCGCGCCTTCATGGAGAAGCGGTTACCGGCCTTCCGTGGCCGAAAAAATGACTGATCCGGCGCCAAAAGCGGCACAGGGCGGGCGTTGACTCCGCCGGGCCGATCGTTAGCATACATACAATCTCGGAGCACGCGGTCGGCGGAAAACGGGTAGATTTTCCGAAAGCGCCTCGCGTGAAGGAAGCCCCGCATGAAGCCCGCGCCTTTTGTCCGCCATGTGCCCCGCACGCTCGACGAGGCGCTCGCGACCCTCGCCGAAGTGGCGACCGAAGACGGCCGTATCCTCGCCGGCGGACAGAGCCTGGTTCCGATCATGGCCTTCAGGCTGGCCAAGCCCACACACCTCGTCGACATCAACGAGGTCGAAGGCCTCGACAAGCTCGTCGACGACGGCAAGACGCTGACCATCGGCGCGTGCGTGCGCCACGCCGCGTTTCATACGCCGGTCACCGCCAGCCCGCTCGGCGCCCTGCTCTCTTATGTTGCGCGCCACATCGCGCATTACCCAATCCGCATGCGCGGCACGTTTTGCGGCAGCCTGGCGCATGCCGATCCGTCGTCGGAATGGTGTCTTACCTCGGCGACGCTCGACGCCGTGATGGTCGCGAAAAGCATCAAGGGCGCGCGCGAAATCAAGGCCGCCGAATTCTTCGACGGCATCATGTCCACCGTTCTGAAGGAAGACGAACTGCTCGCCGAAGTGCGGCTGCCGCTGCTCGCCGAGGATGCCAAATTCGGCTTCTACGAATTCAGCCGCCGCGCCGGCGACTTCGCCATGTCGGCCTCGCTCGTTACTTATCGTCTGGACGGCGGCAAAATGACTGACGCCCATGTCGGCCTCGGCGGCGCCGAGCCGTCGCCGCGCCGTATCCCGGAAGCCGAAGCCGAACTCAACGGCAAGGCGCCAAGCGATGCCGCCTTCCGCGCCGCCGGCGAAGCGGCGAGTGCCGCCATCGAGCCGCTCGAGGATCACCAGACCGACGCCGAATATCGCCGCGATCTGGTGAAGGCCGTGGTGCGCCGCGCGCTGGAGCACTCGCTGACATGAGCGGTGCCCACACCAAAGGCTCCGGTGGCGACGGCATGAAGTGGGTCGGCCGCTCGATCCGCCGGCTGGAAGACCCGGCCTTGGTGCAAGGCCGGGGCCGCTTCACCGGCGATCTGTCCGCCGCGCACTGGGTGCGCTTCGTGCGCAGCCCGAATGCGGCCGGCAAGATCAAGAGCATCACCGCACCCGACGGCGCCATGGTGATCACGGCCGCCGACATCGAAGGCGTGAAGAAGATCACGCCGATGCTGCACAAGTTCAACTACAAGCCGGTCGGCCAGCCGATCCTGGCCGACGGCGAAGTGCGTTTCGTCGGCGAAGCCGTAGCCGCCGTAGTTGCCGCGACAGAAGAAGAAGCCGAGGACATCGCCGATCTGGTCGAAATCGATATCGAGGACGCGGCTGCGCTGGTCGATGGCCGCGCCGCGATCGCCGACGGCGCGCCGCAGATTCATGCCGGCATGCCCGGCAATGTCATCGTCAAGGCCGAGATCAAGACGCCGGGGTTTGACGATGTGTGGGCCAGCGCCGCCAAGATCGTGCGCTGCGATGCCCGCTCCAACCGGCAGAACGCCACACCGATGGAAGCCCGCGCGGCGCACGCCACCTACGATTCCGCGACCGGCCGCGTCACGCTCCACTGCACCACGCAGATGCCGCATCTGGTGCGCACGGCCATCGCCGACTGCCTTGGCATGCCGGAGTCTGATTTGCGTGTCATCGCGCCCGATGTCGGCGGCGGCTTCGGCCAGAAGATGTCGCTATGCGTCGAGTATGTGCTGGTGACATGGCTGGCGCGGAAGTTAAAATCCTCGGTCGCCTGGACAGAGGACCGCCGCGAAAACCTGATCGCTTCTTTCCATTCGCGCGACCAGTACATCACGCTGGAAGGCGCGTTCGACGAGAATGCGAAGCTGCTCGCCTTGCGGGCCGACATTCTCGCCAATACCGGCGCCTACTCCTGCTTCCCCACCACCTGCGGCATGGAGCCGTTGATGGCCATGGCGGAAATGCCGGGCCCTTATGACGTGCAGCAATACGACTGCCTCGCCCGCGCGGTGGTCACCAATACCTGCACCATGGGCGCCTATCGCGGCGTGTCGCGCCCCTCTATCACCTTCACGCTGGAGCGGCTGATGGACAAGGCGGCAAAGGCCTTCGCCATCGATCCGCTCGACATCCGTCGCAAAAACCTGATCACGCAGTTTCCTTACAAGTCGGCGATGGGCCTCGAATACGACGAGGCGAGCTACCGCGAGACCATGGAGACGGCGGTCGAGGCCATCAACGTGCCGGCCTTCCGCGCCCGCCAGCAACTGGCGCGCGACAAGGGCGAGTATCTCGGCATCGGCTTTGCCACTTTCTCCGAGCGCACCGGCTACGGCTCGCCGGCCTTTGCCGCGCGCGGCATGGCGATCACACCCGGCTGGGAGACCGTGCATATCACCGTCGATCCCTCGGGCTTCGTCGAGGCGCGCATTGGCTCCTCGCCGCACGGCCAGGGCCTGCGCACAACGCTAGCGCAGATCATCGCCGAAGAGATCGGCGTGCCGCCGGAGATGATCAAGGTCGTGCACGGCGACACCGACACGGCGCCTTACGGCTGGGGCACCTTCGCCAGCCGCTCGCTGGTCATCTCGGGCGGCGCGACCTTGATCGCGGCGCGGAAGATCAAAGCCAAGCTCTTGAAGATCGCCGGCCATATGCTGGAAGCGGCCGAGACCGACATCGTGCTGGAAGACGGCAAGGCCAAGGTCGCCGGCACCGATCGCGAAGTCTCTGTGGCAGCGATGGCGCGCGAAGCCTATACGCAGACGCATCGATTCAAGGGCGAGATCGAACCCGGCCTCACCGAGAGCGGCACCTACGATCCGCCCGGCACCTTCTCCAATGCCTGCCACGTCGCCATCGTCCGGCTCGATGCCGAGACCGGACACGTCAAGGTCGAGCGCTATCTGGTCGCCGAGGACGCCGGCCGCATCATCAATCCGATGATCGCCGACGGTCAGGTGCATGGCGGCGTCGCGCAGGGCATCGGCAACGCGCTCCTGGAAGAGATCATCTACGACGAGTCAGGCGCGATCCTGACCGCCAACCTGGCCGACTTCATGCCTCCGACCGCGCATGAAATCCCGCCGATCGAGCTGCATCACCTGGAAACGCCGTCGACGCAATCCATCACCAAGGCCAAGGGTCTTGGCGAAGGCGGCACCATTGGACCGCCGGCCGCGGTGGTCAACGCCATCAACGACGCGCTGACGCCTTTCAATGTCGAGATCGACACCATTCCGGCCACGCCGCAACGCATCCGCACCTTGCTGCGAAACGCCGAGAGAGCATCATGAGCGAGAAAACCGACGTCACCCTGACCATTAACGGCAAGGACTACGCCATTGCCGTCGAGCCGCGCCGCACTTTGGCCGACGCGATCCGCGAGGATTGCGGCCAGACCGGTACGCATATCGGCTGCGAGCACGGTGTCTGCGGCGCCTGCACGGTCATCGTTGACGATGCGCCGGTGCGCTCCTGCCTGATGTTCGCCGTGCAAGCCGAAGGCAAAGCGATCCGCACGGTCGAGGGTCTGGCGGACGGCGACAAGCTGCATCCGATGCAGCAGGCCTTCATGGACAATCACGGGCTGCAGTGTGGCTTCTGTACGCCGGGCTTCCTGATGCTGGCGGTCGGCGTGTTGGAACGCGAGCCGAATATCAGCGACGAGGCGCTCATCGACGTGCTGTCGTCCAACCTGTGCCGCTGCACCGGCTATCAGAACATCATCAAATCCGTGCGCGCCGCCGCGCAGGAGATGCGGAAGTGATTGTCGCACGGTTGCGCGCACTTTCTTTACCTCTCCCATGGGGAGAGGTCGACCGCCGAAGGCGGTCGGGTGAGGGGTCACGCCCTATCGAGAGTCACCTGCCCCCTCACCCCAACCCTCTCCCCCAAGGGGAGAGGGGGTGCCGCTGCGGCAAGCGGTGACGGCAGTGTCCAGCAAACAAAAATTCATCGGCCGCTCGGTCCCGCGCCTCGAGGACCGTACGCTGCTGACCGGCCAGGGCCGCTTCGCCGCGGACGTGAACTTCCCCGGTCAGTGGGCGATGCGCGTGGTGCGCTCGCCGATCGCTCACGGGCGCCTCAGGGGCATCGACGCATCGGCCGCGCTCACCATGGACGGCGTGCACGCGGTATGGACCTTTGCCGACGTCGCGCATATTCCGCCGATCCCGTTCCGCCTCACGGGCCTCAAGGCGCTGGAGCCGTATCAGCAGCGGGTGATGGCGAGCGACTTTGTGCGCTATGTCGGCGAGCCGGTCGCAGTCGTGTTCGCCGACAACGCCTACATCGCCGAGGACGCGGCGGAGACGATCGAACTCGACATCGAGCCGCTTGAGCCGGTTATGAAGGCGACCGACGCACCGGGGCCGTTCGACGCGACGAAGAACACCGAGCCGGATGTGCTGCACAAGGGCTACGGCGATGTCGATGCCGCCTTCAAGGCGGCCGACTCCATCGTCACGCTCGAACTGTCGGTCGGCCGTCATTCCGGCGTTCCGCTCGAGACCCGCGGCGCCATCGGCTACTACAACGAGGCGCTCGGCCGACTGGAGATGCACGGCGCTGCGAAAGTGCCGCACTGGAACCGCGACACGATGGGCCGCATGCTCGGTCGCACGCGCGACGACTTCCAGTTGTTCGAAGGTCATGTTGGCGGCGGCTTTGGCATTCGCGGCGAAATCTATCCCGAAGACCTGATTGTCTGCGCCGCGGCACTGCACTTCAGGAAGCCGATCAAGTGGATCGAGGATCGGCGCGAGCATCTCATCACCGCCAATCACTCGCGCCAGCAGACCCACCGCATCCGCGCCGCCATCGACGCGCAGGGGCGCATCCTCGCCATCGATGACGAGTTCTTCCACGACAACGGCGCCTATATGCGCACCCATGCAGCCACCGTGCCGGACCTCGCCGCCGCGATGCTGCCGGGGCCCTATCGCGTACCGGCCTATCGCGCCACCGCGCATATCCGTCTGACCAACAAGACGCCCTGCGGCACCTATCGCGCTCCGGGCCGCTACGAATCGACCTTCGTGCGCGAGCGCCTGCTCGACGCCATCGCCGCCAATGTCGGCGTCGACAAGGTCGAAATCCGCAAGCGCAACCTGCTGCCGAAAAACGCCATGCCTTATGCGCTGGGCCTTGAAACTTTGGGAACGCATATCGTCTACGACTCGGGCGATTACGGCCTGTTGCTCGACAAGGCGCTCGAGCGCGCCGGCTGGCCGAAACTGCAGAAAGAGATCGCCAAACGCCGCGCCAATGGCGAGAAGGTTGGCGCTGGTGTCGCCATGTTCGTCGAAAAGAGCGGCCTCGGCCCGTTCGACGACGTGCGTGTCGAGGTGAAGAACGACGGCAACATCGAACTCGTCACCGGCGCCGCCTCCGTCGGCCAGGGCGTCGAGACTGCGATGGCGCAGATCTGCGCCGAAACGCTCGGCGTCGATTACACGACCGTCAATGTCATTCACGGCCAGACCGACCGCATCGGTCGCGGCCTTGGCGCCTTTGCCTCGCGCGTTACGGTGATGACCGGCGAAGCAACCAAACGCGCATCGACCAAGCTGCGCGCTCATATTCTGAATCTCGCCGCGGAGCTGATGCAGGCCGAGCCCACACAACTCGACATCGTCGATGGCGAGATCGTCCGCACCGGCGGCGCACCCGGGCCGTCGATGAAGCTGATCGACCTCGCCAAGGCCAAGCCCGGCGAACTGATCGCCGAGGACACGTTCGAATCGACGCACATGGTCTATCCCTACGGCGTTCATGTCGCCGCCGTGCGCGTCGATGCCGAGACCGGTGGCGTCGCCATCGAGAAATATGTGATGGCCTATGATGTCGGCAAAGCCGTCAATCCGATGCTGGTCGAAGGCCAGATCGCCGGCGGCCTCGCGCAGGGCATCGGCGGCGCGCTGTTCGAGGAATTCCTCTACGACGAAGGCGGCGAGCCGCTCTCGGTGACCTTCGCCGATTATCTGATGCCGACGGCGCATGAGGTGCCGGAATCCTCGATCCTTATCACCGAGGACGCGCCCAGCCCGCTCAATTCGCTCGGCCTCAAGGGCGCCGGCGAAGGCGGCACCAACCCTGTTGGTGCGGTCATCGCCTCTGCTATAGATGACGCCCTGCAACGGCCGGGCGCGATCCTGTCGCTGCCGGTGACGCCGCAGCGGCTGCGTGCGATCTGCAAGAAAACCTAAAAGAATAACATTCAGGGAAGAACGTCCATGAGTGACGACAGCGTGCCGCAGTTGAAGGCGCCGGCCGGCACCTGCGACTGCCATATCCATATCTACGATTCGAGCTATCCGACCGCGCCGACCGCCGTGGTGACGCCGCCGGATGCCTCGCTTGCCGATTATCTTTCGATGTGCCGCAGAATCGGCATCGAGCGCACCGTTCTGGTGCAGGCTTCCGCCTACGGCAAGGACAACCGCCTGCTGCTCAAATGCATGGAAGAGATGGGGCCGCGCGCCCGCGGCATCGTCGTGGTCGACGAGACCGTGACCGACGCCGAACTCGATCGCCTGACCAAACTGGGCGTGCGCGGCATTCGTTTCTTCATGCTGGCCGGCGCGCCGTTGCCATTGTCGCTGCTCGAAACCATGGCGGCGCGCGTTGCACCGTTCGGCTGGACCATCAACTTCCAGTGCGACGGCCGCGACCTCGCCGATCACGAAGCGCGGCTCAAGGCGCTGCCGACGACGGTGACCGTCGACCACCAGGGCAAGTTTCTCGAGCCGGTCGAGCCGGATCATCCCGGCTTCAAGGCGCTGCTGCGCATGCTGGAGACCGGCAAGGTCTGGTACAAGCTCGCCGCGCCCTACGAGACGTCGAAGCTCGGCCCGCCCTACTATGATGATGTCGGCAAACTGGCGAAGCTGCTGGTCAAGGCCGCGCCGGATCGCGGGCTATGGGCGAGCAATTGGCCCTATCCGATGGCCGGGCCGAAGACGCCGAAAGACGCCTGGACGCTCGACATGCTGCTCGACTGGGTGCCGGACGAGAAAACGCGGCACAAGATCCTGGTCGATAATCCGGCGAAGCTGTACGGGTTTTAAAAGCCATCGAAAGTCAATCCAAACTCCGTTCGTTCCCGCGAAAGCGGGAACCCAGATTCTTTATCGCCTTGCCTGTCAGCTCTGGGTCCCCGCTTTCGCGGGGACGAACGAGGAATGTAATATCAGCCCAGCTTCTTCAGCAACGTCGCAATCGTGCGCTGCTCGGTCGCCGTGAGCGGCGCCAGTGTCTGCGCGGTGATCTTCGCCGCCACCTTGAGCGCAGCCTCGGTGACGCGGCGGCCTTCGTCGGTCAGCGTCACGGCGCGGCGGCGTCGGTCGGTCGGATCGCTGAGCGCGGTGACGAAGCCGCGCACCGAAAGCCGGTCGACCACGCCCTTGATTGTGGCGGCATCGAGATAAATCAGGCGGCCGAGCTGGTTCTGCGAGGATGGCCCCGTCTCGTACAGTTTGGCCAGCGCCGCGAACTGGGTCTGCGTCAGCCCCTCGACCATGTTGGCGGTGAAGATCGAGGTGTGGCGCTGGGTGGCGATGCGCATCAGGAAGCCGACCTGCTCATCGAGCACGTAGCCGCCCGACGCCGCCTCGTCCGCCCCACCAGCGATCTTCAACTTGCTGCGCGTCATAATTGAACCCAACCCGGACCTATCGGTTTTATCGAAGCATGGCCGGGAAATCGCCCGAGCGAAAGCCTTTTCCCCGGTTATCGCCGTCAGACGGTGAGATAAGCGCGCTGAATCTCGAGGTTGCCGGACAGCTCGGCCATGGTGCCCTGCCAGTGGATCTCGCCCTTTTCCAGCACATAGACGCGGTCCGAGACCAGGCGGGCGAAGTGGATGTTCTGCTCCGAGAGCAGGATCGAAAGCCCTTCCTTCTTGAGTTCGATGATGGTGTTGGCCATCTGCTCGACGATCAGGGGTGCAACGCCCTCCGACGGTTCGTCGAGCAGCACCATCAGCGGGTTGCCCATCAGCGTGCGCGCCACGGTCAGCATCTGCTGCTCGCCGCCGCTCATGCGGCCGCCCGGCCGGTTCGGCATCTCGCCGAGATTGGGGAAGAGTTCAAACAGCCGCCGCGGCGTCCATACCGGCGCCGGCTGGCCGTCCGGGAACTGGCGCGGCGGCTGGCGGCCGATATCGAGATTTTCCAGCACCGTCAGTTCCGAGAAGATGCGGCGATCCTCCGGCGTAAAGCCGAGACCCTGACGCGCGATTTCGAACGGCCGCAGCCCCGAGATATCGGCGCCATTGAAGCCTACCGCGCCGCGGCGCGAGACGAGGCCCATCAGTGCCTTCATGGTCGTGGTCTTGCCGGCGCCGTTGCGCCCCATCAACGCAACCACCTCGCCGCGGCCGACATTGAACGACACGTCGTACAGAATCTGCGCGGCGCCATACCAGGCCTTCAATCCGTCGACGGAGAGCATCGGTTCGCTCATGACGATGCCTCCTGGAACGTCTTGCCGGTGCCGAAATAGACCTCCTGCACCTTGGCGTCGTCGCGAATCGCATTGGCATCGCCGTCGGCGATCAGGCGGCCCCGCGCCAGGACGATGATGCGGTCGGCGTAGGAGAACACCACATCCATCGAATGCTCGGTGAACAGCACCGATATGCCGCGTTCGATAACGAGCTGCTTGACGAGCTTGATGAGCTCATTGCGTTCGCGCGGCGCCATGCCGGCGGTTGGTTCGTCCATCAAAAGAAGTTGCGGATCGTTGGCCAGCGCGATGGCCAGCTCGATACGCTTGACGTCGCCATAGGCGAGTTCGCGGCTCGGCCGGTCGGCGGCGTCCGCCATGCCGACCTGCGCCAGCAATTCGAGGGCGCGTTCGCGATACAGCGACGCGGCCGGCCGCCACAGATTGAGCAGACGGTTGGCGTGCGAGATCAATGCCATCTGCACGTTCTCGACCACGGTCATCGAACCGAAGGTGGCGGCGACCTGGAAGGTACGGCCGACGCCGAGCCGCCAGATATCGCGAGGCTGCATGCCGGCGATATTTCGGTCGCCGATCCGGATTTCGCCGGTATCGGGCGCGAGTTGTCCGTTGATCATGTTGAAGGTGGTCGATTTGCCGGCGCCGTTCGGCCCGATCAGCGCCAAAAACTCGCCCTTGCCGATATCGAACGAGACATTCTCGACGGCGCGCACGCCGCCAAAGGACTTGCCGAGCGAATTGACCGTGAGGACGCTCATGCGCGGCCTCCCGATTTGCTCTCGGTGCGGCGCCAGAGCGTCGAGAACGCACCGGCAATCCCCTGCGGGAAGGCCAGCACCAGAACGAGAATGATGAGACCCAGCAGCGCGCGCCAGTATTCGGTCTGCCGCATCACCGTGTCCTGCAGCAACGCGAAGACCGAAGCGCCGACGATGGGACCGACCAGGGTCTGGATGCCGCCGAGCAGCACCATGACAAGTCCGTCGATGGAACGACCGACTGCGATCGCTTCCGGCGAGATCGAGCCTTTGGCAAAGGCGAACAGACCGCCGGCGACACCGCAAATACAGCCGGCAATCGCAAAGCCAAGCCAGTGAATGCGTTTGACGTCGATGCCGATGGCTTCGGCACGTAGGGCTGAGTCCCGGCCAGCGCGCATCGCGTAGCCGAACGGCGCGAACAGGAAGCGCCGCAGCATCAGCACGGCAATGACGGCCAGCGTCAGCGCCAACAGGTAATAAACCCAGGCCTTGTTGAACGGCGCGGTCGGCCATACGCCGATCACGCCATTGGAGCCACCGGTGAAAGTCTCCCACTGGAACACGGCGGCCCAGACGATTTGCGCGAAAGCCAGCGTCAACATAGCGAGATAAACGCCGGACAAACGCACGGCGAACCAGCCGAACAACAGCGCGCCGAGCAGGGCGACGGCGGGCGCGACCATCAGCGCCGCCAGCATCGGGAAGCCGGCCGCCTTGACCAGCAGCGCCGCGCCATAGGCGCCGAGACCGAAATAGGCAGCATGGCCGAAGGAGTGCATGCCGCCCGGCCCCATGATGAAGTGCAGCGAGGTGGCAAAGATCACCGCGATCAGGACGTCGGTTGCCAGGATCAACAAGTACGGCGACGCCTGCGCCATCACCGGCAAAGCGAGCAGCAGCACGAGAACCGCGGCGCCGAGGACTTTCAGCATGGGCGCCGCCGGACGAATCGGTTCTTCCGGTTCGGCGACCGAGCGCACGTTGCCCTGCGGCTTGCCCAGCAGGCCGTAAGGTCGCGCGATCAGCACAATGGCCATGACGATGAATTCGGCGACCAGGGTGAATTTCGAGGCGTTGAACTGGATGAAGCCGAGATCGACCACGCCGATGGCGATGCACAGCGCCTTGACCTCGGCGATGATGATCGCAGCGAGATAAGCGCCGGTGATCGAGCCCATGCCGCCGACCACGACGACGACGAAGGCATCGCCAATGGCAACCAGATCGGTCGCCAGATTGGCCGGCTCGCGCGCCACCTGGAGAGCGCCGCCGAGGCCGGCCAGCATCGAGCCGAGCGCGAACACCGAGGTGAACAGCACGGCCTGATTGACGCCGAGCGCGCCGACCATTTCGCGGTCCTGCGTCGCGGCACGAATGAGGCGGCCAAAGCGCGTCTTGGCGAGAGCAAAGTGCAGCAGCAACAGAACCGCCGGCGCGATGAAAATCAGAAACAGATCGTAGCTCGGCAGCCGGCGGCCAAAGACCTCGACCGCACCGGCAAGCCCCGGCGCGCGCGGGCCGAGCAGGTCTTCCGGACCCCACAGCCACAACGTCATGTCGTTGAATATCAGCACCAGCGCAAAGGTCGCCAGCAACTGGAACAACTCCGGCGCGCGATAAATGCGGCGCAGCAACAGCATCTCGATCGCTGCACCGATCAAGCCGACAAACAGCGCCGTCAGAACGATGCCGCCCCAGAAGCCAAAGGCACCGCCGATTTTCGTGGCCAGCGTGTAGGCGATGTAGGTCCCGAGCATATAGAGGGACCCGTGCGCAATGTTGACAATGCGCGTGACGCCAAAGATCAGCGACAGCCCGGCCGCGATGAAAAACAGGCCGGATGCCGTGGAGAGGCCGTTGAGGGCCTGAAACAGAAAAGCGTTGAGAGTCATTTGAGAGACATTGCCGCTTGCGCTCTTACCCTCTCCCACCAGAACTCGGGTTTACCCGAGTTCTGCACTTTCAGTGGCGGAAGTCGGAAACATCCGACTTCCGCTGGGAGAAGGTGCCGAGCGAACAAAGTGAGCGAGGCGGGAGAGGGGTCCAGAGATCTGTACGCCACTCACCCCTCTCCCGGCTCGTGCTCGCTATCGCTCCGCACTCGCCACCCTCTCCCCCAAGGGGAGAGGGGAAAGCGAGTTTTGCGGCATAGCTCACATCAGTTCGCGCCGGCCGGACGCAGCTTCTTGACTTCCTCGTCGCTCGGCAGAACGGAAGCGCCGTCGATGTACTTGAAGTCGTCCATCGTACCCTTGCCCTTTTCGAGCGCGATCTTGCCGACATAGGCACCCATCGTCGCTTGATGATCGCTGGCGCGATACTGGAACGGACCGAACGGGCTCTGAACGTAGAGACCCTTGAAGGCTTCGACCAGCGAGTCGGCGTCGAGACCCTTGGTCTTGGCGAGGCCCGCGGCGATCGACTTGATGGTGGTGTAGCCGACGATCGATCCGAGACGCGGATAGTCGTTGAACTTCTTCTGATACGCCGTGAGGAAGGCGACGTGCTCCGGCGTCTTGATCTTGTCCCACGGATAACCGGTGACGATCCAGCCGACCGGCGCTTCAGCGCCGAGCGGGTCGAGATATTCCGGCTCGCCCGACAAGAGGCTGACCACGGTGCGATCCTTGAACACGCCGCGGGTGTTGCCTTCGCGCACGAACTTGGCGAGGTCGGGCCCGAACAGCACGTTGAAGATCGCGTCCGGCTTGGCATCGTCGATCGCCTGCGCCACGGCGCCGGCATCGACCTTGCCGAGCGGCGGCGCCTGCTCGGTGACGAACTCGACGTCCGGCTGCGCCTTCTTCAGCATCGCCTTGAAGTTCGCGGCAGCCGACTGACCGTATTCGAAGTTCGGATAGACCAGTGCCCAGCGCTTCTTCTTGGCGGCGACCGCGGCCGGCATCAACATCGCTGTCTGCATGTAGGTCGTCGCGCGCAGGCGGTAGGTGTACTTGTTGCCGTTCTCCCAGGTGATCTTGTCGGTGAGCGGCTCTGCGGCGAGGAAGAAGACCTTCTTCTGACCGGCGAAGTTCGTCACCGCAAGACCGATATGCGACAGGAAGGTACCGGCGATCATCGACACGCCTTCGCGCGTCACCAGTTCCTCGGCGACCCGGACCGCTTCGCCGGGGTTGCCGCCGTCGTCGCGGATGATCAGCTCGATCTTCTTGCCGTTGACGCCACCCTTGGCGTTGACCTCTTCGAGCGCCAATTCCATGCCCTTCTTGTAGGGATCGAGGAAGGCGGGCTGCGACTTGTAACTATTCAGTTCACCGATCTTGATCGTGTCCTGAGCGACCGCCGGGAAGCTCAATCCGGCGGCGAGGACGAAGGCGAGCGAGGTCAGATAGCGCCTCTTCAAAAGAGCATTGGCTTTCATCTTGCGACTCCATGCGTGGCGACGTCTGGGATCAGACGCCGCGAATTCGACAAATCGTGATTCCCCAATCGGACTATTTTTTCGTGTTCCAAATAGTCCGATTGCCTTTCCACCCTGTCAAGCAAACGTCCCGGCATGAATTCAGATTTGGCCTCGATCAACCCCGCGGCTTGTCGCGGAATTTGTCCATCAGCGCCTTGTCCTGGCCGCCGTCGATCTCGATCATGGTGCCGTTGACCATGTGCATCGTCGGAGATGCCAGCATCGTGACGAGATTGGCCACTTCCTCAACCTCGGCGATACGGCCGAGCGGAATCGAGGCCGGCGCCAGCTTGTCGGCTTCCTCGCGCGAAATCTTCATATCGCGCGACATGGCGTCGACGAGACCCGCCCAACGCTCGGTGCGCACCGGGCCCGGATTGACGGCCACAAACGAGATATTGTCCTTGCCGTACTGGCCGGCGAGCGACAGCGTGAGATTCTGGCCGGCGGCATTGGCCGCGCCCGGGCAGATTTCCCAGTAGGACGGCTTCACGCCGTCATTGCCGATGAGGTTGACGACGCGGCCACCGCCCTGCGCGCGCATGATCGGCAGCACGTAACGCAGGCAACGCACATAGCCCATGAATTTGAGCTGCAGGCCCTTTTCCCAGTCGTCTTCCGTCAAATGCTCGATCACGCCGCCGGCGGCGGAGCCGGCATTGTTGACCATGATGTCGATGCGGCCGAGGGCCTTGTGGCCCTGCTCGACGAAATTCTTGGCGTCCTTGTCGGAGCGCAGATCGGCCGTGATCGGCACGATCTTGCGGCCGGTCGCCTTGGCGATCTCATCGGCCGAAGCCTTGAGCGGCTCCATGCGGCGCGCGCAGATCGCAACGTCGACGCCTTCCTTGGCCAACGCCAGTGCGATGCCCTTGCCGATACCTTCCGAACCGCCGGTCACCAGCGCTGTCTTGCCACTCAGTTTAAGGTCCATCGTCGATCTCCGTTGAAATACTCTAGTCGTTACTGTGTCGGTTTTACGGGGCTCGGTGTGACATCCACTTGCCGGCCTCGGCATTGGCGATGAGGTCGGCGAGCGCCGCGTTGAACGCTGCCGGCTCTTCGCTGGTAATGGTGTGACCCGAGCGCGGGATGACCACGAGGCCCGCGGTCGGCACCGTACGCTTGATGAAGACACTGGCTTCAAGGCACCAGTCGTCCTCGTCGCCGACCAATACCAGAAGCGGCAGCTTGAACTTCTTCAGGTCGTCCTGGATGTCCCACAAGGTCGGGCGCTTGGCCTGCACTTCACGCATGGTCATGGCGTGGCCGACCGGCGAATGCTCCGCCAGCATCTTTGCGAACTCGGCGAAGCCGCGCGGGTCCTTGTATTTGTGGGTCTGGCGCGTCGCGCCGTCGGCATAGCGCGCGGCTGCGGTCGGAAAATCGACGGTTTCGAACATCTTGGCGGTTTCGCGCGACGCTTCGCGCGTCTGCTCGACCAGTTTGGCATCGGGGCTCGAGCCATAGCCGCAGCCGGCCGTCATGACCGAGAGACACCTTTCCGGATATTTGACGCCGACCAGCAGCGCGGTGAGCGCACCCATCGAATGACCGACGATATGCGCCTTGTCGATCTTGAGCGCATCCAGGAGCGCGATGACATCGTCAACGGCCAAGCCCTGCCCGTATTTCGCCGGATCGGTCGGCACGTCGGACGGCGGATAGCCGCGCTGGCTATAGGTGATGCAACGATGCGCTCGCGAGAAGAACCGCATCTGCGGCTCCCAGGTGCGCCAGTCGCCGGCATATTCGTGGACGAATACGATGGGCGTGCCGCTTCCGGCTTCCTCGTAATAGAGGCTGACGCCATCCCTCGTTTGGATCTGCGACATCGTTTCCCTCGCTGCCACGACGCGAATTAGTTTGCACACAAACAAAGCCCGAGTAAAGTCCAAAGACGACAAATTGCCGGGGTCCTGTTCGACAGGGCCGGCGGATGAGCAAGACTTGAGCAAGACTTGCCCCACCGCCCGGACTTGACGGACGATTAAACACGCTTGGAGCCGCGCGGCTTCAGGCAAATGTTTGGGTCGCTTCCTTCAGGGAGAAAAGTCGATGTTCGCTTTTCGGCGCCGCGTTATTGCACTGATCGCTGCTTTTGCTCTCGCCACGGCTTTCGCGCCGCAGGCCGGGGCGCAACAGAAGACCACCATCAAGGTTTCCAGCCTGACGCTGCCGGTCATCGCGCCGCTGGTCTGGAATATCATGAAGACACGCGGCTTGGACGAGAAGCACGGTTTCACGCTCGAAATTCAGCCCTATCCCGCGATCTCTGCCTATTACGCCGGCTTCGCGACCGGCGAGACCGATGTCGTGCTTGGCGGGCCGACAGTTTTTCAGAAGCTCTATCAGGAAGGTGTGCCGGCCCGCATCATCGGCACCGGCATCACGCTCGCCGACCTCGTGATCTTCGCCAAGGACCCGGCGATCAAGTCGCTCGCCGACCTCAAGGGCAAGCAGATTGCCATGGATATGGGCAGCGCCCAGTTCCAGGTGGTGAAGATCTATGCGCTGGCCAAGGGCATCGACCTCGGCAAGGACATCACCGTGGTCAACGCCAACTTTGCCGTTGCACGCGCGCAGTTGGAGGCGGGCCGCGTCGACGCCGCGATGGTGATCGAGCCGCTCGCCAGCATCATCACAAAGCAGAATCCGGACTGGAAGATTATCTTCAACGGCGCCGAAGGCTGGAAGGACGTCACCGGCGAGACCGGCTGGGAGTTGGTACCCGCCATGCGCGCCAGCCTGATCGAGAAAGACCCGACCGCGCCGAAGAAACTGATCGCCGCGCTAGCCGACGTCGCCAAGGTCTTCCATGAGGAGACCGCGGCGGCCGACAAGATCGGCGCCGAAACCACCAAGCTGCCGCCCGGCGTCCTCACCGCCGCGATCTCCGGCGGCCGCTTGCAGCTTTCGGTCAAGCCGATGTCGGATGCCGCCGCCAAAAAATCGGTCAAGGACATGATGGAGCTGGCGGTAAAGGCCGGTTTCTACACGCAGATGCCGGACGACAAGATTTTCCACGTTCAGTAGCCCGATGGCCCTCGAGACTCCCCGGGAGTCTGCGCCGGACATCGCCTTTCCGAAGCAGACTCTCGTTTCCCTGCTGATCTTTGCCGCGGCGTGGGAAACGCTGTCCCATCTCGCGCCCTATCTCGGCATTCCGCCTTTCGCGGTGCCCAGCTTCGTCAAGATCGCGCAGAGCATGGTCAAGATCACGCCGATCGACATCGTCGTGACCCTGGCGCGTGTCATCGGCGCACTCATCGTCTCCTTCGTCCTCGGCGTGCTCGCCGCCATGGCGATGTACCGCTCCGAAACGCTCGACAATTACCTGCATCCGATGATCCGCATCCTGATGGCGGTGCCGGTGGTGTCGTGGATTCTGTTCGCGGTGCTGTGGTTTCCCGGCGTCGAATTCCGCATCGCCTTCGTGCTGGTGGTCGTCTGCGGCCCCGTGTTCCTGGTCGACTCGCTCGATGCCATGCGCGGGGTGTCGCGCGACCTGCGCAACATGATGCTGTCGTTCCGGCCGACGACGACTGACTACTTCGTCAAGCTGATGCTGCCGGCGATCCTGCCCAGCATTTTCACCAGCTGGAAGGTGAATATCAGCCTCGCCATCCGTGTCGTCACCATCGCCGAACTGGTCGGGGCCGTGACCGGCATAGGCCATCAATTGTCGGTCGCGCAGGAACTGTTCTCGGTATCCGACGTGTTCGCCTGGACCATCGTGCTGGTGGCGCTCTTGTTCCTGCTCGAGGCGCTGGTCGCGCGCATCGAGCACCGGCTGCTGCGGTGGCGCACATGAGCGGTCCGCCGCCCATCACCGTATGCGGACTGCGCAAGGTGTTCCGGCAAACGACGTCGGGGCAATCGGTGGTCGCCATCGACCGGCTCGATCTGACCATTGCGCCGAAGGAAGTGGTCGCCATCGTCGGTCAGACAGGCTGCGGCAAGTCGACTTTCTTCGATCTGATGATCGGGCTCGACAGACCGACCGAAGGCACGCTGATGATCGGCGAGCGCAGCCCCTTCGCCGATTTCGACTACTTCCGCGGCAAGATCGCCACCGTATTCCAGCAGGACCGCCTGTTGCCGTGGCGAACCGCGCTCGACAACGCCAAACTGCCGCTCGAACTGCTGCGCGTGCCGGAGACCGAGCAGCGCGAACGTGCCTTGAAATGGCTGACACGGTTGGGGCTCGCCAAATTCATCAATGCCTACCCGCACGAGCTGTCGGGCGGCATGCGCCAGCGCGTCGCCATCGCACGGGCCTTCGCCGTGCAACCGGAAATCCTGCTCGCCGACGAAGCCTTCGGCCATCTCGATGAGGTCACCGCCGCCGAATTGCGCGGCGAGTTCCTGGCGCTGGCGCGCGAATGCGGCTCGACCGCCATTCTCATCACCCACCAGCTCGAGGAGGCCATCGAGGTCGGCGACCGCATCGTGGTCTTCGGCAAGTCGGCAAAGCTGCTCGCCGACATTCACGTCAAGCAATGGGGCGCCGCCGATTACGGAACCTTGCGCGAGGCGATCCAGACGACGCTGCAGAACAACGCGCCGGATGCACGCCTCGCCCGCGCCTCTTGATCATCGCCGCGGAATAATCGCCCGCGCGGCGTCACCGATCGCCTCGACCGACATGTCGGTGTCCTCGAAGCAGACGATGCGGCACGGGCAGCTTTCCAGCCCTTCGTAGCGCCACGGAAATGCGCCGATGACGCAGCGCTTGTTGAGCATCAGCTCGATGTCGCCGCCGATATTCTCGGCGTGCAGCAGGCCTTCGGCGAAGGCCCAGGTGTGGAACGGAAACACATTGTCGCGCACCAACCGGCCCGACTTCTTGTGCGTGAACTCGAAGGTGCCGAAGAACTCGCCCGGCGTCTTGCCGTGCTTCTTGGTGAACTCCTCGGCGATGTCGGGACGCATGAAGCGGATCGAGGTGTTCATGGCATGATCACATGAACCCGTGTCCATGCCCCACCACTTGATCTTCTTTTTCAGCATCCAGTGCAGCGTGTCGAGGTTCGGCCCCGGGTGATAGCAGAAGTACTTCACCAGATCCTGCTGCGGCCGGCCTTCATAATGTTTGTGCCAGCCGGTGTGCAGAATAAGGATATCGCCCTCGCGGATATCGGCGCCGGAGGATTCGATGATCTCCGGCGTGATCACCGCCCAGTCGTGCATGTGCTTCGAGATGTCGACCACGACGCCGCGATTCATCAGGTAATCGAGCGGCAGGTGCGCCATATCGCCGTTCGGATCGTCCGTCGCATGCATGGCGCCGTCGAAATGGGTGCCGACATGCAGCGCGGTGTCGATGCGCTGCGCGACGATGCGAACCGTCTGCAAATTCTGCGCGTAGTACATCTTGTTGCCGGCATAGCCGACCCAGCCGGGCGTATGCACGTTCATGACGTGGGAGAGGTCGACGACTTTCATGCGCTCGGCTCCGGTAAATCGTTTGCGTGCATACAGTCCATCACAGGATAGAGCGCAACGCCAGATGCCCGCCCAGCATCAGCAGACCGACAAAAAAGCATAGCCGGAAAATCTCGGGCTTGATGTGGCCGCGCAGCAGTTGCCCGAACCGCATCCCCGCAAGCACCGCGACCAGGCCGGCCAGCGACGGCCACAAGAGATCGGCGTCGATTTCGCCGGCGTGACGCAGCGCGGCGGCGAGCGCGATGGTGCAGATGGTGAAAGACAGCCCGAGCGCCTGCACCAGCCTGTGCCGGTCGAGGCCAAGGCCCTGAATATACGGCACCATCGGGATGGCGAAGACACCGGTGCCGACCGAGATCGCACCGGTCGCGATGCCGCAGACGAAGCCAATGATGCCTTCGCGCGAGGCCGGCACCGTGAACTCGACCTTGAACAGACCGAGCAGCGCATAGGCCGCGAGCGCGACGCCAAGCCACAACGTCGCCGTGCTGCCGCCGCTCCGCACCAGCCAGAGCGCGCCGATCGCGGCGCCGACGACGATGCCGGCGAACAACGGCCACAGCCGCGTAACGAGTTCGCGAAACGCGCCGCCGACCACGGCCTGCCAGATATTGCTGACGAGCGACGGCACGATCAGCATCGCCGCTGCCTGCGCCGGCGGCATCATCAGCCCGAGCAGACCGATGGCGACCGTCGGCAATCCCATGCCGATGACACCTTTGACGAAGCCGGCGAGCAGGAAGATGGCGGCGATGGCCGCAAGTGTCAGTTCAAAGTTCATTGAGTGTCTTTCGTTCGGCGGCGGCGTCAAAGTCCGCGACCATGATCGACGCCGCACGTATCGGCAATGCGCGCTTGCGCAAGGCTGGGTCTGCGATTGGCGAAGGGATGAGGCGGCGGGCGCCTTCTTACCCTCCCCCTTGTGGGGAGGGTCGGCGAGCATCGAAGATGCGAGCCGGGGTGGGGGTAATCGCGAACATCCTCGACCCCCACCCCGACTGCTGTCGCTTCGCGCCATCAGTCGACCCTCCCCACAAGGGGGAGGGTAAAGAGAATAGTCGTGCGTCATCGCCCGTGTTGTTTGATCGGCCCCGGGCAGGCCGCATTCCCGTTTCGCATTTCCAGCACCCCTTAAATAACGAGGGCGCGCGGAACGCCGGGGCTCGAACAGCCCCGCAGCCTCGTGCGAGTGTGAGTTAGATTCACACGAGTTAGTCACCACGGAATTGCCGAGCCTTTGGCGTTCCGCGCGCGGTGTTTCTTAGGTTTGCTCCGCATGGCCCCCGGTGGACTCACGACCTTTCAGGCGGGCCCTTCTTACGTCGGGACAGCCTATCCACCGCTGTGGGATTTCTTCAGGACGTAAGGCAACCTCCCGTCACCCCACGCCCAGTTACACTCCCCGTTGCGCGCGGTTTAGCGCGCCAGGACCGATGCGGCTTGGACCGCCGGGAGGGAAACTGCGCCGCATCTCCGACGCCCCAACCCGGCCACCGCTCCCCGCCCCAGCGTCTGGAGACGCTGATCAGACACCCCTCGCTAGCAGGGGCGGGATGAATGGGAATATAGGGCTAGACCCGGATGGGTGTCAATAGTCCTAGGAATATTTTTTCAGAGACGCGTAGCCCTGAGCTGTCGTCCCGGGCGAGCGTCAGCGAAACCCGGGCCCCATAGCCACCCTCCGAGCCGTATCGCGACGGCTGTGGATATGGGTCCCCGCCTTCGCGGGGACGACGAGAGAGCTTGCCGGGAGGACGTTCTGCACGACTGCCGGCCCTCACAAATCCATAAGATAATATCTTTACTATCATATCCGGTAGCTGCATACTCCGGAAGCAACCTGTGAGACGACGCCCGAAGAGGCGCGCCCGGGGCGCGACAGGAGGACGCCGATGCCGCGCAGCAGCGCCAAGACGGCCAAGACCCGGTCAGCATTGGGACTGCCGGTTGCCATGAGCGGCCAGCTCACGGCGCGCATCATGTTCGCCGGCCGCTCCTCTTCCCTCTCCGCGCAAATGGTCGCCGAGGTGCGCGACCAGCTTTTCGCCAAGGCGCTCAAGCCCGGCGATTTCCTCGGCAGCGAGAAAGAACTCGCCGCCCGTTTCGGCACCAGCCGCATCGTCGCCCGTGACGCGCTGCGCACGCTGGAGGCGCTCGGCATTGTCGAAATCCGCATGGGCAAAGGCGGCGGCGCGCGCATCGCCCACGGCAATCCGCGGCTGTTCGCCGAAGCGCTCGCCGTGCAGCTCGATCTCTCCGGCGTGTCCGCCGCCGAGATCATGGACGTGCAGCGCGCCATCGAAACGCTCGGCGCCGAACTCGCCGCCGAACATGCGACGGCCGACGACATCGCCCGGCTGCGCGCCCTGCTCGACCAGGCGGAAGCCGCGATCGACGATCTTGATCGTTTCACTCGGGCATCGCGCGACTTCCACCTCGCGGTGGCGGAGGCCTCGCACAACCGCGTCATCGTCGTGCAGCTTCTGTCGCTCGAACACATTTCGTGGCCGCGCCGCAACGCCACGGCGACGCCCAAGCTCGCGCGTCACATTCTCGATACCCACATCAAGCTCACCGACCTGATCGAAATGCGCGACGGTGCCGCGGCGCGCGCGCTGATGTCCGATCATGTCGGCATGATCCGCGCCCGGCGCGTGGCGGAGCATGGGGAGAGAGATGGAGGGAGTTCGTGTTGCTGACGGCCACGTTCTCTCTTCACCTCTCCCATAGGGAGAGGTCGCCGCACAACGCGCGGCGGGTGAGGGGTTACAAACTCTCGATTCAGGCCCCCCCTCACCCCCGCCCTCTCCCCAACGGGGAGAGGGAGCGCGCCTGCGTGTGCGGCGGCGGCCGCTGACAAGAATCGAAAATCAATAAAGGAAAGGGAGCAAACGCATGGCCAAGTTCATCATCGAACCGCATTTCCGCCTGCAGGAATGGGTGGCGGACGACAAGGGCTACTTCACCGACGAAGGGCTCGACTACGAATTCCGCGAATTGATGCGGGCGACCGACGGCAAGCAGCACGACAAGGGCTCGAAGGGCGCCTTCCAGTCCTTCGAGGAAGGCCGGCAGGCGAGCGTCTCCTGCGCTTGTCACTGGACCGTGAATGTCGCGGCGTCGAACGGCCACGGCCGCATGCTCACCGATGTTTATTCGGTGGCGACCGCCGGCATCTTCGTGGCGCCGGATTCAAAGATCAAAACGCCGGAAGATCTCGCCGGAGTGCCGATCTCCGTCGGCTACCAGTCCGGCAGTCATTACGCCACGGTGCAGGCGCTCGAGCAGTTCCTCAAGCCGGGCGACATCAATCTGCGCTACGAGACCGGCATGCTGTTCAAGCGCATGGAGCACTTGTTCGACGGCACCGCGCCGGCGGTGCATCTGTTCAACGGGCCTTATTACTTTGCCGAGCAACTCGGCTACCGCAAGGTGCTCGACGCCACCTTCATGATCGGCACCATGATCCATGGCGATCCCGACCCGGAAGACCTGCGCAAGTTCTTCCGCGCGCTGCGCCGCGCCCAGCGTGACATCGACCTGCGGCCCGAGCTTTACACGCACTTCTACAAAAACGAATTCCCCGACCGCTTCCACGCGAAGATGGACACGCGGCGCTGGGGACCGGGCGAACGGCTGGTGTTCGAACCGTACACGAAGGAGGTCTACGAAGAATCCTTCGAGTGGATCGCCGCCCACGGCATCTTCCCCGAAGGCGGGATGGGCAGCGGGCAATACGAACGGGCGACATTGTCGCTCGCCTGACGTCGCGCGGAGGCTGGCCGGCGACCGCTTGCACCATTGCTTTTGCGTAAGCGCCGCTGACTTAAACAAGCGCCGGATCGCGGCAGAAAATTATTCTATCCGCGATCGCCGGCGGAGAACTTCCAACCCGCGGCACGCTGTCTGTCCCGGCCGGAGACGGCGTGCACCGTGGAGAAGCTGCGGCAAAACGCGCAGCGTTCGATTCTTGCAAGCACATGTTCGATTTTCACAAGCCGGCGAACGGCCGCCCGGCTTTCCTTCCTGCGGACGCTCAGGCATTATCCCGCGCGACAAGATACGTCGCCGTGGTGCGGCAGGTATCGAACAAGCACTAAACGCGGAGGAGACTGCGATGAGATCCATGCTCTATGCCAGCGCGGCTGCGCTCGCCCTGGCGTGCGTTTCAACGGCCCAGGCGCAGGACACCGTCAAGATCGGCGTGATCCTGCCCTACTCGGGACAATTCGCCGACGGCGCCAAGCAGA
The DNA here is from genome assembly GCF_005153485.1 of Pseudolabrys sp. FHR47. NCBI lineage: Bacteria > Pseudomonadati > Pseudomonadota > Alphaproteobacteria > Hyphomicrobiales > Xanthobacteraceae > Pseudolabrys > Pseudolabrys sp. FHR47. The sequence goes on from NZ_CP039740.1 coordinate 4,253,671, forward strand.
TGGACGCCGGCATCAAGCTGTACATGAAACTGAACGGCGACACCGTCGCCGGCAAGAAGATCGAGATCATCCGCAAGGACGTCGCCGGCCCGCAGCCGCCGGTCGCCAAGCGACTCGCGCAGGAACTCGTGGTGCGCGACAATGTCGACATTCTCGCCGGCTTCCTGCTGACGCCGAACGCCATGGCGGCGGCCGATATCTCGGCCGAAGCCAAGAAGTTCATGGTCATCATGAACGCCGCGACCTCGATCATCACCACCAAGTCGAATTACTCGGTGCGCACGTCGTTCACCCTGCCGCAGGTCTCGGCGACTTTGGGATCCTGGGCCGTCAAGAACGGCGTCAAAAAGGCCTACACCATGGTTTCGGACTACGGCCCCGGCCACGACGCCGAAACCTCGTTCCAGGGCGCCATCAAGGCGTCCGGCGGCGAGGTCGTCGGCTCGGTGCGCATGGCCGTCGCCAATCCGGATTTCTCGGCCTATGTGCAGCGCGCCAAGGACCTCAATCCGGAATCGATCTTCGTCTTCATCCCTGGCGGCTCGCAGCCGGCGGCAATCGGCAAGGCTTTCGCCGAACGCGGCGTCGACGTCAGCAAGACCAAGATCATGGGCACCGGCGAACTGACCGACGACTCGGCGCTCGCCAACATGGGTGACAACGCACTCGGCGTCATTACCGCCTGGACCTACGATCACAATCACAAGTCCGCGCTCAACGAGAAGTTCGTCGCCGAATACAGGAAGGACAATAACGGCGAAAACCCGAACTTCTTCGTCGCCGGCGGCTATGACGGCATGCACCTGATCTACGAGGCGCTGAAGAAGACCGCCGGCAAGACCGACGGCGAGGCGCTGGTCAACGCCGCCAAGGGCATGAAGTGGGAAAGCCCGCGCGGCCCGATGATGATCGATCCGGAAACCCGGGACGTCGTGCAGACCATCTATATCCGCAAGGTCGAGAAGGTCGGCGGCAAGCTCGTCAATGTCGAGTTCGACAAGGTCGAGAACGTCAAGGATCCGGTCAAGGCCGCGATGAAGAACAACTGAGCCGGACTCAGTCCCGCGCTTTGGGGCGGCTGCGTTCGGCCGCCCCGTTTCGTGTGGGCCACCCAGTGGGCATGCCGCGCACTGGGCCCTTCCTGACAAATCCTCACAAATCAGATTTGCGCTGCAACAAGCGCAGAATCCGGTGCAGACTTGGAAAAGTTTTGCTATGGGCGACTGTCCCATGCGGATGGGGGTGGCGGCTTAGAGCGGCACTGAATCAGTTACGAATGCAAAACTTTTAAAAAGGCGCGGCGCAACACCCATGCTTCCTCCTGTCTTCGGTGTCCTGTTCGACGGCATTGCCTATGGCATGCTCCTGTTTCTGCTGTCGGTCGGGATGTCGGTCACGCTCGGCCTGATGAATTTCGTCAATCTGGCGCACTGCGCCTTCGGCATGATCGGCGCTTACGTCGCCGTCATGCTGATGAAGGACTTCAACTGGAATTTCTTCGCCACGCTGCCCTTCGCCTTCCTCTCCGCGGCTCTGGTGAGTGTGGTCGTCGAGCGCACGCTTTATCGTAAACTGTACCGTGCTACCGATCTTGATCAGGTGCTGCTGACCATCGGCCTCGCCTTCATTTCGGTCGCCGCCGCCGCCTGGTTCTTCGGCACCACACAGCAGCCGGTCGCCATGCCGAGCTATATGCGCGGCTCGATCAACTTCCTTGGCCTGAACATCGGCATCTACCGCATGTTTCTGGTCGCTGTTGGTATCGTCGTGACCATCCTGCTGGTCATGACCCTGGAGCACACCCGCTTCGGCGCGCAGGTCCGCGCCGCGGTCGATAACCAGCGCATGGCGCGCGGCCTCGGCATCGACGTCGACCGCACCTTCGCCGTTACCTTCGCGCTCGGCTCCGGCCTCGCCGGTCTCGGCGGCGCGCTGGCGATCGAGATCGTCGGCCTCGATCCGCATTTCGCCTTCATCTATCTGGTCTATGTGCTGATCGTCGTTTCGGTCGGCGGCCTCGGTTCGATCGCCGGCTCGTTCGCCGCCGCCTGCCTCATCGGCATCAGCGACATCGCCGGCAAGTATTATGTGCCCGAGCTCGGTGGCTTCCTGATCTATCTGGTGATGGTGGCAGTGCTGATGTGGAAACCGGCCGGCCTGTTCGGGAAGCGGTCATGACAGTGCTCGATCCGGCCCACACCATGACGCCGCAAACCTACATGCAGCAACTGAGCCGCTGGCGCGCGCTCGAGATCGCGTTCTGGCTCGCGACGCTGCTGCCGTTCTGGCTGTTCCCGACTTACCTCTCGCTGGCGAGCCAGATCGCCATCACGGCGCTGTTCGCGCTGTCGCTCGATCTCATCCTCGGCTATGCCGGCATCGTCTCGCTCGGCCATGCCGCCTTCTTCGGCCTCGGGGCCTACTCAGCCGGCATTTTCACCAAATTCGTGTGGGGCGAGCCCTTCAGCGGCCTTCTGGTCGCAGCGCTCGTCGCTGGCGTGGTCGGCTACGCGTCGAGCTTCATCATCTCGCGCTTCCGGCACCTGACGCTGATCATGATCACGCTCGGCCTTGGCCTGTTGCTACACGAGGCGGCCAACAGCGCGAGCTGGCTGACCGGCGGCTCCGATGGCCTGCAGGGCGTGTCGATCCAGCCGGTGTTCGGCGTCTTCAAGTTCGATCTCTACGGCTACACCGCTTACGGCTACGCGCTCGGCATCCTGTTCCTGTGCTTCCTGTTCACGCGCCACCTGATCAATTCGCCCTTCGGCCTGGCGCTGCGCGGCATCCGCGAGAACTTCACGCGCATGCCGGCAATCGGTGCCGACAGCCGCGCCCATATCCGCAAGGTCTACACGATCTCGGCGATCATTGCCGGCATCGCCGGCGGCATCCTGGCGCAGACCACCGAGACGGTGGCCCTCGAAGTGCTCAGCTTCGAACGCTCCGCCGACGTCTTGGTGATGCTGGTGCTGGGCGGCGCCGGACGGCTCTATGGCGGACTGATCGGCGCCGCGGTGTTCCTGATCGCGCGCGACCAGTTCTCCGGCATCAATCCGCAGTACTGGTATTTCTGGATCGGCGTTCTGCTGGTGGTGGTGGTGATGCTGTTGCCGAACGGCATTCTCGGCGGCCTGTCTAAACTCACGGCGCGCTGGAGGCGCACATGAGCGCGCAAACGATTGCCCTTTCAGCGCGTGGCGTGCAGAAGAGCTTCGGCTCGCTGGTGGTGGCGCGCGACATCAATATCGATTTGCCGGTCGGCGCCCGCTACGCGCTCATCGGCCCGAACGGCGCCGGCAAGACCACGCTCATCAACCTGATGACCGGCATGCTGGTGCCGAACGCCGGCCAGATCGTGCTCGGCGGCGAAGACGTCACCGCGATGAAACCGCAGGCGCGCGTCAAGCGTGGGCTGGCGCGCACCTTCCAGATCAATACTCTGTTCGCCGGCCTCAACCCGCTCGAAGCCGTCACGCTCGCGGTGTGCGAGCGCCGCGGCATCGCCGGCCGCTTCTGGCAGAACATCGCCGGCAACAAGGACGCCATCGAGGAAGCCTACGAAATCCTCGCCAAGCTCAAGCTCGGCGACGCCGCGTATCAGACGACGCGCGAACTGCCCTATGGCCGCCAGCGCCTGCTCGAGATCGCACTGGCGCTGGCCACCAAGCCGAAGGTGCTGCTGCTCGACGAGCCGGCGGCCGGCGTGCCGGTCGAAGAGTCGGGCGAAATCTTCGAGGTCGTCGCCGGCCTGTCCGACGAACTGACTTTGCTGTTCATCGAACACGACATGCATGTCGTGTTCCGCTTCGCCACCCACATCATCGTGCTGGTCGGCGGCGCCATCTTCACGCAAGGTTCGCCCGCCGAAATCTCGACCGACCCCGGCGTGCGCGAGGTCTATCTGGGGACGCGCAAACATGGCTGATGCCCTCCTCCGACTGACCAACGTGACGGCGGGCTACGGCGACGCCGTGGTGCTCAACGACATTTCGCTGGAGATCGGGAATCACGGCGCACTCGCCGTGCTTGGCCGCAACGGCGTCGGCAAATCGACGCTGATGCTCACCATCATGGGCTTCACCCAGATGAAGGCCGGCCAGGTGTTCTGGCGCGGCCAGGATATCTCGCGGCAGCCGCCGCACTGGCGCGCCAATAACGGCATCGCCTGGGTGGCGCAGGAGCGCGAGATTTTCCCGTCGCTGTCGGTGGAGGAAAACCTCACGGTGGCAGCGCGCGGCGGCGAGTGGTCGCTCGAGGCGATCTACAGGATGTTTCCGCGCCTCAACGAGCGCAAGCGCAACATGGGCAACCAGCTCTCCGGCGGCGAGCAGCAGATGCTGGCGATCGCGCGCGCGCTGATGACCAACCCGTCGCTGCTCCTGCTCGACGAGCCGTTCGAGGGCCTCGCCCCGGTCATCGTCGAGGAACTGATCGGCGCGGTGAAGCTGATGCTCTCCGGTCAGAAGCTCGCCATCGTCCTCGTCGAGCAGCACACCGACGTGGCGCTGGAACTGACGGAAAACGCCGTCGTGCTGGAGCGCGGCGCGGTGATGCACCGGGCGCCGTCGGCCGAGCTGCAGAAGGATACCGAGACGCTGGAGCGCTATGTCGGCCTGCGGGTCGCGGCGGAGCATTGATATTCCTAGCTTCACCTCCCCTTGAAAAGGGGAGGTCGGTTTGCGCAGCAAACCGGGTGGGGATCGCTATGACCCCTCCCCGACCCTCCCCCTTTCAGGGGGAGGGAGAAGAAAGGCAGACGTCTTGACCCGGTCGCCATGCTCTTGCTTTATCCCCCCATGACCACCGACGCCCATTTCCTCGACCGCGACACCATCGCCGAGCTCACCGCCCGCATGTATCTCGACACCGGCGCGGTGCGGTTCATGGGCGACAAGCCCTTCATCTTCACTTCGGGCTGGGCGAGCCCGGTCTATAACGACTCGCGCTGGCTGATCTCCTTCCCGGACGTGCGCTCGGCGATCATGGGCTACATGGTCAACGCCATCGACCGCGACATCGGCCGGGACAAGCTCGACGCGGTGGCGGGCGGCGAGACCGCGGGCATCCCCTTCGCCGCCTGGGTCGCCGACCGCATGCACCTGCCGATGCAATATGTGCGCAAGAAGCCCAAGGGCTTCGGCCGCGGCGCGCAGATCGAGGGCGAACTCAAAGCCGGTCAGCGCGTGCTGCTGGTGGAAGATCTCGCCACAGACGGCCGCAGCAAGGTCAATTTCGTCAAGGCGATCCGCGACGCCGACGGCCATTGCGACCACTGCACGGTGATCTTCTTCTACAACATCTACAAAGAGGGCGAGAAGGTCCTCGGCGATCTCGGCGTCACGCTGCACTACCTGACGACCTGGCGCGACGTGCTGCGCGTCGCCAAGAAGATGGACCGCTTCGAGCCGAAGATGCTGGCCGAGGTCGAGAACTTCATCAACGATCCGGCCGGCTGGTCGAAAGCCCATGGCGGCGTTTCGACTGCCGCTGAATAAAGATGTGTAGGGTGGGTTAGCGCCGCGGGCGCGTAACCCACCGCCTGACGGCGGATTACGGCGCTCTGCGCCTAATCCGCCCTACTGCCAGATCGAGCGCGCTGAGGAAGCGCGACACATCCTGCCGCGATAAAGGCGGCGGCCCGCGCGTCACGGCGCCGGCGCTGCGCAAATCGGCCATCAGGTTGCGGCTCGCCAGCGCCATGCCGATGGCATCGTCGTCGAACACCTTGCCGGTCGGCGACAGCACACTGGAGCCGTTCTTGACGCAGCGCGCCGCCAGCGGAACATCGGCGGTAACGACGATGTCATGCCCGCCCGCCCGCTCGGCGATCCATTGGTCGGCGACGTCCGGGCCTTCCGGCACAATGACGCGCTCGATCAGCTCGCTGCGCGGCACATTCATGAACGAGTTGGCGACGATGAAAACCTTGAGCCCGTAGCGCTCGGCAACCCGGTACACCTCGTTCTTGACCGGGCAGGCATCCGCATCGACGAAAATCCGGATGACAGGGCTTGGCGGGTCTTCCATGAAATCAGCGGTCATGATCCAATTGCGGGCGCCGAGGGAGGCATCAATGGCCAAAAAGCGTTCCAAAACAAGGAAAAAGCTGCCGAAGCCGGTGCAGCCGCGCAAACCGGCCAAGCACAATGCGCGCCGTGCCGTATCGGCCAAAACCCGCGCCAAGAAGCCGAAGCAGAAATTCCACGTCAGCCATCACAACGAGGCCGACTTCGACCAGGGCCTGCGCTCTTACGCCAAATACCGCGATCTCGGCCTCGCCCTCGCCACCTCCGGCATGGTGCAGGCGCATGTCATCCGCTTCATTCCGCCGTTCAAGGCGGAGGACGTCGCGCATCCGCATTTTCATGACGTCGACCTGCAGATGATCTATGTGCTCAAGGGGTGGTACAAGACCGAGTTCGAAGGTGAAGGCGTGCACACCTTCACGGCCGGCTCGTGCTGGATCCAGCCGCCAAAGATCAAGCACACCGTGCTCGGCTATTCGGACGACTGCGAGCTATTGGAGATCGTGCTGCCGGCCGAGTTCGAGACGGTGATGCTGGAGAAGTAGCGCCGCTTCTTCTTACCCTCTCCCCATAGCCCGTCGAAGACGGGCGTAAACGCCCTTATGAGGGAGAGGGTGCCGAGCCGCTGTTGCGGCGAGGCGGGTGAGGGGGCGGATTTCGACGCGAACTGTGACCCCTCACCCGGCTCGCGCTTCGCTGCCGCTCAGCGCGATCCACCCTCTCCCTCAAGGGGAGAGGGGAAGAAAGCGCGCCGCTCACGTCTTGCCATTCTCCACATCGTCATCCGACAACACACGATAGGCCGCGCCTTCCATGTCGTTGTATTGGCCGCTGCGCAGCGACCAGAGGAAGGCGAACAGGCCGAGCAGGCCAAGGCCGAGCGCCAGCGGCAACAGATAGATGATGACGTTCATGTCACGCTCGTTTCTTCAGGCGATCCAACTTCCGTTCGTCCTCGCGAAAGCGGGGGCACAGACTCTGGATTCCCGCTTGCGCGGGAATGAACGGAGTTTTTGTCCGCTGCCGCGCCGGCATCCTTCGCATTCGCACGCAGCGCATTCAGCGTCACCAGCAGCGACGAACCGGACATCGCCGCCGCCGCAATCAACGGCGTCACCAGACCAGCGATAGCGACCGGCACGGCAATGGCATTGTAGATCACGGCGAGCCACAGGTTCTGCACCATCAGGTGGCGCGCGCGCCGCGAAATCGTGATGGCGTCGAGCACGGCCACCAGCCGCTCGCCGAGGAACACGGCGTCGGCATGCGCCTGCGTGACGTCGGCGGCCGAGATCGGTGACAGCGAGACATGCGCAGCCGCGAGCGACGGCGCGTCGTTGAGGCCGTCGCCGACCATCAGCACGCGACGGCCGCGCTGCTTGAGCGCATCGATGAAAGCGATCTTTTCCGCGGGATCGACGCCGCCCATCCATTGCGGAATGCCGAGCGCTTCAGCCACCGGCGCCACCGCTTCCCTGCGGTCGCCGGACAGGATGTGCAGGTCGAAGCCGAGATCGCACAGCGCCTGCACGGTCTCGATGGCGTCAGGCCGCAGACTTTGCGCGATCGCGAACGCCGCGGTGCGGTCGCCATGGCGGAAATAGATTTGGGAGACCCCCTCTCCGTTCGTCCCCGAAGAAACCTGGCAGAAGCCCGCACTACCCAATCGCATTTCGACGCCGTCAACGATGGCGTGCACGCCCTGCCCCGGCTCCTCCACCGCGCCATCGAACGGCGTGGTGCTCGTCGCCTCCTTGGCCAGCGCCATGGCCAGCGGATGCCGGCTCGATTGCGCCAGCCGCGACGCTGCCTGCATGACACCGGCATCGATGTCGGTATCATTGACGACGCGCGGCTCCGGCAAAGTCAGCGTGCCCGTTTTGTCGAACACGATGGTGTCGGCTTCGGCGAGGCGCTCGATGGCATCGCCGGCATTCAGGATGATGCCGCGCCGGAACAGCGCGCCGGAAGCAACGACCTGCACCGCCGGAATGGCCAGCGCCAGTGCGCAGGGACAGGTGATGATCAACACCGCGATGGCGATCAGGATCGAGTCGTGCGCCGACGCGCCAAAGAGCCACCAGCCGAGGAAGGTCAGCGCGGCGGTGAGATGCACCACCGGCGAATAGATGCGCGCCGCCTCGTCGGCGAGACGCCGCGTGCGCGACTTGGCGCTGGCGGCCTTGTCCAGCAGCTTCTCGATCTCGTCGAGCAACGAATTGCCGCCGCCGGCGGTGACCCGCATGGTCAGCGTGCCGGTGAAGTTGAGGCTGCCGGCATAGACCTTGGCGCCGGCCTTGATGGCGCGGCGCGCGGTCTCGCCGGTGATCAGGCTTTCGTCGATCTCGGACGTGCCGTTGATCACCTCGCCGTCCGCAGGCACGCGCTCGCCCGGCTTGACCAGAATGCGATCACCGGCGCGCAGCGACCCCGCCAGCACATTGACCAGCTCGCCATCGACGAAGCGATGCGCGGTGTCGGCCCGCAACGCGGCGAGATTACCGGCGGTGGCACGCGTGCGCCGGCGCATCGCATGCTCGAGCGCACGGCCGACCAGCAAGAAGAACAGCAGCATCAGCGCCGAGTCGAAGTAAGCGTGCTCGGCGTGATTGGCGGTCTCAACCACCGACATGCCGAGCGCCAGAATGACGCCGAGCGAAATCGGCACGTTCATGTTGAGCGTGCCGGCGCGCAGCGCCGCCCATGCGCTGGTGAAGAACGGCTGGCCCGCATAGGCCGCCGCTGGCAGCGCAATCAGCGCCGAAGCCCAGTGGAAGAAATCGCGCGTTTCGGGCGTGATGTCGGTGACATTGCCCGACCACACCGACACCGACAGCAGCATCACATTCATTGCGGCGAAGCCGGCCACCGCGAGACAGCGCGTCAGCCGGCGCGTCTCGGCCGCTTCTTCTTCTTCGGCGCGCAGCGGCACGAAGGGATGGCCGCGATAGCCGCTGGAGCGCAGGGCATCGAAGATGCGCGCCGGTTCGTCGAGCGCATCGGACCAGGCGACATGCAGACGGCGGTTGGTGTAGTTGACCCGCGCCTCGGTGACGCCGGGCAAATTCTTCATCGCATGCTCAATACGCGCAATGCATGCACCGCATGTGATACCCTCCACGGCTACATCCATGCCATGGGTGCCGTCGGCTTCCGGCTTGACGTAAGGCGAGACGTCGAGGGTTTCGGTCATATGCGGCTCGCCTACTTCAACGTCACCCGGCTGCGCGAGCGGAACACGCGCTCGCCGTCACGCTCGAGGTCGATGACCAGTTCCCATTGTCCGGCGGGCGCTGTCGCGACGCCATGAAACTGCCCGGCGCCGATGAGGCTGAGCGGCACGTCGTGATCGCGCCGCGCATCGGCCGGGTGTTCGAGATGCGCCACGGCGGCAAGACCCGTGACCGGCTCGCCCTTGGCGTCACGCACCGCGATGTCGAGAACGGCCTCGCCGGCCTTGTCATGGATCAGCTTGCCGTCGACCCGCCAGTTGCGCGCCGACTGCTTTTCAGCGGCGGCGATCTCCTGCTTGAACTGGAGCCCGGCCTTGTACGAACTCGAGGTCTGCACGCCGCCGAAGGTCGAGGTTGCCGCCTTCACCATCACGGCGTTAACGCCCATGACCAGGGCAAAGAAGCCGATCAGCGAGAACAGGACGGTCCGGCCCGTCACTTCGCGCGGCTTGGTGTCGTGCGGCTGTGCCATGTTATCTCCTCTCAGGACCGAAGAAGTGATCGCGCACCTGCGCCACGGCGCCGGAGTCGATATCGATCAGGCTGAACAGAATCGATGTCGAGGCCGCCGGCGGCGTCTGGCTGTAATCGGTGACCAGCACGCGCACTTCCTTGGTCTGGTCCGGGCCGACCGAGACGAGCTGCCGGCCGTCGGCGCGCGGCGGCAGGCCGACATAGTCGATCAGCGTTGACGGCAGGCCCTCCACGGCGACGATGAAGTCGCGCGATTTGAGCTGCTTATTGACGATGCGGATGGTGTAGCCGTTGCGCAATGAGCCGTCCGACAGCCGCACGAACATCGGGTTGCGGTCGTGGATGACGCTGATGCCTTCCGAGCCGCGCGTCGCCAGCGCATAAAGCATGACGCCGCCGGCAACGGCGATGATCGCAGCATAAAGCGACGTGCGCCAGCGGATCAGCCTGTACGTCGAAGGCTTGCCCTCCTGACGCGCCTTGATGTTGAGGTCGGTGTCATAGGCGATCAGACGTGTCGGACGGCCGAGCTTGGCCATGATATTGTCGCAGGCGTCGATGCACAGCCCGCACTGGATGCAGCCGAGCTGCGAGCCCTGGCGAATGTCGATGCCAGTCGGGCAGACATGCACGCATTGCAGGCAGTCGACGCAATCGCCGGCGCGCTCGCCGTGCGCCTTCATCTGCTCGGCCTTCTTGGCCGACATGCGCGGCTCGCCGCGATCGTAACGATAGGTGACGTTCAGCGCATATTCGTCGGTCAGCGCCGCCTGAATGCGCGGCCACGGGCACATATAGAGGCAGACCTGCTCGCGCATGTGGCCGGCAAGCGCATAGGTCGTGAAGGTGAGAATGCCGATCCAGGCATAGGCCACGAACGGCGCATTGCCCGTGGCAAGATCCTTCACCAAAGTCGGGGCATCGGCAAAATAAAGAACCCAGGCGCCGCCGGTCCACCACGCCACCATCAACCACAGGAAATGCTTAGCGCCCTTGCGCGCGTAGGTCTCGAGCGTCCACGGCTGCGACTCGCGCTTCATGTGCTCGCGGCGATCGCCCTCGGTGAAGCGCTCGATCGCCATGTAGAGATCGGTCCACACCGTCTGCGGGCACAGATAGCCACACCAAACGCGGCCGGCGAGCGCATTCATCAGGAACAGGCCGATGGCGGCGAGGATCAGGAGACCGGTGAGGTAGTAGACCTCCTGCGGCCACAGTTCGATGAAGAAGAAATAGAAGCGGCGGTTCGGGAAATCGATCAGCACCGCCTGCGACGGCGCGTTCGGCCCGCGATCCCAGCGCACGAAGGGCAGCAGATAATAGATGCCCAGGGTGATGAGCAGCACCGCCCATTTGATGCGGCGGAAGGTGCCATGCACGCTCTGCGGATAGATTTTGCGGCGCGCGGCGTAGAGCGGAATGTCGTCGATATCGTCATCGGCCGACGGTGGCGATGGCGGAGGGGCCGCGGCCTTGACCTCGGATTGCCGCACCAGTTCTTCAAGTTGTGTCATGATCGCTTCCGCCGGAATTACGCGGCAAATCTAGACTCGCCGTAATCTGGCACCTTGATCTGCCTCAAGCAAAAATCCCGGCCGAGCGGCCGGGATTTTCCTTTGTTGTCAGTACCTTGTCAGAGCTAGTGACTGGCTACTTCTCGCCGCCGCCGAAACCATAGACATAGACGGCCAGCGCCTTGATCACCGGCTCGGAAAGGCGGCCTTCCCAGACCGGCATGACGCCGCCGCGGCCGTTCTGAAGGCCCTGCACGATGGTCGCCTTGTCGGAGCCGTAGAGCCAGATCTTGTCGGTCAGGTTCGGGGCGCCAACCTCGCGGTTACCCTTGCCGGCGTCGCCGTGGCAGACCGCGCAGTTGTCGGCAAAGACCTTCTGACCGGCCTTGAGATCGGCGCCGGCTTCGGTCGGCAGACCCGACAGCGAGCGCGCATAGTCGGCGACGTTCGACATTTCGGCGGGCTTCAGCACGTCCTTGAAGGGCGGCATGTTGCCCTGCCGGCCGCTGTCGTGACCGCCGCGGATGCCGAAGCGGATGGTCTGCTCGATATCCGCGAGCTTGCCGCCCCACAGCCAGTCGTCGTCATTGAGGTTGGGATAGCCCTTGGCGCCGCCGCCGCCGGCGCCGTGGCACGGCGCGCAGTTGTCGGCGAAGGCAACGCGTCCTTGCGCCCGCGCGAAGTCGATCAGTTGCGGGCTGGCGGCGATGTCGGCCGTCGAGGCCGACGCCAGTTGCTGCATCATCGGCCCGCGCATCGCGTGCAGGGCGGTGATGTCCTCGACCACGGCGGCGCGCGAGTTGTAGCCGAACATGCCCTTGGTCGCGTCGCTCACCAGCGGCCAGGCCGGGTAGACGACCCAATAGCCGATCGACCAGATGATGGTGAGGTAGAAGGTCCACAGCCACCACCGCGGCAGCGGCGTATTGAGCTCACGCAACCCATCCCATTCATGACCGGTGGTCGCGGTACCGGTCAGGGCGTCGATCTGTTTGTGTTCCTCAGCCACGGCTCAGTCCTCCCGCAGCGGAATGCGCGCTGCTTCGTCGAATTGCTTCTTTCGCGATGGCCAGAAGGCGTAGACGACCACGGCGAGAAAGATCGCGGTGAAGTAGATGAGTCCCCAGGTCTGGGCGAACTCGGCGGCGGCTTTGTAGGTCGGATCCATATCAATTCACCTTGACGGTCACCGGATATTGGCTTTGTCGTCGTACATCTTGAAGTCGACCGACGTGCCGAGCATCTGCAGATACGCAATCAGCGCATCGGCTTCGGTCACGCGGGCGGGATTGCCGTCGAAGTCGCGTGCCAGCGCCTTGGGATAGCGCTTGACGAGATCGGCGGCGTCCGGGTTGTCGACCGTTGCCTGCACCTCGACATCCTTGGTCGCGCTCTCGATCATCTCCGGCGTATAAGGAACGCCGAGCAGCGCCTGAACCTTCATGTCCTCGGCGACGTGCTTGAAGTCGAGATCGGCCTTGGCGAGGAAGCTGTAGGCCGGCATCACCGAGCCTGGCACCACCGCGCGCGGATCGGCCAGATGGTCGCGGTGCCAGTCGTCGGAGTACTTGCCACCAACGCGAGCGAGATCGGGACCGGTGCGCTTCGAGCCCCATTGGAACGGGCGGTCATACATGCTCTCGGCCGCCAGCGAGTAGTGGCCGTAGCGTTCGACCTCGTCGCGCAGCGGACGGATCATCTGCGAGTGGCAAAGGTAGCAGCCCTCGCGGACGTAGATGTTGCGGCCGGCGAGTTCGAGCGGCGTATAGGGCCGCACGCCCGCGACCTTCTCGATCGTATTCTTGAGATAGAACAGCGGCACGATCTCGACCAGACCGCCGACGGCTATCACCAAGAGAATGCCGATAACGAGAACGATGGAGTTCTTCTCGAAGATGGCGTGTTTTTGCCAAAGTGACATTGTCGTCCCCGTTTATTCGGCAGGCTGGAGCCGGATTTCGGCTTCACCGGCGACGGCTTTGGAGTTCACCGTCATCCAGAGATTGAAGACCATGATCAGAGCGCCGCTGAGGAACAGGAGTCCGCCGAGCGCACGGATCACATAGAAGGGATGCATGGCCTCGACCGTTTCCACGAAGGAGTATTCGAGGAAGCCGAGCGAGGTGTAGGCGCGCCACATCAGACCCTGCAGGATGCCCGACACCCACATCGCGGTGATGTAGAGCACGATGCCGATGGTCGAGATCCAGAAGTGCCAGTTGACGAGCTTGAGCGAGTAGAGCTTGCGGTTCCACAGCCACGGCACGAGGCAGTAGATGGCGCCGAAGGAGATGTAGGCGACCCATCCGAGCGCGCCGGAGTGGACGTGGCCGATGGTCCAGTCGGTGTAGTGCGACAGCGAGTTCACCACCTTCACCGACATCATCGGACCTTCGAAGGTCGACATGCCGTAGAAGGCGACCGACACCACCATCATGCGCAAGACCGGATCGGTACGCAGTTTGTCCCAGGCACCCGACAGCGTCATGATGCCGTTGATCATGCCGCCCCAGGAGGGCATCCACAGCATGATCGAGAAGGTCATGCCGAGCGTCTGCGCCCAGTCCGGCAACGCCGTGTAGTGCAGGTGATGCGGGCCCGCCCAGATGTAGAGGAAGATCAGCGCCCAGAAGTGGATGATCGACAGCCGGTAGGAATAGACCGGACGATCGGCCCGCTTCGGGATGAAGTAGTACATGATGGCGAGGAAGCCGGCGGTGAGGAAGAAACCGACCGCGTTATGGCCGTACCACCATTGCACCATCGCATCCTGCACGCCCGACCACACGATGTAGGACTTGGGCGAGAACAGAGAAACCGGCACTGTCGCATTGTTGCCGAGGTGCAGGACCGCGATGGTGACAATGAAGGCAAGGTAGAACCAGTTGGCCACGTAGATATGCGGCTCGGACCGCCGCCAGATCGTGGCCAGGAACACCAGCAGATAGACGACCCAGACGACCGTCAGCCACAGGTCCGAGTACCATTCGGGTTCGGCGTATTCCTTGCCCTGCGTCACGCCGAGCAGATAGCCGGTGCCGGCAATGACGATAAAGAAGTTATAGCCGAGCACGACGAACCACGGCGCCAGATCGCCGGCGAGTCGCGCGCGGCAGGTGCGCTGCACGACATAGAACGACGTCGCCAGAAGCACGTTGCCGCCGAAGGCGAAGATCACGGCGGAGGTGTGCAGCGGGCGCAAACGGCCGAAGCTGGTCCATGGCAAGTCGAGGTTCAGCGCCGGATAAGCGAGTTGCAGCGCGATCACGACGCCGACCAGGAAGCCGGCCACACCCCAGAACACGGCTGCGATGGTGGCGAATTTCACAGGACCCAAATTGTAGTTCGGGCGGCCATCGGCGGTGACCAGCGCGGGCCTTTCGGCCGGGCGATCGAAGTACCGATTCGCGATGGCAAAGACCGCCGCGATGCTCGCGGCCGTAAAGAGGTAGGCGTGGAATGCGTACTCAGGCGTATAGGCCTTGGCAGCGATCACGATCGACAGCAGCGCGAGGGCGGAAAATGCCAGCGCCAAGCCGCCTTCGCCGATCGTCATTCTTTTTTGGGGAGCGAGCGCGTTCGCCATGATGGAGGTTCCGTTGAATGGCTGGCCGGAGGGAATGCTGGCCGCGACGGAATATCCGGGACCGGCGCGCCGGTAGCCTTGATGAATGTCAAACTGGGCTGCGTGTAAATTCCGGTATCAGGGCGAGACGCCACGAGAGGGCTTCGTCACGCCGGCGGCCGACCCTCGCGACTTAAAGTAGCGCTGGTCCCGAGGAGCTATTGTGCGAAGTCCGCACCGGCTATCGCAGGCGCGATGGCGGCCGCCACCGTCGAATCAATTTACTTGCTTTGGGGTTTGACTAAGGAAGATCGGCTGCGAGCGCCGACCGCAGCGGGGCGCTACGACTTAAGTCAGCCCTGCTGCGCCACCCGCAGAATATCACCGCGCGCGGAAGGCGATGGCCCGACCGAGTTCGACCCACTCGATTGTCTTCCATCTATCCCGCTTAGGCAGCCGTGGACGACCACGGCGTTGAGGTCGGGCGGAGGCCATGGCGGTCGAGCCCCCCACCATCGCGCGAGCGCTCGAATCGACCTGCGCCATTTTGGTCCATAAGCGCTGGGAATGACCAATTGGCCGGTATCTCGTGCGTTACAGGAAATCGAAGTGGGTCATATTCGCGGTATCGCATCGCTGAGACTGTGGCACCGATGCAACCAGAACACACTTCCGGTTTTTGTTTGATCTTGATCAATTTTACCGGGGTCGACGATGGCTTGAGTGGTAGCGATCAATGGTGATCGCGGCATTCGCGCCGCACAATTTCCGGGTTAGGGGGTCAAATATGACGTTAGGTAAACTTACGCCAGCACTCGTCGCGGCGTTCATCGGTTTCACGGGCGCGTCCGCCGTTGCTGCCGATCTGCCGGCCAAGCCGGTCTACAAGGCGCCGGTCGCCGATATGTTCAATCCGTGGATGATTCGCTTGCGCGGGCTGGGTGTCGTGACCCGCAACTCGGGTCACGTCGATCAGGTCGCCGGATCGGGGCTGACCACGACCGACACGATCGTGCCGGAACTCGATATCACCTACTTCTTCACCCGCAACATCGCCGCCGAACTCATCCTCGGCGTCACCAAGCATCACGTGACCGGCACCGGCGCCGCCGCCACCAACGGTCTCGATGTCGGCAAGGCCTGGCTGCTGCCTCCGACCCTGACGCTGCAATATCACTTCACCAACTTCGGCGCCTTCAAGCCCTATATCGGCGCCGGCGTGAACTACACCGTGTTCTTCAGCCAGACCGCCGGCAACACGGCCAACGGCGCGGGCGTCATCGTCACGCGCAGCCATCTGCACAACACCTGGTCGCCTGCGCTGCAGATCGGTTTCGACTACATGATCGACAGGCACTGGGGCATCAACGTCGACGTCAAGAAGCTCTGGCTGCGTCCGAACTGGGACGGCGACAGCAACGTTGGCGCGCTCACCGGCAAGGTCAATCTCGACCCGTGGCTGATCGGCGCCGGCGTGACGTACAAGTTCTGAGAATAACGGATTACAAGAATCGAGCGGGGCGTCCTCCCCACCCGATGTTGACTGACAAGCCCCGGCCTCGGCCGGGGCTTTTTTCTGTGTTGTGACTACGACTAGAGCCTTTCCGGCTTTGACAGAATCAAAGCCGGGGCTCTAGCTTCTTTTCAGACGCGTTTTCTTCACGCGAACCGGTTTCCACTTCGCTCGAAAACGCTCTAGTTACGCCAGCCATGCCAGCCCCAGCGACGCGGGCCGGCCTTATTGAGCTGCGCTTTCTGTTCGTCGGTGAGCGTGGCGTAGAAGGCGTCGAAGGCCGGACGCACCGTCTTGATCGCGGTGAGCATGGCTTCCATCCGCTTCTCCATCAGTTCGAGCCGCGCCTGGGCGCTCGCCGGAAACTCGCGCGGACAGGCGGCGGCGACGGTTTCGGCCGCCTTGGTCGAGGCGGCCTGCAGATCGTCGAGCGCCTTACGCTGCGCCTCGGTTGGCTTCAGCAGTTGCTCGATGCGCTGCTTGCGCCATTCGGCGAGACCGGCGCCTTGCGGTGAGCACATCCAGCCCATGCCACGGCCGCCACCGCGGCCCATCATCCCCGGTCCCATCATTCCGGGGCCCATCATCATGTCCCTGCCCCAGCCGGAGCCGGGACCACCGGGACCGGCAGGCTGCGCGAGCGCAGAGCCGGCCACGAGACTTCCAATCAAAACGGCCGTCGCGATTGCAAGGCGTCGTTTCATGGCACGATCCTTCATCAAAGGGCGATGGATTGACGGGTCATCGCCGACCCCGCGTCAGACGTAACCAAGCCAGCGCCAGTAGGTGGCGCCGAGCAGCATTACCAAAGCCAATGCGATGATCGTCAGCACCAGGCCGGTGCGCACGAAATCGCGCGCCGTGAACGTGCCGGTGCCATAGGCCACCATGTTCTGCGGCGCGTTCACCACCAGGATGAAGCCGAACGACACCACAAACTGCAGCAGCATGGTCATGCCGATGACATTGATGCCCGGCGTCGCCACGCTCTTGAGCACGGCGATAATGATCGGGATCATCGCCGAGGCGAGCGCCGTGGCACTGGCGAAGCCGAGATGAATCACGACCAGGAACAGGCTCATGGTGCCGAGGATGAACAGCGCGGTGGCGTTCTTCAGCCCGAACTCGAGGACGACAATATCGGCGAGCCAGGTCGCCGCCTTGGTCTGCAACAGCGCCGTACCGAGGCTGATGCCGATGCCGAACAGGATGACCGTACCCCATGGAATCTTCGGCTGCGCTTCCTTCCAGGTCATGATGCCGATGCCCGGCAGGAACATCAGCGCCACCGCGGTGATGGTCGTGGTGCTGGTGTCGAATCTGTGCAGCACGCCTTCGGTCGCCCAGAAGCCGATCAAGGTGAGCGAGATGGCGAGCAGCTTCTTCTCGGCGGTCGTCATCGGGCCGAGTTCGTCGAGCGATTTCTTGATGCCTTCCGTACCGCCGGGCACTGACGCGACCTCGGGTTTCATCATGAGGGTCATGACGAAATAGAGCGCGATCGACATCGCAATGCCGAACGGCGCGGCGGCGATCAGCCATTCCAGCCAGGTAATGGTCTGGTTGAAGGCCTTTTCGATAAAGCCGATGGCGATCATGTTCTGCGCCGCGGCAGTCTTGATGCCGACATTCCAGATGCTGGCGGTCTGAACCGTCACGATCATTAACATCGCAGCGAAGGTGCTGTTCCGGCTGACGCCGAAGGCCGCGATCATGCCGAGCGTGATCGGAACGAGGCAGGCGACGCGCGCCGTGGTCGACGGCACCATGAAGGCGATGACGATGCCGACGAGGATGGTGCCGATGACGACGTTGCGCGTCTCGGTGCCGACGCGGGAGAGAATGTTGAGGGCGATGCGCCTGTCGAGGCCGGTCTGCGTCATCGCCGCCGCCAGGAACAACGCCGCGGCCACCAGCACAAGACCGGTCGTCGCGAAACCGGAGAAGGCGAGCGTCAAGGCACCGCTCGTGCCGAGTAGCACTTTCGGGTTGGCAACGCTCGGCGCGAGCCCGAGCAGGAACGCCATCAGCGCGGCGATGACGATCGCCGACACCGCGTAGTCGATCGCCTCGGTCATCCAGATGATGACGGCGAACAGCAGGATCGCCAGCATGCGATGACCGGCTACCGGCAATCCTGCCGGCGTCGGCAACAGCAGCACGACGATCATGGCCGCGACCGCGGCGATCAAACCCCAGTTCGACGCGAACCAATTGCTGCCGGTCTTTGCGCCGCCGGCGGCGGGCGCGGTAGCCGACGGAATGGCTGGCTGAGCCGACATTGTTTCCTCCCGGACGAGACGTCACGGGAAGAGATCATGGCGAGCAACTTGCGGGGGCCGTTGAGCCAAATCAAACGGATACCGGAAAACGCGAGCGGCAATACCGGCATCGGATGCGGACAAACAAACGCGCGCCGCGGCGATGGCGGCGCGCCAGTTCGTCCATGGCCGCGACGATTAGGCCGCGGGCTTGACTTCGATCTTCTTGGCTTGCGCCGGCGCCGGCTTCGGTACGGTCACCGTCAGCACGCCCTTGGCGATGCTGGCTTTGATGGCGTCGGCATCGACGCCGGGCGGCAGCTCGAGCGTCCGTTCGAAAGCGCCGTAACTGCGCTCGACGATGCGGTAGTCCTTGCCCTTGTCTTCCTTCTCGGCTTTCTTCTCGCCGCGAATGGTCAGAAGATTGTCGGCAACGTTGAGCTGGACGTCCTTCTCTTCAAGGCCCGGCAGTTCGGCCGTGATCTCGATCTCCTTGTCGGTCTCGACGACATCGATGCTCGGCATGAGCCTGCCGCCATTGCCTAAATTGCTCGGGGTGGGAAAGCCGCGGGCAAAATCCTCGAACAGCCGGTCTATCTCGCGCTGCAGGGAGGAGAAGGGCTCCGTCTTCATCGCGGCCAGCCGGTCTCGACCGACGGGAAGAAGCGATCGTAGTGTCATGAATGCCTCCATCGGTTACGCAGTCTGTTGAGCGACCGTCGATTTACGGCGGTCAAAGCTACTATCGCGCCTCGTCGTGACGGGGCTTTGACCGAAGTCAATGCCTCAAACCCGGACCAATCAATGGCGCGGCCGCTCGGCGATATCGGAGGCCTCGAGCGCGACGCCGGAGGTCGGGTCGATCCAGCACAGATGGTCCTTGACTGCCTGCACGCCGGCGACGTTCTCGCACACCACCCTCAGGGCATCGCGTTGCCGCTCGTCGGTGATGACACCGAACAGTTCGACAACGCCATCGCGCACCACGACGTCCAGCGACGAGCCGGGCGCCCAGTGCTGCTTTTCCAGTTCGGCGAGGATCTGACTACGGATGGCACCGTCGTCTTTCGGCGACTGCGGTGCCGGCGCCACACGGGCAATGCTCACCATGGCGCGCATCAGGTTGGACCGTGTCACGATGCCGACCAATGCCGCACCCGACATGACCGGAACGCGCTTGATGCGATACTTTTCCATGAGTTCGATGATGTCTTCAAGCGCCGCGTTTTCATCGACGGTCTGCACGTCGCGGGTCATGACCTCGTCGACCCGGCTGCCATGCGTATGGGTATATTCTTCCGCGATCTTGCCCGGCCCCATGATGAACTCGAGCCAGCGCGAGCGGCGCTTTTCTGTCTTGGTTTCGCGGCGGCGAAGGAAATCGCCTTCCGATACGACGCCAACGAGATTGCCTTCGCCATCGACCACGGGCAACCCGCTGATCCGGTGCTGCAGCATCAGCCGGGCGGCTTGCAGGACAGTGGCATCCGGGCCGATCGTGACGACCTCGCGGGTCATGACATCGCTGGCGTTCATCGCTGCCTCCTTGAGCTGGTGCATCATCTGAACACCGCGACAGGGATGCGATGTTGATCGAAGTCAATCGCGGCGCGCAAAGAAAAAGCCCCGGCGAACGGCCGGGGCAGTCGGGGGGAGGAAACGTGAGCTTCCCGAAATCAACCGTTCAGGCGGCTGAGCGCGGCCTGGTTGCGAAGCACAATGCGGCGCGAGGTCGGCACTTCGATCGCGGCCGAATTTTCAAGCTGGGTCAGGGTGCGCGACACGGTTTCGATGGTCAGGCCTAGGTAATCGGCGATGTCCTGGCGCGACATTGGCAGTTCCACCGCATTGGCGCGCGGCGCCCGCTTCGCCATTTCAAGGAGAAACCCTGCGACGCGCTCCTGCGCGGTCTTGATCAGGAGCATCGTGTGATCCTGGGTGCGCTGCAGTTCGGTTGCCGCCATGGTCCAGAGCTGACGCGCGACGTCGGCGCTGCGGGACGAGAGCGAAACCAGCGACGTCCGCTTGATCAGCATGATCTTGCTGTCGACGATCGATTCGGCCGAGAAGGTGTGCTGATCGCCCACTTCGATGCCGAAAACATCGCCCGGCAGGTAGAAAGCGCCGATCTGCCGGCGGCCATCGTTCAAAACCCGGTAGGTCCGTACGGCACCGCTGACGACCTTGTAGAGATATTCGGCGGGTTCGTTTTCGCCGTAGATTTCCGCATTACGAGCAAACGGCATGACCGCGCCCATGAGTTCGATCGTTTCGCCGCTGGCCTGGGGGCGCGGCATGGTGGCGGCGACGTGGGCTTGCGAGTTCCGGGCGGTCATCTGGCTGTGCATCTCGTCCATCCTCTCTGCGGCGCCCCACCGGCGCTGGTTTGGATGCGACATTGGTAAGGCGGGCGCGCGCCGGCCAAAATTCAGATAATCTCCATAGGGGGTTTCCCGGAGGCGCCGGATACCGGGCGGAGCGGCCGGCGAATGCCCTCAGGCAGGCGAGGCTTGATGTCGGAAGTATTTGAAAAGATTGGACCTTTTTCCATCCAGCCGCGAGTCGGAATTTGGCGCTATGGGGTCGCCCCGATCGTGGTGGTCCTGGCGCTGGCGGCCAGGGCGCTGCTGACGCCTGACCTCTACAGCGATGCGGTATTTCTGTATTTCGTGCCGCCGATCCTGCTGGCCTCGGGTCTCGGCGGTCTCGGCCCCGGCCTGCTTGCCACGGCGCTCAGCCTGCTTTGCACCATGGTGCTGCTGGGCACCCACACGACGTCGTCGCAAACGGTCGTGGTCAGCACCGCGGCCTTCGCTCTGATCGGCGCGGCGACCGCCTGGGGCGGCGAATTGCTGCGGTCGAACCGCGAACGCGCCAATGTCATGACGCGCAACGCGCTGGCGCGAGAAGCCCATCTGCAGTCGATTCTCGATACGGTCCCCGAGGCCATGATCGTGATCGACGAGTTCGGCAACATGCAGTCGTTCTCGAGCGCCGCCGAACGGCTGTTCGGGTGCAAGGCGACCGACGTCATCGGCAAGAACGTCAAGATCCTGATGCCGGAACCGTACCAATCCAGCCATGACGAATATATCAAACGCTACCGGCACACCGGCGAGCGCCGCATCATCGGCATCGGCCGCGTGGTGGTGGGCCAGCGCATGGACGGCTCGACCTTCCCCATGGAACTGGCGGTCGGCGAGATGCGATCGGGAGATCGCCGCTTTTTCACCGGCTTTATCCGCGACCTGACCGAGCGACAGCAGACCGAGCAGCGGCTGCAGGAACTGCAATCCGAGCTAGTGCATATCTCGCGCCTGACCGCGATGGGCGAGATGGCGTCGACGCTGGCGCACGAACTCAATCAGCCGCTCGCCGCGATTTCCAACTACCTGAAGGGATCGCAGCGCATCCTCGATGGCGACAGCACCGAGCAGTTTCCACTGCTACGCGACGCGCTCGGCAAAGCATCCGAGCAAGCCATGCGCGCCGGACAGATCATCCGCCGCCTGCGCGATTTCGTCGCCCGCGGCGAAAGCGAGCGGCGCGTCGAAAGCATCACCAAGCTGGTCGAGGAAGCGAGCGCCCTAGCGCTGGTCGGCGTCAAGGACCGCGGCATCCGGGTCCAGTTCAAGTTCGATCCGCATGTCGATCTCGTGCTCGCCGATCGCGTGCAGGTCCAGCAGGTTCTGCTCAACCTGATCCGAAACGCCATGGACGCCATGGAAGAATCGAAAATACGGGACCTCGCCGTCGCCGTCGTTCCGGAAGGGCAGGGACAGGTGCGGGTCAGCGTCGCCGACACCGGACCCGGAATTGCCCCGGAAATTGCCGATCAGCTATTCCAGCCGTTTATCACCACCAAACCGCAGGGCATGGGCGTCGGACTGTCGATATCGCGGACCATTATCGAGGCCCATGCCGGGCGCATATGGGCCGAGCGAAATGCGAATGGAGGCACAACTTTCAATTTCACGCTCACGGCGGTACAGGAAGGTGACGTCGACGATGATTGAGCCGACAAAATCGACCATGGCTGACCCGATAATCTATGTGATTGATGACGACGACGCCGTCCGCCAATCGCTCGAATTCCTGCTCTCGACCGCCGGAATCAAGTCGCGCGGTTTCGAGTCGGGTAAGGCGTTCATCGACGCATTGCCGCAGATCGATTCCGGCTGTGTGGTGACCGACGTGCGCATGCCGGAAATCACCGGCATCGATCTGCTCAAGCATGTGCGTCAGCACAAGCCAGACCTTCCCGTGATCGTCATCACGGGACATGGCGATATCGCGCTGGCGGTCGAGGCGATGAAGATCGGCGCCATCGACTTCCTGGAAAAACCGTTCGACGACGACGTCCTGATCGCCGCCGTCAAATCGGCGCTGAGCAACGTCGCGGACAACGGCAAGCGCAATGCCGAACTCGGCGAGATCAACGACAAGCTCGCCGCGCTGTCGAACCGTGAGCGCCAGGTGCTCGAAGGTCTGGTCGCGGGTCAGCCGAACAAGACGATCGCCTTCGACCTCGGCATCTCGCCGCGCACGGTCGAGATTTACCGCGCCAACCTGATGACCAAGATGGGGGCGAACAGCCTGTCCGATCTGGTGCGCATGGCGATGCTGGCCGGCATTCTCGGCGAGGGGCGCAAGGCCTGAGACCATTGTCGCAACCGGCTCTGACGCCCGCCGCCCACGGAATTGCCGATTGCGAGTTTGCCTATTTTTAAGGCTTTTATATCTCTATTGTATGCAATTATGGGATCGCCAGAAGTTGCCGAACTGACCCTTTCTGTCGCTTTCTTTATTAAAATCATTATCTTACTGAATTGTATGCAATAGAGCTGATTCTGGCACGGCGCTTGCGGAGATAGACCCCGAATCCATTCGGGAGGTTTGTCATGAAGCGTCGCGATTTCTTGAAGTCCGCTACGGCCGCAACGGCAGCTACGGCTGTCGCCGGCCCCGCCATTTTCTCGCCGGCCAAGGCGCAAGCGCGCAACGAGACCCTGCTCATCGTCTCGGAGAGCGGGCCCAACAATCTCGATATCCACGGCGTCGGCACCAACGTGCCGGGCTATGAGGTGTCGTGGAACTGCTACGACCGTCTCATCACCCATGAGATGAAGACCGGCCCAGCCGGCCAGCCCTATTACGACAAGGACAAGTTCAAGGGCGAACTCGCCGACGACATGAAGATCGGCGACATGTCGGTCACCTTCAAGCTGAAGAAGAACGCCGTCTTCCAGGACGGCACGCCCGTGAAGGCCAAGGACGTGAAGTGGTCGCTCGACCGCGCCGTCTCGGTCGGCGGCTTCCCGACCTTCCAGATGGGCGCCGGCTCGCTGACCAAGCCCGAGCAGTTCGTCGTCGTCGACGACACCACGGTGCGCGTCGATTTCCTGAAGAAGGATCGCCTCACCATCCCCGACCTCGCCGTCGTGGTGCCGGCGATCTACAACTCCGAACTGGTCAAGAAGCACGCCACGGAGAAGGACCCGTGGGGCCTCGAATACACCAAGCTCAACACCGCCGGCTCCGGCGCCTACAAGGTCGTCGGCTGGACGGCGGGCTCCGAAGTCATCATGGAGCGCAACGACAAGTGGACCGGCGGTCCGCTGCCGAAGATCAAGCGCGTCATCTGGCGCATGGTGCCGTCTGCCGGCAACCGCCGCGCATTGCTCGAACGCGGCGATGCCGACATCTCGTATGAACTGCCGAACAAGGATTTCGTCGAACTCAAGGATTCCGGCAAGCTCAACATCGTGTCGACGCCGTTCTCGAACGGCTGCCAGTATCTCGGCATGAACGTGAAGAACACGCCGTTCAACAATCCGAAGGTGCGGCAGGCCGTCGCCTATGCGGTGCCGTACCAGAAGATCATGGACGCCGTACTGTTCGGCCTCGGCACGCCATTGTTCGGCGCCGCCGCCAATGCGCCCACCCAGGTCGCCTGGCCGCAGCCGACCAAGTTCAACACCGACATCGCCAAGGCCAAGGCGCTGCTCGCGGAGGCCGGCTATCCGAACGGCTTCGAGACCACCTTGTCGTTCGACCTCGGCTTCGCCACGGTCAACGAGCCGATCGCGGTGTTGATCCAGGAAAGCCTCGGCCAGATCGGCATCAAGACCACGATCAACAAGATCCCCGGCGCCAACTTCCGCACCGAGCTGAACAAGAAGATCCTGCCGCTGTACCTGAACGTGTTCTCGGGATGGCTCGATTATCCCGAATACTTCTACATCTGGTGCTACCACGGCAAAAATTCGATCTTCAACACGATGAGCTACCAGTCGAAGGACATGGACGCTTTCATCGACGGCGCCGTCAACGCCGCCGCCATCGGCGACAAGGCAACCTACGAAAAGGACGTGAAGGGCTTCGTCGACCTCGCTTACGCCGACATCCCGCGCATCCCGCTGTTCCAGCCCTACTCGAACGTGGCGATGCAGAAGAACGTCACCGGCTACGCTTACTGGTTCCACCGCCGGCTCGACTACCGCACTTTCGCCAAGAGCTGAGGGCGTTTGATGCTGTCATTCCGGACGCCGCGACAGCGGCGATCCGGAATCCAGCGCTGGATTCCGGGTTCGCGAGCCATAGCGCGTCGAAGACGCGCGTAAACGCGCTTATGGCTCGCGCCCCGGAATGACGAGGGGAAAGTTATGCTCAACATGATTTCCAAGCGCATGTTGCTGGTGATCCCGAACCTGATCGGGGTCATCATCGTCACGTTTCTCCTGACGCGGGCCTTGCCGGGCGATCCGGCCGCCTATTTCGCCGGCCCGGCCGCGACCAAGGATGCCATCGAGCAAGTCCGCAAGCAGCTCGGTCTCGACAAGCCGCTGGTGCTGCAATTCGGCGACTATGTCGGCGACCTCGCCAAAGGCAATCTCGGCACCTCGCTGACCACCGGTCAGCCGGTGCTGACCGAACTGCGCAACCGTCTGCCCGCCTCCGCCGAACTCACTTTATTCGGCCTCACCCTGTCGATGGCGATTGCCATTCCGCTTGGCATTCTCGCCGCCGTGAAACAGGGCTCGTGGATCGACCACACCTGCCGCGTCGTCGCCACCGCCGGCGTGTCGCTGCCAGTGTTCTTCACCGGCCTGCTGCTGGTCTATGTCTTTTACTTCAAGCTCGGCTGGTCGCCGGCGCCGCTCGGCCGTCTCGACGTCTTCAATTCGCCGCCGCCCTCCATCACTGGCTTCTATCTGATCGACTCGCTGGTCACCGGGCAGTTCGAGACGTTTCGCGCCGCGCTCAGCCAGCTCATTTTGCCGGGCATGACGCTCTGCATCTTCTCGCTGGCGCCGATCGCGCGCATGACGCGCGCCTCGATGCTTGCGGTGCTCGCCTCCGAGTTCGTGCGCACCGCGCGCGCCTCCGGCCTCGATAGCCGCACCGTGATCATCACCTATGCCTTCCGCAATGCCATGCTGCCCGTCGTCACCACGCTCGGCATGGTGTTCTCGTTCCTGCTGGGCGCCAATGTGCTGGTCGAGAAAGTGTTCGCCTGGCCGGGCATCGGCTCCTACGCCATCGAGGCGCTGATCTCGTCCGATTTCGCGCCGGTCCAAGGCTTCGTGCTGACCATGGCGATCCTCTATGTCGCCTTGAACCTCATCATCGACATTCTCTACGGCGTCATCGACCCGCGCGTGAGGCTTGAAGGATGACCGACACCGCCCTGCCGACCGCTCCTGCGAAGAAGCCGAGCAACTCGCTGTTCAGCCACGCCCACTATGTCATGACGGAGAATCCGGTTACCGGCCTCTCCTTCGTATTGTTCGCCCTCATCGCCCTGTGTGCGCTGATCGGGCCGTACATCGTGCCGTTCGATCCGTTGGCGAGCGATACCGCGGCGACCTTGCAGCCGCCGTCGTTCAAGCACTGGTTCGGCACCGACCAGCTCGGCCGCGACATTTTCAGCCGCGTCGTCGTCGCGACGCGGCTCGACTTCATCATCGCCCTGACCTCGGTGGCGCTGGTCTTTGCGCTCGGTGGCTTCGCCGGCATCGCGTCCGGTTTCTTCGGCGGCTGGACCGATCGCATCGTCGGCCGCATCTCCGACACCATCATGGCCTTCCCGCTGTTCGTGCTGGCGATGGGCATCGTCGCGGCGCTCGGCAACACCGTCACCAACATCGTGATCGCGACCGCGATCATCAACTTCCCGCTTTATGTGCGCGTCGCACGCGCCGAAGCCAACGTCCGGCGCGATGCCGGCTTCGTGCAGGCGGCGCGGCTGTCGGGCAATGGCGAGTTCCGCATCCTGCTGATGCACATCCTGCCGAACATCATGCCCATCATGATGGTGCAGGTTTCGCTCACGATGGGTTACGCCATTCTCAATGCTGCCGGCCTGTCTTTCATCGGCCTTGGCGTGCGGCCGCCGACGCCAGAATGGGGCATCATGGTCGCCGAAGGCGCCGGCAACATTATTTCCGGTGAATGGTGGATCGCCTTCTTCCCCGGCCTCGCGCTGATGATCGCGGTCTTTACCTTCAACCTGCTCGGCGATGGCCTGCGCGACCTCGTCGATCCGCAGCGGCGGACGTGAGGGGAGACGAAAGATGGACACGCAAACCTATCCAGGCACCAAGCTCACCGTCGAAACGGGCCAGCCGCTGCTAGACGTGCGCGACCTCACCGTCGAATTCCAGACCCGGCGCGGCGTCGTGCGCGCCGTTCAGCACATCGACATATCGGTCGCCAAGGGTGAGACCCTGGCGATCGTCGGCGAGTCGGGCTCAGGCAAATCGGTAACGTCCTATGCGGTGATGCGCATTCTCGACCGCGCCGGCCGGATCGCCGACGGCTCGGTGATGTTCTCGGGCGTCGATCTGCGCGCCGCCGGCGAAAGCCAGATGCGCGACCTGCGCGGCCGCGAAATGTCGATGATCTTCCAGAACCCGCGCGCCGCGCTCAACCCGATCCGCAAGGTCGGCCATCAGATCGAGGACGTGCTGCTGGAGCACGCGCAGGCCGACAAGGACCTTGTCGCCGAAAAAGCCGTCGAAATCCTCGAGCAGGTGCGCATCGCGCGGCCGCGCGAGCGCTACCACGCCTACCCGTTCGAACTGTCGGGCGGCATGTGCCAGCGCATCGTTATCGCGCTGGCGCTGGCCTGCCGGCCGCAACTGCTGATCGCAGATGAGCCGACCACCGGCCTCGACGTCACGACGCAGAAGGCGGTGATGGATCTGGTCATGGAGCTGACGCGCGAGCGCGGCATGTCGACCATCCTGATCACGCACGATCTCGGCCTTGCCGCTGCCTATTGCGACCGCGTCGTCGTCATGGAGAAGGGTCACGTCGTCGAGACAGCAACGGCCGAAGCCATCTTCAAACGCCCCGAGCATCCCTATACGCGCAAGCTGATGCGGGCCACGCCGCGGCCGGGCGGCACCTTGCGCGGCCTGTTGCCGGAAGGCGAAGCGTTGCCCGAACCGAAGCCGCACCTTGCTGCCGAATTGAAGCCCCTTCTCGTGGTCGAAAATCTGGTGAAGGAATATCCGCGCCAGGATGTGGCGGGCTTCAAGCTGTTCAAGCCGAAGGGGCCGGCGCCGGAACCGTTCCGCGCCGTCGATGGCATCAGCTTCACGGTGGCGCGCGGCGAGAGCGTCGGACTTGTAGGTGAATCAGGCTGCGGCAAGTCGACGACGTCGATGATGCTGATGCGGCTGATCGACAAGACCTCCGGCACCATCACCTTCGACGGCGAGGACATCGGCGCTATTCCGGCGAAAACCTTCGCCACGCTGCCGCAGCGCAGGCGCATCCAGATGGTGTTCCAGGACCCGACCGAGAGCCTCAATCCGCGCTATACGGCGGCGCGCGCCATCGCCGACCCGTTGCTGCGGCTCGGCAACATCGCGCGCAAGGACCTGCGGGCGCGCTGCGAGGAACTGGCAACTCAGGTCGGCCTGCCGCTCGACCTGCTCGACCGCTTCCCGCACCAGCTTTCCGGCGGCCAGAAGGCCCGCGTCGGTATCGCCCGCGCCATTGCGCTCAAGCCCGACCTCGTCGTGCTCGACGAGCCAACCGCCGCGCTCGACGTCTCGGTGCAGGCCGTGGTGCTTAACCTGTTGCAGGACCTCAAGGATAGCCTCGGCATGAGCTATCTTTTCGTCTCGCACGACCTGAATGTGGTACGCTTGCTGTGCGACCGGGTTATCGTGATGCGGAGCGGGCGAATCGTCGAGGAAGGCGAGACCGCCCGCGTCATGGATAAACCGCAAGCGGACTATACGCGGGATCTGCTGTCGGCGATCCCGCATCCGCCGCTCTGAAGACGAGAGCTTCTGAAGACGAGACTTGAGGCCGGATGAGCTTGACTGGAACGGACGAGCCGCGCGAACCCACACGGAGCGCGGCGAAAGACGGCGCCGGCCCGCGCCGGACGCGCGCCGAGGAACTGCGCCTGCAACTCGCCGACGAGATCGTGCGCGGGATTTACGCGCCCGGCGCGCCGCTGGATGAGACCAGCATCGCCAATCGCTTCAACGTGTCGCGCACGCCGGTGCGCGAAGCGATCCGCCTTTTGGCG
This sequence comes from Pseudolabrys sp. FHR47, assembly GCF_005153485.1. Lineage (NCBI taxonomy): Bacteria > Pseudomonadati > Pseudomonadota > Alphaproteobacteria > Hyphomicrobiales > Xanthobacteraceae > Pseudolabrys > Pseudolabrys sp. FHR47. Next base: position 4,282,812 of record NZ_CP039740.1, read on the forward strand.
GCGAGCGGTCTCGTCGAGGTGCGGCCACATCGGGCCGCCGTGGTGGCGCGGCCCGATGCCGATCAACTCGCCAACATGTTCGAGGCGATGGCCGGGCTGGAGGCTTTGTGCGCGGGCTTTGCCGCCGAGCGCATGACCACGCTTGAGCGCCGCGGCCTCGAGGACATTCACGAGAAGCTGCGCGTGCTGATCCAGAGCGGCGATCCGCAGCAATATCACGAGGTGAATGAGGCGTTTCACAACGCCATCTATGACGGCGCGCACAACGCCTATCTCGCCGAGCTGGCTTTATCGACGCGCGCGCGCGTGCAGCCGTTCCGCCGCGCCCAGTTCCGCAATCTCGGGCGTCTGGCCAAATCGCATATTGAGCATGACCGCGTCGTTGAGGCGATCATGCGCGGCGAAAAGGCGGTCGCATCCGCAGCCATGAATGAGCACATCATTCTGGTGCGCGAGGAGTATGAGCATTACTCAGAGACGGTCTGACCTTCTTACCCTTCCCCGCGAAGCGTGGGGAGGGGAATCACTGCGCCGCCTTGTACTGCGCCAGATAGGCGCGCCAGCCGCCGAATATCGTGATGTCGCGCGCCTGGCTGACGGCGGCCGCTTCGACCAGGAAGCCCTTGACGCCACGGCCATCGGCAAGCGTCACCGTGCCGATCGACAAAGGCGCGGCGATGCCGCTCATGAACGCGCCGAAGGCCTCAAGCGGCAAGGCCCACACTTCGACCTCGATCGCCGCGCCCTGCCCCGCGTCGATGCGCAGCAGGCCAGGCTTGGGCGGTACCGTCCCATTCAGGGCATAGAGCTTGTAATCCGGCGCGGTGCGCGTCGATTCTAGGAGGCGCGCGCCGAGCGATGTGAGTTCGCCATTGAGCGGCAGGCCGGACAGATGCGCGCCGACCACGGCGACGGCGATTTCATCGGCGGCGGCGGCGTTGGCCACCGGCATGAGCGGCGGTTGCGGCACCTTCAGCGCGCCGAGCGGCAATTGCGTATCGGCGTGGAAGACGCGCCCGATCTCGGCGAGCCGCGCGTCCTCACCGCCGGGAGCCAAGAGAGTAATGCCGAACGGCATGCCTTTGCTTGTCAGCGACGCTGGCACAGCGAGGCCGCACAGATCGAGCAAATTGACGAAATTGGTATAAGTGCCGAGCCGGCTGTTTAGCGTGATCGGATCGGCCAGCACCTGCTTGACGGTGTAAGCCGTCGGCGCTGTCGGCAGCGCCAGCGCGTCGATCTGATGCGCGAAGATGTAATCGGAAACGCGGCGCAGGCGCTCGAGCTTGTAGAAGGCGGCGAAGGCATCCATCGCCGTCGGCCGCAGCCCGCCGATGGTAATTTCGCGCGTCACCGGGTGAATGGCGTCGGGATCGGAGGCCAGCAGATCCTTCGCCGTGAGCGCGCGCTCCGCGACCCACGGGCCTTCATAGAGCAACCGCGCCGTCTCGTAGAACGGCTCGACATCGATCTCGACGATCTCGCAGCCGAGTTTGGCGAGACGCGCCAGCGCGGCCTCGTAACCGGCCTCATATTCCTTGTCGCCGAAGAACAACCGCTGGCCGGGGATCGGCACGCCAAGCTTGATGTGCGGCGGCATCGCGCCGGGACGCCCGAGCGGGCGGGTGCGCGAATAGCTGTCAGCGGCATCGTAACCGCCCGCGACACTCAGCGCGGCCCAGGCGTCATCGACGGTCAATGCGAAGATGGAAATGCAGTCGAGCGTGCGGCAAGCCGGCACCAGACCGTGCGTCGAGATGAGGCCGAGGCTGGGTTTGAGGCCGACGATATTGTTGAAGCCGGCCGGCACGCGGCCCGAGCCCGCGGTGTCGGTGCCGAGCGAGAACGGCACGATGCCGGCTGCCACGGCGGTGGCGGAGCCGGACGACGAACCGCCGGGCACGAGTTCGGCATCGAAGGTGTTGCGCGGCACGCCATAGGGCGAACGCACGCCAACAAGACCCGTGGCGAACTGATCGAGATTGGTTTTGCCGATGACAATGGCGCCCGCCGCGCGCAGGCGCGCGACCGCGGTCGCATCGTGGGCCGGGTTGAAGCTGAAGGCCGGACAGGCCGCTGTCGTCGGCAGGCCGGCGACGTCGATATTGTCTTTCACCGCGAAGGGCACACCGTAGAGCGGCAGGTCGGTGCAGCCGGAGGCTTGCAGCGCCCGCGCCTCGGCCAGCGCCTCGGCCTCGTCGCGCAAGGTGATGAACATCGCCGGGTCGGCATGGGCGCGAATACGGGCATAGGTGCGGGCGACCGTTTCGGACGGGGTCGCAGTCCCGGCCCGATGCGCTGCCACGATGTCGAGGACGGTCTCAGCCATGACAGAACGCCACTGTGCAATTTTTAGGCACTACTTTAAGTCCGGAGCAAGTCGTAGGCGGCCTATCCGCAACTGCATACAATAAGGCCTTTCCGCGCTGCACACAAACGTCCCGTTGCCCAAATCCGGGATTTGCGCTCAACTTAGAGCCGATAGAAAAACAGGGCGCGAGGTCGCCCGGAGACCTCGCCACACCTTTTCTCGCCCCGCCGGACTAACATGCTAGATTCAGGGCGAGCCTTTCCAGACGACCAACCAAGGCTGCGACCACAAGCCAGCCGACAATGACGCGCCATCGGCGCCAGGGAGCGACTTTTATGAAGCAGCGGAAATCCGGCTCGTCCGAAAAGAAGCCCAAGGGCAAGAGCCTGCGCTCGCAGCTCTGGTTCGACAATCCGGACAACCCGGGGATGACCGCCCTGTATCTGGAGCGCTACCTGAACTGGGGCCTGACCCGCGAGGAACTCACCTCCGGCAAGCCGATCATCGGCATCGCCCAGACCGGCTCAGATCTCTCGCCCTGCAACCGCCATCACCTCGAACTGGCGTCGCGGGTGCGCGAAGGCATTCGCGCCGCCGGCGGCATTGCCTTCGAATTCCCGGTGCATCCGATCCAGGAAACCGGCAAGCGCCCCGGCGCCGCGCTCGACCGCAACCTCGCTTATCTCGGCCTGGTCGAAATTCTCTATGGCTATCCGCTCGACGGCGTCGTGCTGATGACCGGCTGCGACAAGACGACGCCGGCCTGCATCATGGCGGCGGCGACCGTGAACATTCCGGCGATCGTGCTGTCCGGCGGGCCAATGCTCAATGGCTGGGACGGCGAGCGCCGCATCGGCTCCGGCATGGTGGTGTGGCAGGCGCGCGAGGATCACGCCGCCGGCAAGATCACCTATCAGCAGTTCATCGATCTGGTCGCCAATTCGGCGCCGTCGGTCGGCCACTGCAACACCATGGGCACCGCCTCAACCATGAATGCGCTGGCCGAAGCGCTCGGCATGTCACTGCCCGGCTGTTCCGCCATTCCGGCGCCGTACCGCGAGCGCGGCCAGATTGCCTATGACACCGGCGTGCGCGCGGTCGAGATCGTGCACGAAGACCTGAAGCCCTCGGACATCCTCACCCGCAAGGCGTTCGAGAACACCATCATGGCGAACTCGGCGATCGGCGGTTCGACCAACGCGCCGATCCACATCAACGCCATCGCCAAGCACATCGGCGTCAAACTCGACATCACCGATTGGGAGAAAGTTGGCCTGGATATCCCGCTGCTGGTCAACATGCAGCCGGCCGGCTTCTATCTCGGCGAAGAATATTATCGCGCCGGCGGCCTGCCCGCGGTGATGAACGAACTGCTGAAAGCCAAGCGCATCCATGGCGACGCCATCACCGTCAACGGCAAGACCATGGGCGAGAACGTCAAGCGCGCCAAGATTATCAATGAGGACGTTATTCGGCCCTACAAGAAGCCACTGAAGGAAAAGGCCGGCTTCAAGGTGCTGCACGGCAATCTGTTCGACTCCGCCGTGATGAAGCTCAGCGTCATCTCCGACGAATTCCGCCAGCGCTATCTCAGCAATCCGAAGGACCCGAATGCCTTCGAAGGCCGCGCCGTGGTGTTCGAGGGGCCGGAGGACTATCACCACCGCATCGACGATCCGAAGCTGAAGATCGACGAGAACACCATGCTGTTCATCCGCGGCACCGGACCGATCGGCTATCCGGGCGCGGCGGAAGTCGTGAACATGCAGCCGCCGGACTATCTCATCAGGAAGGGCGTGTTGTCGCTGCCCTGCATCGGCGACGGCCGCCAGTCCGGCACCTCGGCCTCGCCGTCGATCCTCAATGCGTCGCCCGAAGCGGCGGCCGGTGGCGGGCTCGCCATCCTGAAGAACGGCGACCGCATCCGCATCGATCTCAACAAGGGCACCGCCGACATTCTCATCTCCAAGGCGGAGCTTGCCGAGCGCCGTGCCACGCTGGAAAAGCAGGGCGGCTTCAAATATCCGCCGAGCCAGACGCCATGGCAGGAAATCCAGCGCGGCATGGTCGATCAGCTCGGCGAAGGCATGGTGCTCAAGCCGGCGGTGAAGTATCAGCGCGTCGCGCAGAAATACATCCCGCGGGACAATCATTAGAGCCTGATCCGCGAGAGCAGAGACATCCTCCGTTCATTCCCGCGAAAGCGGGAATCCAGTGCTTTAAAGACTGGGTCCCCGCTTTCGCGGGGACGAACGGTCTTCCGATCGAAATAACGATAAACAATCTGATTAGGGGAAACACCGTGGCTGGACGTTTGAAAGGCAAGGTCGCATTCGTGACAGCGGCCGGACAAGGCATCGGGCGCGCGATCGCGCAGGCTTTCATCAATGAGGGCGCCAAGGTCATCGCCACCGATCTCGACGCCGCCAAGCTGAAGGATCTCAAGAAAGCCAAGGCCTTTGCGCTCGATGTGCGCTCGACCGAAGCGGTGAACGCGCTCGCCGCCAAGGTCATCAAGGAATTCGGCACGCCGAACATCCTCGCCAACTGCGCCGGCTACGTTCATCAGGGCAGCATCCTCGACTGCAGCGAGGAGGACTGGGATTTTTCCTTCGACCTCAACGTCAAATCCATGCACCGCACCTTGCGCGCTTTCGTACCGGCGATGCTCAAGAATGGCGGCGGCTCTGTGATCAATATCGCGTCGGTCGCGGGGTCCCTGCGCGGCCTGCCCAATCGCTACGTTTACGGCACAACCAAGGCGGCCGTGATCGGACTGACCAAGGCGATGGCCGCCGATTTCGTGCGCCAGGGTCTGCGGGTGAACGCGATCTGCCCCGGCACCATCCAATCGCCGTCGCTGAATGAGCGCATCGCGACGAACGCCAAGAAACTCGCCAAATCGGCGAAGGACGTGCGTCAGGATTTCATCGATCGTCAGCCGATCGGCCGTCTCGGCACACCGGAAGAAATAGCCGCCGGCGCGGTTTGGCTCGCTTCCGAGGAGTCCAGCTACTACACCGGCCAAACCATGCAGATCGACGGCGGCATGACGACCTGATCTGCAACAAAAGGCTAATTCTGGCACTCGAAACGACCGGTGGGCAGAACCCGCCCTTGCCGCAGGCGACGTCATATGATGATATCATCTGCGTGGTAGCATGTTAGATGCGTAACGGCTGCGAAGACAGGGACAACCCTGCGCGCGGTGACGCCGATCAGGAGTTCCGGTCGGCGCCGATTGGGAGGGAAGACATGGCTTCGGTCGCCATTCGCGACGTCCGAAAAGCATTCGGTACGACCGCCGTTATTCACGGCGTTGATATTTCTATTCTCGACGGCGAGTTCGTGGTGCTGGTCGGCCCGTCCGGCTGCGGCAAATCCACGCTGCTGCGCATGATCGCGGGCCTGGAAAACATCACCGGCGGCGAAATCGCCATCGGCGAGCGCGTCGTCAATAACGTGCCGCCGAAAGAGCGCGATATCGCGATGGTGTTCCAGAACTACGCGCTCTACCCGCACATGACGGTCGCCGACAACATGGCGTTCTCCATGAAACTGCGCGGCGCGCCGAAGGAGGAGATCGACACGCGCGTCAAGCGCGCCGCCGAAATTCTCGGCCTCAACGCGCTGCTCGATCGTTTCCCGCGGCAGCTCTCCGGCGGCCAGCGCCAGCGCGTCGCCATGGGCCGCGCCATCGTGCGCGACCCGCAGGTGTTCCTGTTCGACGAGCCGCTGTCCAACCTCGACGCCAAACTGCGTGTGCAGATGCGCACCGAGATCAAGGAACTGCATCAACGCCTCAAGACCACGACGGTCTATGTCACGCACGACCAGATAGAAGCCATGACCATGGCGGACAAGATCGTCGTCATGCATGACGGCATCGTCGAGCAGATCGGCGCGCCGCTTGATCTCTACGACAAGCCGGCCAATGTCTTTGTCGCCGGCTTCATCGGTTCGCCGGCCATGAACTTCCTCAAGGGCAAGGTCAGCGTCAACGGGACCGGCACATTTGTCGGTCCGCAGGGCGTGCGATTGCCGATCGGAAACCCGCCGGCCAATGCCAACGGCGCCGATGTCATTTACGGCATTCGTCCCGAGCATTTCACGCTTGTCGAAGACGGCTCCAACGACGGCGCCGAAGCCGAGATCATCGTCATCGAGCCGACCGGCTCCGAGACGCAGGTCTTCGCCAATCTCGGCGGCGAGGAAGTCGTCGCGGTGTTCCGCGAGCGTCACCAATTCCAACCGGGCGAGAAGATCCGGCTGCGACCAGATCCGCTGTATGTGCATCTGTTCGACGCGTCGACAGGCAAACGCCTGAACGCGTGACAAGAATAGTCAACCAAAACGGGACTCAAAGGGAGAGAAACGATGACTGACTTAACACGCCGCACGTTGGTTAAGGGTGGCACCGCGCTCGGCGCCGCCGCCGCACTGTCCGGTCCCGCCCTGCTCGACTGGGCAAAGGCTTGGGCACAAGCATCGCCGTGGAAGCCCGAGAAAGGCGCTAAATTGTCCATGCTGCGCTGGAAATATTTCGTGCAGTCGGAAGACGACGCTTTCGTCAAGCTGATCGACGCCTTCACCAAGGCGACCGGCGTCCCGGTCCAGATCGCCCGCGAATCCTACGAAGACGTGCAGCCGAAGGCTTCGGTCGCCGCCAACACCGGCACGGGCCCGGATATCTTCTGGGGTCTTTATTCGCTGCCGCACCTTTTCCCGCAGAAATGCGTCGACATGACCGACGTAGCCGATTATCTCGGCAAGAAATACGGCGGCTGGGTCGATAGCGCGGTCAAGTACGGCAAGAGCGGCAACAAGTGGATCGCGGTTCCGATCTGCTATTCCGGCGCTCTGATCAACTATCGCCTCGAAGCATCCAAGAAGGCCGGCTTCAGCAAGTTCCCGGACAAGACGGATGCGATGCTCGAATACGCCAAGGCGATGAAGGCGCAGGGCACGCCGGGCGGCATGGCGCTCGGTCACGCGTCGGGCGACGGCAACACCTGGGTGCACTGGGCCCTGTGGGCGCATGGCGGCCAGACCGTCGACGCCAACGACAAGGTCATCATCAACTCGCCGGAAACCGTCAAGGCCCTGGAATTCGCCAAGGCGCTTTACGATAACAGCATCCCCGGCACCGCGTCATGGAACGACGGCTCTAACAACAAGGCGTTCCTGGCCAAGGAAGTGTACTGGACCAATAACGGCATCTCGATTTACGTCGCGGCGCAAAACAGCGCCAAGGATGTCGCCGCCGACATGGACCATGCCTACTTCCCGATCGGCCCGGTCGGCAAGGTCACCGAGCTGCATCTGATGTATCCGGCGCTGGCGATGACCTACACCAAGAACCCGCAGGCCTGTAAGGCGCTGATCGCCTTCATGCTGGAAGCGGACAACTTCAATCCGTGGCTGCAGTCGGCCAAGGGCTATCTAACGCATTGTCTGAACGCCTACGACAAGAACCCGATCTGGACCGCCGATCCGAAGACGACGCCGTATCGCGACGTCGCCAAGCGCTCGCTCACGGCCGGCGGTCTCGGCTCAGTCGGTGAGAAAGCGGCGACGGCGATTGCCGACTTCATCGTGGTCGACATGTTCGCCAACTACGCCACCGGTCGCGAAAACGCCAAGGGCGCGATCGCGATTGCCGAACGGCAGTTGAAGCGCATCTATCGCTAAGATCCCAAGGTCCCGGGTCCGCTGCGCGGGCCCGGGATCTTTCTTTCTGTTGGCATGAAAAATATTCCGCGTTGACGGAATGCAGGGCTCAAACCTGATGACCGATGTCGCCCTCAAATCACGCCTGGACAAGCGGCCGATCCAGGAGCCCACGCCATGGGACCAGCTCAAGACCAATAAGAATTGGCTTGGTCTCTGGTTCATGCTGCCGGCAGCGGCGATTCTGATCCTGTTTCTGGCCTATCCGCTCGGCCTCGGCGTCTGGCTGTCGTTTACCGACGCCAAGATCGGCCGCAGCGGCGAATTCATCGGTCTGGAAAACTACGAATGGCTGCAGGGCGATTCGACGTTCCTGCTGTCGGTGTTCAATACAATGCTCTATACGACCGTCGCCAGCGTCATCAAATTTGCGGTCGGCCTTTATCTGGCGCTGCTGCTGAACGAGCGCCTGCCATTCAAGGCCATCCTACGCGCCGTCGTTCTGATCCCCTTCATCGTGCCGACGGTGCTATCGGCGATCGCTTTCTGGTGGATCTACGATGCGCAATTCTCGATCATTTCCTGGACGCTGAAGGAAATGGGCCTGATCACGGCCAATATCGACTTCCTTGGCGATCCGTGGAATGCGCGCTGGTCGACGATCTTCGCCAATATCTGGCGCGGCGTGCCCTTCGTCGCGATCACGCTGCTCGCCGGCCTGCAGACGGTGTCGCCGTCGCTCTACGAAGCCGCGACCATCGACGGCGCGACGCCATGGCAGCGCTTCCGCTTCATCACCTATCCGCTGCTGACGCCGATCATCGCGGTGGTAATGACTTTCTCCGTGCTGTTCACCTTCACCGACTTCCAGCTCATCTGGGTGATGACGCGCGGCGGCCCGGTGAACGCCACGCATCTGATGGCGACCCTGTCCTATCAGCGCGCGATCATCGGCGGCTCGCTCGGCGAAGGCGCGGCGATTTCGACTGCGATGATCCCGTTCCTGCTGGCCGCGATCATGGTGTCGTGGTTCGGCCTGCAGCGCCGCAAATGGCAACAGGGTGGCGAGAATGACTGAGACACCCCTCGCAACTTCGAAATCTGACCTATTCTTTCATTGGGCGCGAATGGCGCAAGCGCCACGCGCGCATGGGTGGCGACAATGACTGACGTACTCGCCGAAAAAGCGGCCCGCCCGCAGCGCGCGCTGGCCGACACGTCCGCCGCCGATCACAGCGAGGGCATGAGCTATCTCAACAGCCTGCCGCGACGGCTGGTGACGCTCTATCTGCCGCTCGGCATCATCATGGCCGTGCTGCTGTTCCCATTCTACTGGATGGCGCTGACCTCAGTGAAGCCGGACGAACAATTGCTCGATTTCGACGTCTACAGCCCGTTCTGGACCTGGAACCCAACCTTCAAGCACATCTACAAACTGCTGTTCGAGACAGAATATCCGATCTGGCTATGGAACACGATGCTGATCGCGACTTGCGCGACGGCGCTCTCGATCTTCGCCAGCGTTCTCGCCGCCTATGCCATCGTGCGGCTGCGCTACCGCGGCGCGCAGTGGGTCGGCGGCGCGATCTTCCTCGCTTACCTGGTGCCGCCGTCGATCCTGTTCATTCCGCTGTCGACGGTCGTGTTCCAGTACGGCCTGTTCGACACGCCGTTCGCGCTGATCCTGACCTATCCGACCATCCTCATTCCGTTTTCGACCTGGCTCTTGATGGGCTACTTCAAGACCATTCCATTCGAGCTTGAGGAATGCGCGCTCATCGACGGCGCCAGCCGCTGGCAGATATTGGTCAAGATCGTCCTGCCGCTGGCGGTGCCCGGCCTGATCTCGGCCTTCATCTTCTGCTTCACCCTGTGCTGGAACGAATTCATCTACGCGCTGACCTTCATCTCATCGACGCAGTACAAGACCGTGCCGGTCGCTATCGTCACAGCGCTGGTGGACGGCGACGTCTATCGCTGGGGCTCGCTGATGGCCGGCGCCATGATCGGCTCGCTGCCGCTGGTCATTCTCTACGCCTTCTTCGTCGAGCACTATGTGTCGGCGATGACCGGCGCGGTGAAGGAATAGCGCGTCAGCGCACGAGAGCCTTCGCCCGCTTCCAGGCGGGCGACACCGCGAATTCGACGATCGGTATCAGCGCGCCGCCGAGCAGCAGACCGATGACGCCGGAGATCGCGGCGTGAGTTGCCCATTCCAGAACGGGACCAAGCGCCGGCGCCAGGGCCGACACCGCATGCGTCGCCGTTTCGACGCCGTGATGGATCTGCGGCGGGCCGTAGACTTCCAGACCGTGCAGGACGATGCCGCCGCCGACCCAGATCATCGCGGCCGTGCCGACGATGCTCAACGCATTCAAAAAATACGGCATGCCCCGCACGAGGGCACGCCCCGATACGCGGCTGGTCCAGCCCAGCGCCGACGGCCGGTCGTTGCGCGCCAGCGCCACGCCGGCGTCATCGGCTTTCACGATCAGCGCGACAACACCGTAGACCCCGGCGGTGATACCGATCGCCACCACCGCTAGCACCAGCGCCTGCGTCACGATATTGCCGGCAGGAATGGCGGCGAGCGTGATCGCCATGATTTCCGCCGAGAGGATGAAATCGGTCTTGATCGCGCTCGCGACCTTTTCGTCTTCGAATGAACGCGGATTGAGGGCGACGGATTCGATCTTCGCCTCGTGGGCGTGCGCGCGATGCGGCAGCACAGCCTCGACGACTTTCTCGGCGCCCTCGTAACAAAGATAGGCGCCGCCGATCATCAGAAGCGGCGTGATGATCCACGGCAGGAAATAGCTCAGCGCCAGCGCCGCCGGCAGCAGCACAAGAAGCTTGTTGCGTAGCGACCCCAGCGCGATTTTGCCGACGATCGGCAGTTCGCGTTTGGCGGCGAAGCCGATGACGTAACCCGGTGTCACGGCCGTGTCGTCGATGACGACGCCGGCCGCCTTGGCACCGGCCTTCGCGGCCTGGCCGGCGACATCGTCGAGCGAAGCCGCCGCCACCTTGGCGAGCGCCGCGACGTCGTCCAGCAGCGCGATCAGTCCGATGCTCACGAGAGACCTGTCATAAATTCAGCGTAGGATAGGCTGACTTGCTTCACTAAGACCGAATGTTTGCGGCAGATCAAGTGCAACTCTCTTGAGTGCGGCCAACATGTCCTTCGCAAAGCGACACATTCCAAGCGACGTTCCTTAACAATGTCCATTCGAAATCTCGGCAGTCTGTTTCAGCCTCGATCCATAGCCGTCGTCGGCGCTTCCAATCGTCCGCGTTCGGTCGGCTTCGCGCTGATGAACAACCTCACCGGCGCCGGCTTCAAGGGCCCAATTTACCCCGTCAATCCAAACGAATCCGCCGTGGCCGGGCTGGCCAGCATCGCCGATGTCACCCTGCTGCCGGAGGCGCCGGAACTCGCTGTCATCGCGACGCCCCCGGACACGGTGGCGCCGATCATCGCCGAGCTTGGCCGGAAGGGAACCAAAGCGGCCGTGGTGCTGACCGCGGGCTTCGAAGGAGCCGAAGGCAAGGCGCGCAAGCAGCAGATGCTCGAGGCGGCGCGGCCGCATTTGTTGCGGATCGTCGGCCCGAACTGTCTCGGCATCGCCATGCCAGGAATCGGCGTCAACGCCACGTTCGCGCCAGCACCCATCCTGCCGGGCAATCTGGCCTTGCTCACCCAATCGGGCGCGATCGCCACGAGCGTTCTCGATTGGGCGCAGCCGCGCGGCATCGGCTTTTCCGCTGTGGTGTCGGTCGGGAATATGACTGACGTCGATTTCGGCGACATGCTCGATTACTTCGCCATGGATCGCGGCACCGATGCGATCCTCATTTACGCCGAGGGCCTCACCCAGGCGCGCAAATTCATGTCGGCGGCGCGCCGCGCCGCGCGCGTCAAGCCGGTCGTTGCCATCAAGGCGGGCCGCGCCGAGGAAGGCGCCCGCGCCGTCAGTTCGCACACCGGCGCGCTGGCCGGCGCCGATGCAGTCTACGACGCGGCCTTCCGCCGCGCCGGCATATTGCGCGTGTCCGGCTTCGAGGAATTGTTCGACGCGGCGGCGACATTGGCGCGCATGCCCAAGCAGGCGTCCAACGATCTGGTCATCGTCGGCAATGGCGGTGGTGCCGGCGTGCTCGCGACGGATCAATTGATCTCGGAAGGCGGCAAGCTCGCTGCTCTCTCC